>CAYXZP010000020.1:20309-28205 GCA_964469485.1 uncultured Myxococcales bacterium | reverse complement strand
GCATGGAGGCTCCTCGTGCGCACGATGCGCCGAAGATCGACGCACCAGCGGGTCATACTCTATCCCACGCCCGTCCGAGCCCCTGCCGATCCCCTACACCTGCGGTGCAAATGCGCACATCAGGCGCAGCTCGAAGCTCCGCCGAGCGAGCGCATCGGGCGGCGACATCGCCGTTGCGAGCGGGAAGGGCACGGCGACGTCGAGCGGGTCGATCGAGGTCGCGACGCACAACGCCGGGACCAACGGCGTGAGCGGCGCGCTCGCCTTTGCCTCCGGTACCACGAGCGCCGGCAACAGCGGGTCGTTCTCGGTTGCCACGGGCGCGTCGACGGGCGGCAAAGGTGGCCGCATCGCGGTGACCGTCGGTGGCGGGAACTCCGGCACCGGCGGCAGCGTGGAGGTCGCTGGCGGAGACACGACGGCTAACGCTGCCGCTGGTGGGGCGGTGCGGGTGACGGCAGGCGTGGCCAGCGGCGGGGCGGTGCACGATTATCCGGTGGAGGAGTGGGACCGCGTGCTCGACGTCAACCTCAAAGGCACCTTCCTCGTTTGCAAGCACGCCCTGCGCGGCATGCTCGATAAGGGGGGCGGCAGCATCGTCAACATCGCCAGCATCGAAGGGCTCGAGGGCGCCGAAGGCGGCAGCGGTTACAACGCATCCAAGGGCGGCGTGGTGCTCCTGACTAAAAATCTGGCCATGGACTACGGTCGCAAGGGCATACGCGTGAACTGCGTGTGTCCCGGTCTCGTCGACACGCCGATGACCCGCAGCATCTTCGACGTGGACGGCATGCGCGAGTATTGGCGCAAGTTCGAAGAGGCTCACGCGCTCGGTCGCGCGGGACGTCCCGAGGAGATAGCCGCCGCCGTATGTTTCCTTGCCTCCGATGACGCTTCCTTCGTCAGCGGCGCGGCGATGGTCGTTGACGGCGGTCTGACCGCCGGGCACCGTCTCGGCTTCGTCGACATGATGGGGCTCGGCTAACCCGCGAGGTGTTCGAGCAGCAGGGCGGCGACCCGTTCGGGTTCGTCGTGGTGGACCCAGTGGGTGGCCTCCGCCAGGCGCTCGACCCTGAGATCGCTCACGAATTCTTCGAGCCCGTCGGCCATGCGCGAAACCAGATGGCGGTCGCGCTCACCCCATATGAGAAGGGTGGGAACCTCGATGCGTCCGTGCTCGCGCATGTCACGCTTGTTCTCGCGGGCGAAGATGGCGCGATAGTAGTTGAGCGCTGCCGTCAGGGCGCCTTTCTGGGAAAGCGCCGTCTTGTAGGCGCCGATGTCGCGTTCGGAGAACGCGCTCACGGGCTCCAGCGTGAAAAGGCGTTCTATGGCAGCGAGGCCGCGGGCCCCGAGCAGCGCCTCGGGCAACCATGGAAGCCTGAACAGCAGTGCGTAGGCCGACTTGCGCATCTGCTCACGGGTCTTTATCTCGCGCAGAAAGGCCGGTGGCGGCGGCGAGTTGAGCAGTGCCAGCCGCTCGACTAGGTCGGGCCGTCGCGCGGCCAGATACCAGGCCACGATGCCGCCCCAGTCGTGTCCGACCACCGAGGCCTTGCCCGCGCCGGTCTGTGTGATGAGGGCGGCCATATCCTCCACCAGTTCCCCGATGAAATACGCGCGCCGTGTGCGTGGTTTGTCGGAAAGGTTGTAACCGCGCATGTCGGGGGCGATGACCCGGAACCCGGCATCCGCGAGCTTGGGGATCTGTTCGCGCCACGAGTACCAGAACTCGGGGAAGCCGTGCAGCAGAAGAACCAAGGGCCCGCTACCCGACTCGACGTAATGGAGGCGAACGCCGTTTACGACAGCCTCGCCGTGGATGCGGGCGCTGCTCATTGCCGTTCGCTTGTGACAGAACGGACGCTCGGAGTACAGACGTCTTGACCGCGAGCGTGCACGCGAACAGTCCGGTTCACGACGGCCTCTCAATGCCGGCCGAGTGGGCGCCCCACCGCGCATGTTGGATGGCTTGGCCGAGTCACGAAGGACTGTGGGGCAGCGACCTTGCGGGCCTGCGCCGCGAGTTCACGGAGCTTTGTCGGGCCATATCCGGCGAACGCATAGAGATCCTCGTGCTCGATGAGGCCGGCCGTACCCAGGCCGCCGGCGCGCTCGAAGGGCTCGACGTCGGTTTCCACCGCTTGTCCTTCGGCGATATCTGGGTGCGTGACACCGCCCCGATATTCCTGAGCGGCCGGCCGGGCCGGACCTCGACGGTGCGTTTCAGCTTCAATGGATGGGGAGGGAAGTACCTGCTCGACGGCGACCGCGACCTGGCGGAGCGCATGGCCGGCCTCATCGGCGGGGCTCACTACGTGGTTGACATGGTCTTCGAAGGAGGTGCGATAGACGTTGACGGCAACGGACTGGCCATCGTGCCGAGATCTTGCCTGCTCGCACGCGAGCGTAATCCGGGCCTTGATGAGAAGGCGGCGGCGCGGTCCTTGTCCGGGGCCTTCGGGGTTTCCGAGCTACTGTGGCTCGACGGCATGCTCGCGGGCGATCACACCGACGGCCATGTCGATACCTTGGCTCGTTTCGTGCCGGGCGGCCGTGTTCTGGTGAGCAGCGCCGCCGAGAAGGGTGATGCTAACGAGGTTGTTCTCCAAGCCGTCAGCCGCCGGATCAGGCGCTGGTGCCGGGAACTCGATCAGCCCCTGGACGTGGTGGAGGTCCCGGTACCGGGCAAGGTGGTCGATGAGGAAGGCCAATCGCTGCCGGCCAGCTACCTCAACTTCTACGTATCCAACGGCGCCGTGGTGGTCCCGGTCTTCGGCAGTCCCTATGATAACGCAGCCGTGGACGCCATAGCTTCCTGCTTCAGCGACCGTGACACCGTCGGGCTCGACGCGACACATCTGTTGCGTGGCGGCGGCGCCTTCCACTGTATAACGATGCAGGAGCCGGCCACGGCGTGAGCGGGCGCGTGGTCTCGACCGCCGTCGTGCAGGCCGAACTGGCCGCGGCCGACGGCTCCAATCTCGACAAGATCGAGACCTTGGTGCGCGAGGCCGCCGCCGGCGGCGCTTCGGTGGTGGTCTTGCCGGAACTTTTCGAAGGTCCGTACTTTCCCAAGACCAAGGACGAAGGGCTGCGCGACAGAGCCCGTCCGGCTGCGGACCACCCGATGATAAAGGCGATGTCGCGCGTGGCCGCCGAATGCTCGGTCGTGTTGCCGCTTTCCTTCTTCGAGCGCGAAGGCAGGCGCTGTTTCAACACCGTCGCCACGATAGATGCCGACGGTAGCTGTCTGGGGCTTTACCGCAAGACCCATATTCCCGAGGGTCCCGGCTACGAGGAGAGCTTCTATTTCGACCCGGGTCCGAACGCGCCTGTCGCTTTGGCCACCAAGTACATGAAACTCGGCGTGTCGATCTGCTGGGACCAGTGGTATCCCGAGTGTGCCCGGCTGTTGGCGCTCGACGGCGCCGAACTCATCGTTTATCCATCGGCGATCGGCAGCGAGCCCGGGCGCGCCGGCGTCGACACCAAGGACCCTTGGCGGCGGGTAATGACGGGGCACGCGGTCGCCAACAGCATTCCGGTGGCCGCGGCCAACCGCACCGGCAACGAGAACGGGCAGACCTTCTATGGCCATTCCTTCATATGCGATCACCGGGGCGCCGTGCTCGCCGAGCTGGGCCCCGACGAGGAGGGGGTGGCGCTGGCCGAACTCGACCTCGACGAGATCGTCGAGTACCGTGACTGGTTCGGGCTGCTGCGCGGGCGCCGACCCGAACTCTATTCCGGGCTGGCCAAGGTCCCGGGCAAGGCATCCTGAGCGGGCAAGCATGGTTACCGGGAGCAAGTTCTCGGAGCACGTGGGTTTCGTGGCCGTCGAGAGCGGCGCGGGAGAGGCCCGCATCGCTCTCGACCTGGCCGACAAGCACATGAGCACGGCAGGCCGCGCCCACGGCGGTGTCCTGTTCTCCCTCATCGACACGGCGATGGGCAAGGCCGTGATCACCGAGCTTCCCCGGGAAAAAGGCGCCGCGACCTTGGAGATCAAGATCAACTATTTCCGGCCGGTGATATCCGGCCGCATCACGGCTTGTGCGAGGCTGCTCAACCTCACCAAGCGTACCGCCTATCTGGAAGGCGAGATCACCGATGAGAACGACAAGGTCTTGGCCCGCGCGAGCGGAACCTTCTTTGTCACCGACACCAGGAAAGTCTCCGAGCGCGAACGGGTATGAACAATGGCCGTCGTTAGGACGGCGTTGCCAGCATTTCCGACACCGGACCCTGCCCCAGCGTCCGCCCTTCTTCGATGCGCGCCACGCTGTCCGCGACGAGGCGCACCTCCTCGCGATCGTGGGTTACCAGGACGGCGGGGACGGACCGGCGTTCGAGCGCCGTTCGAAGGGTTGCCAGCAGACGGTCGCGTGATCTGTGATCGACAGATGCGAATGGTTCGTCGAGCAACAAGAGATCCGGATCGACGGCAAGTGCGCGCGCGAGCGCCACGGTCTGCGCTTCGCCGCCCGACAGCGTGGCGGGCGCGGCCCGCAGCAGGCCGCCTATGCCGAGTTCGTCGACAAGGGCGGCGACCGCCCGGTTGTCACGCCGCCGGCCCGTACGGCCGAGCCCGAAGGTGATGTTGGCCCAGACATCGAGGAATGGGAGCAGAGAGCGTTGCTGGGGCACGTATCCGACCCGGCGCAAGTGGGCGGGTCGCGAGACCCGCGCCTTCGAATCGTAAACGGTCCGCTCCCCTATCCTTATGTGACCCGAGTCGGGACGCAGGAGGCCGGCCAGGGCCTTGAGGACGGTCGACGTTCCCGAGCCCGACGGCCCGGAGAGCACAAGCACGCCGCGGTCCGCCGTCAACTCGGCATCGAGCCGGAAGGCGCGGCCACGGCCGTCCAACCCGAGGCTGAAGCTCGCTTCGAGCAGCGGCTTGCTCATCGCCGCCTCGCGGGGCTCAGGCGTGATGCGAGGAAGACGACCAGGCAGGACAACCCGCTCAGTATCAGGACGTACAGCAAGGCCCTGTCGTCGTGCCCCGATTGGTAGGCCGCGTAGATCTCGAGCGGCATGGTGTTGGTGCGTCCCGGGATGTTGCCGGCGAACATGAGCGTGGCCCCGAACTCGCCGGCCGCGCGGGCAAAGGCCAGCGCCATCGCCGCCGCTATGCCGCGCCACGCGCTCGGCAGGGTCACCCGCAAGATCACGGCCGCCGGTCCGAGACCAAGGGTGCGGGCCACGTCCTCGTATTCGAGCGGGACGGCTTCGATGGCGGGCTGGGCGGTCTTGGCCAGAAGCGGCAGGGCTACCACGGTAGAGGCGATAACCGCCGCAGCCGGCGTGAATATAAGAGTGATGTCGAGGCTTTCGGCCAGCCATGTTCCGACAGGACCGCGCCGGCCGAGAAGGACGATGAGGAAGTAACCCACCACCGAAGGCGGTAGCACCATCGGCAACAGTATGGCGGCGTCGACCAGGGCGCTCAGGCGGTAGCGGGAGCGGGCCTGAACGAGCGCGAGCGCGAGCCCGATGGGAGTGACCACGAGCAGGCTCGCCGTGGCCACCTCGAGAGAGAGGAGCACGGGGAATGGGTCGAATACCGTGCTCATGACACCGGCCTTGGTGGCCCGAACCCGGCCCGCGAGAGCGCGTGGCGGGCATTGTCCGAGACCAGGAAGTCCAACAAGGCGGCGGCGCGGCCCGCCATTTGTTCGGAATTCACGATGAGCGCGGCGACGACCTCGGGTTCGGGCGCCCGGATCCCCTGCGCGCGGTCGAAGACCCGCAGCCCGGGCACCCCGACCGTGTCGGTGTCGTATACGATGCCGGCGTCGACCTCGCCGCGGCGCGCATAGGCCAGCACCCCGGCCACGTCACGGCCGAGCACCAGGTGTCCCGCCAGTCCCTGCCAGTGGCCGAGATCTTCGAGAAGCTGGCGCGCATAAACACCCACGGGCACATTACGCGGGTCGCCCACCGCGATACGGAACCGCGGTCCCGGATGGCCGAGGGCGCTGAAGAGCACCGGGGGAGTTCCCGTGCGGCCGACGAGCACGATGCTGTTGGTTGCCAGCGAACGCCTGCTGGCGGGGACCAGGAAACCGCCGTGTTCGAGTTCGTCCAGCACGGCGGGCGATGCCATCACGACGAGGTCCAGGGGCGCCCCGCGCTCGACCTGGCGCGCGATCGTGCCCGAGGCCGCATAGCTGGCCATGACCTTCAGGCCGCTCTTGCGACTGAACTCGGCGAGGATGCCGGGCATTACGACCCGCATGCTGGCCGCGGCCCCCGCGGTGAGCGCGCGGTCCCCGGTCGCCGTGCACGCTCCGGTGAGAAGCGAGCACATGCTGGCCAACCCGAGCGGAATTGCGTACAAGCCCAGTCTCGACACGAGGCCGGCCTATCACGGTCCCGGTCGCAAGGGTACGTCATGTTCATGGGAACTTCGGCATGAGGGTGGTGGTCACCGGCGCAACCGGCTTGATCGGGCGTACCCTGGTCGCAGAACTTCTGGCGGCCGGCGAAGAAGTACGCGTGCTGAGCCGCGACCCGGCCGCTGCGCGGATGCTGCTCGGGGACGATTGCGAATACTTCGCATGGGATCCGCAGACCCACGAGATCGATGCGGCCGCTTTGTCCGGTTCCTCCGCCATCGTACACCTGGCCGGTGAACCGGTGGTCGGGGGCAGATGGACGGCCCGCCGCAAGAAGGCCATCCTCGAGTCGCGCGCCGGCGGGGCCCAGTTGTTGACCAGCGCGCTTGCCGCGATGCCGGTACAGGCGCGGCCCCGTGTCTTCGTGTCCGCCTCGGCCGTGGGTTACTACGGCGACAATGGCAATTACCGGGTCGATGAGACCACACCGGCCGGTCACGATTTCCTGGCCGAGGTCTGTCAGGCCTGGGAGCAGGCCGTCATGGATGCCGAGTCCCTCGGGTTGAGGGCGGCCACCGTACGCATAGGCCTCGTGCTCTCGCGCGACGGCGGCGTGCTCGCCCGTCTCGAGCGCGTTTTCAAGTTGCGCTTGGGCGGGGAACTGGGCAGTGGCCGGCAGTGGGTGCCCTGGATCCACATAGAGGACCTGGTTTCGCTATTCCGTTTCGTATTGGAGCACGAGGGTATAAGCGGACCGATCAACGGCGTGGCCCCGCGTCCGGTGACCAACAGCGAGTTTACCGTGCGTCTGTCCGATGCCCTGGGAGCCGCCGCCTTCTTCGACGTTCCCGCCGCTGCGCTGCGCTTGGTGTACGGGGAACAGGCGTCGCTGCTGCTGGCCAGCGTGCGGGTGGTTCCGAACCGGGCCTCGAAACTACTGTTCGGCTTCCGCTATCCGGAGCTTTCCATCGCCTTCCACGACCTGCTCGGTCACGGCTAGCGGGCGACGGCGCGTACCGGCACGACGACGGCTTTCTGCCAGGGGCGGCCTTTCTGTTTTGGGCACGCAGCGCCGATGCGTCTGACGATGTCGAAGGCGAAGTATAGCTCGGGATAGAGGACCGGTTTGCCGCTTGTCATCAGTGCCGCCGCAATGCCGCGTTCGGGGTCGGCCCAACCGAGGATGTTGGTGAAGCCGAGGTGTCCGAAGGCGTGCTGGGTGTCGGGGCCGTAAGGGCTCAGCCAACGACCGCCTAACATGAACCCCATGCCGTATCTGAGAGGCACGCCGAGGGTGAGATCGAACTCGCGGTAGGATTGTTCGGCAGTGGCCCGTCGTATGGTCCGCGAATCGAATATCCGCACGCCGTCCAGCTCACCGCCGTTGAGGAGAAGTTGGTAGAAACGGCTGATCTCGTTGGCCGATGCGAAGATGTTGCCGGCCGGGATCACGCCGAGCGCGAAGCGCGGGTCGTTGGAGAGTTCCACGGCCTCGTGGAACTTGACGCCGAGCACCCGGCGCAATGCGAAGGATACCGGCGGCAGGACCGGA
>CAYXZP010000020.1:10527-20299 GCA_964469485.1 uncultured Myxococcales bacterium | reverse complement strand
GACCGGAGGGCCGGTAAAGTAGTGCCACGCGACCGCGTCCAAGCGCGCGCGCGGCACGCCGTAGTTGAGCCCCTGGAACCTGAGCGGTCTGCGGATCTCACGGTCGAGGAAGGCGCGGATGCTCATGCCCGTCACGCGCCTGACGATCTCGCCCAGCAGGAAGCCGCCCGTGATCGCGTGATAGCCGAGCCGCCGCCCGGGCCGCCACGAAAGTTCCGACTCGCACAGTATGTCTATGATCTCGCCGGGCCGGGAGAGCAGGTCGAGGTCGATGGCGTCCGGCGGAAGGTTGGGGATGCCCGCACGGTGAGTGAGAAGGTGCCGGATCGTTATCCACTGCTTTCCGTGCGTTCCGAAGTGCGGGATGTAGTCGCACACCGGGTCCTCGAGATGCATGAGATGGCGCTGGTCGAGAAGGTGGATGACCATTGCCGTGATCGCTTTCGAGGCCGAAAATATATTGAAGGGGGTGTCGGTCGTCGCCTCGAGCTTGTCGGCGTCGGGGCCGTCCTTGGGCCCCGCGCCGCGCGCGTAACCTATGGCGCGGTCGAGGATCACTTCGCCGTTGCGCCGGACGCATAGCTGTATGGCCGGGTGGATGCCGCTGGCGTAGAGCCGTCTGGCGGCTCCCCATGCCGCCTCGAGTTCTGTTGCGTCGGCCCCCACCGAGGAGGCCTCGGTCTCTTGGCCGAATGAGACCGGAGTGTCGGCGTCGGCCGGCATGGGCGCCCGTGTGACCAGGTTCGGCAACATCAACCGTAGAGCCTAGCATCGTCGCGCCCGGGCTCCGAATTTGACGGCGCGCGCGCCGCTATCTACCGTCGTTCGGATGACGGAGGCCGGACCGACCACCCGTGACTACCAGGTCGGGCCGGGGCTTACCCTGCGGGCCGACACTTGGGGCGACCCCGCAGCTGTGCCCGTGCTTTTCATGCATGGCGGCGGACAGACCCGCCACGCGTGGGGAAACACGGCACGTGAGGTGGCCACCAAAGGGTTCTTCGGGGTCTCTCTCGATCTTCGCGGCCACGGCGACAGCGACTGGGCCGAAGACGGCGACTACTCGATCGACGCACACGCCGAGGATTTCAAGCAGGCCGCTTCCTGCTTCGACGAGGCCCCGGTCGTCGTCGGCGCCTCTTTGGGCGGCCTGACGGCGCTTATCTCGGAGGGGGAGCGCTATCCCGGCCTGGCCCGCGCCGTGGTCTTCGTCGATATCACGCCCCGCATGGAGAAGGACGGCGTCGCCCGCATAATGCAGTTCATGAGCGCGAGCCCCGAGGGTTTCGAGACCGTCGGCCACGCGGCCGATGCAGTGGCCGAGTTCCTTCCGCACCGACCGCGTCCGGACGATCACAGCGGATTGAGAAAGAACCTGCGTCGCGGCGAGGATGGCCGTTACCGCTGGCATTGGGATCCCGGTTTCCTGACGAGCCGGCTCGACCGTCCGCGCGACCAGAAACAGGTCGTCGCATGGCAGGAGCGTCTCGACGGCGCCGCGCGCTCGCTCGAACTTCCGTGCCTGTTGGTGCGCGGCCGCATGAGCGACATAGTCAGCGATCAGGGGGTCCGGGAGTTCCTCGAGCTGGTGCCTCACGCCGAGTATGTCGATGTTGCCGACGCCGCGCATATGGTCGCCGGCGACAAGAACGATCTGTTCAGCGATGCCGTATGTTCCTTCCTGGACCGGCTCTCGGCCTGAGCGCGGGTGGCGACCTTCTCACAGGCCGCGCGTGAGCTGATAGATGCGGCGCGCGTCGGCCACCTCGCCACCGCCGATGCCGGCGCCCGGCCTCACGTCGTTCCGGTATGCTTCGTCCTGGTCGATGGCTGTTTCTATTCGCTCGTCGACAACAAACCCAAAGTGTCCAAGCTGGGTCTAAAGCGGTTGCGCAACATGGCGGCCAATTCGAGCGTGGCGCTTCTCGTCGATCATTACGAGGAGGACTGGCGGCGGCTCTCTTACCTGCTCGTGCACGGCAGCGCCTCGCTGGTGACCGAACCCGACCCTTACTCGCGCGCCCTCGAGATGCTGCGTTTCAAGTACCCGCAGTACCGTGGACAGGCATTCGAGCCCGGTCGCGATCCGCTCATACGGATCCATGTCGAGCGCAGTCACTACTGGGCCTCGAGCGCCGCGGCGACCGGCTAGAGCAACTCTCTGGCCCGTGCGAAGACCGCGTCGAACATCTCGCGTGTCAGACGCCCGGTCTGGGTGTTCTGCTGGCTGGGGTGATAGGAGGCCAGCAGCGCCAGTTCCGGCCCGAAGCCGGCTTCGGCCATGTGTGCGAACCGCGGGCGCTTGCCCGCGCGGCGCCTTCCGAGAGCGTCGAGGGCGAGCAGGCAGGCCCTGAACGCGACCGCACCCAAGGCCAGCAACACCAAGCGCCGCTGCTTGCTCTCGATAAACAGACCGAGCTCTTCGTCCAAGTAGTTTCGGCAGCGCCGCAGCTCCCCGGCCGAAAGCTTGTTGTCGGGCGGCGCGCAGTGTGCGGCCGCGCTTATGTAGGCGCCATGCAATTCGAGGCCGTCGTCCGGCCCGACCGACGCGGGCCGGCTGCAAAAGCCGTGGTCGAACAGGGCCCGGTACAGCCATTGGCCGCTGCGGTCACCGGTGAACATGCGGCCGGTGCGATTGGCGCCGTGGGCGGCAGGGGCCAGGCCGACGATGAAAAGTCCGGCCCGCGGGTCGCCGAAGGACGGCACCGGCTTGGCCCAGTAGTCCTCGTGCCGGTACGCGCGTCGCTTTTCCCGGCCCACGCGCTCGCGGTGCGCGACCAGGCGCGGACAAGCGCGGCAGTCGATGATGCGCCTTTGCAGGTCCTTGAGCCGCTCTAGGCCGGTGCTATGCACTGTGGTCCGTCGTTGTGCGGGCTGTTGACCGCGCGCGAGACCGGGTGGGTCTCCATCAGCCCGGCAGGGTAGGCTTGGAGCAGCCGTCCGGCCTCGCCGCCGTCATCAGTGCGAAGCCAGGCCTGGTACTGCTCGCGAGCCAGGATGACCGGCATGCGCGGGTGTATGGACTCGACGACGCTGTTGGCGGCCGTGGTGATGATGGTGCACGACTCCAGGCTGGGGCCGTCCGCCGGCTGCCAGCTTTCCCACAGGCCGGCCATCGCGAAGGGCCGCCCGCCGGCCATGCGGAAGTAGTGGGGGGTCTTGGCCGCGCCCTTGCCGTGCCACTCGAAGAAACCGTCGGCCGCGACAAGGCAGCGCCGGGCCCGGAAAGCGGCCCGGAACGAGGGTTTCTCGGCGACCGTCTCAGCACGCGCATTGATGAGGCGGTTGCCTATCGAGGCATCCTTGGCCCAGGAGGGAACCAGCCCCCAGCGCAGGCGAACGGCTTCGGTTTTGCCTCCGGCGCCGACACGAATGGCCAGGATCTGCTGGCTCGGGGCGATGTTGTAACGGGGTGACAGCGCCCCCAGGCTCTCGGCCGGGGCTTCGCCTGACAGCTCTTTGACCGCCTGTTCGGGTGAGACCAGAGTGAAGCGTCCGCACACCGGCCGGCCTCAGGGACGCGCGAACAAGACCGACGAGAAACGCGCGGCGCCGTCCGTCCAGCTTTCCTCCAAACGAAGCCGCGCGCGTCCGGCCAGTTCCTCTATCTCGGCCTGCGAGTATTTGTGTGAGCTTTCGGTGTGTATGAAGTCACCGGCGGCCATTTCGATGACGGCGCCGAGGCCGGCCACGTTGATCCGTTGTTCGCGGTCGCATACCAGGTGCATCTCTATCCTGCCTTCGTCCTCGCGATACACGGCGCGATGGGAGAAGGCGTCGAGATCGAAGTCGGCGCCGAAGTCGCGGTTCAGTCGTGCGAGAATGTTGAGGTTGAAGCGTGCCGTCAGGCCGGCCTCGTCGTTGTAGGCGGCCTCGAGCGTGTCGCGGTCCTTGCGCATGTCGATGCCCACCAGCAGGCGGCCATCGGCGCCGAGTGTGTCGCCGACCCGCGCGAGGAATACGGCGGCTTCCTCACGCGTCAGGTTCCCGATGTTGGAGCCCAGCCACAGCACGAGCTTGTTCGGCCAGTCCTTGCTTGCAAGCAGGTCGAGGCCCGCTTGGTACTCGCCGACGAGAGCCTCGACGGTGAGGGTGGGGTAATCGGTGGCCAGCAGACGGACGCTCTCTTCGACGGCGCTTGCGGAGACGTCGATGGGAACGTAACGCAGTCCGTGCCCGCTTGCGAGGGCCGTCTCTATGAGCAGCCTGGTCTTGGTGGCCGAGCCGCTGCCGAGCTCGACCATGGTGGATGGATAGGAGCTGCGTTCGATGATCTCGCTGCGGCGGGCCGCGATGATCTCGGTCTCGGCGGCCGGGACGTAGTACTCGGGCCTGCGGCAAATCTCCTCGAACAGGCGTGAACCCTCTTCGTCGTAGAACAAACGGCAAGGCAGTCGTTTGGGTTGCGCGGCCAGGCCGCGCCGCAACTCGTCGGCGAGCGTGTCCGAGCGGTGTATCGTCAGGGTCTCAGGCATCCTTCCTCTGTTGCCTCGGTCGAGCCAGTGCGACCGCCTCTTCGACGACCCGCCGTATGCTCTCGAACTCGGCCCGCGGACCGAAGCGTTCGGCAAGACGGCGGCAGCGTGAGCGCAAACGGTCCAGCCGCCACGCGTCGCGCTCGAGGCCGGCGATAAGCTCGGCCAAACGTCGCGCGTCCCCAACCGGGAAATAGCCCGGATAGCCGGTCCCGAGAAGCCCGACCGAACCCGGGATACGCGAGGCGAGCACGGGCACGCCCGCGACCAGAGCCTCGCCGACCGCGTTGGCTCCGCCCTCACGGCGGGAGGGGTGAACAAGGAGCCGGCTCGTCGCGAGCAGCGCTTTGGCCTGTTCGTGTCCGAGCGGTCCCAGCCAGCGGTAGCGCCGCCCGCTCCGGCTCTCGGCCCTGAGCCGTTCGGCCAGGTCCTCTTCGACGACGTTGCCGGCGTGCCGGGCCTGGGCCTTCGAGGAGGGCGGCAGCAGTTCGAGGGCCTTGACCAGCGTCAGGTGGTCCTTGAGGCGGCGGATGTTGCCGATCATGGATATGTCAAAAAGCCCGCGCCGCGGCCGGGCGCGTTCGCGGGCGGCAAGCGCCGACTGGAATACGACGCGCACCTTGGCGGCCTCGGCCGCCGCCAGTTCGCGGGCGGCCAGGGGCTGCAGGGTCACGAGCAGATCGGCAAGCTCTATCGAACGCATCGCTTCGGCGTCGCCTTCCTGAACCGCGCCATACACGTCGGTGCCGGCCAGTATGACGACGATCGGAAGGCCGCCGCCGAGGGCGGCGTGCGCCGCTACCGCAGCGGCGCTCTTTTTGGCGTGGATGGCGATCAGCATCTCAGTGCCAGGAGAAGGCGGGGCGCCGCGGTCGAGCTCCACATCATGGCCCATGTCGGCGAGAAAGCCGGCCCACCGTTCGGCAAGTACGCGGTTGCCGTCGAGCCTGTCCGGCGGTGCCGGCGTGGCCAAGCGGATCTTCACGAGACCGCGGCCGCCGTCCGGAAGCCGGCCCATACATCACGGCGGTCGGGCGTGTAGAAGTTGCGGTAGCCGTTATGGATGAGCCGCGACCTCGTGGTCCAAGCGCCCCCGCGCAGCACCCTGTGTCCGCTGAACCACGGTACCGAGTAATCCCGGTAGGGGTCCGCTAGGAAGCCTTCGTAGGGGCCGAAACCATCGGCTGTCCACTCCCACACGTTGCCGATCATCTGCCGGCAGCCGCCCGCACCGTCACCCGCAGCGAGCATGTCGACGGGCAGCGTTTGGCCGGCCGCCCAATCGAGGTTGGCGCGTTCGGGGCCGGGCTTTTGTTCGCCCCAGGGGTAGTGAAGCCGTTCGGGTCCGCGCGCCGCCGCTTCCCACTCCGATTCTCGCGGCAGACGTCTGCCGGCCCAGCGGCAGTAGGCGTCGGCCTCGTGCCAGTTGACGTGGATGACCGGACGCCGGCTCGAGATCGGTCTTGACCGGTCGAACTCACGCACCTGCCAGCCGGAGACCTCTTCCTTCGACCAGTACAGGGGCTCTGTTGCCTCCTCGCTCCGGCACCAAGCCCACCCCGCCTCGCCCCACAGTTCGCGGCGCCGGTAGCCGTCGTCGTCGACGAAGGCCGCGTACTCGTCCTCGGTCACGGCATGCCGCGCCAGCGAGAAGGGGGCGAGGTCCACCCGGTGCGCCCATTTCTCGTTGTCGAAGAGGAACCCGTCGTCCGGCTTCGACCCGATCTCGTAGAGGCCGCCCTCGAACCGTAAGTCGCCGCCGTCCGTTTCGCCGCCCTCGCCCGCGTCCGCCCCGTGGTTGCCCCCGACGAAGAGCGGCGGCCGGTAGCCCAGCGTCTGCCTCGTGTAGGTGAAGGCCTCGTTATGCATGTCCTCGTGCAAAACACCGAGCATCACGAAATAGTCGAGGCCGCGCGGAGCCCGGTTGCCCGCCAACACGTCGAGAACCGCATCACGCACCTCACCCATGTAGGCAAGGGTGTCCGTGCGGCTCGGTAGCGGGAGTTCCCAGCGGTCGTCGTGTGAGATCTGTATGGAATCCCAGAGCAGGTCGGCGTCCTTACGGATGGGCGGTCGGCCGCACCCGTGTCTCAGGGTCCAGCGTTCCTGGAACCACGCCACGTGCCCTATCTCCCAGAGCAGGGGATTGACTATGTCCAGGCGGGGGCCGATGAGCTGGCCGTCGTCGAGATCGGCAACGAGATCGAAGCTGCGGCTGCGCGCTTCGCGAACGGCGTCGGCAAGTTGGCTGCGGTCCACGGGCGGCGAGTGTAGCAAGGCGCCTTGCCGATAACAGAGGCGCGCTGATACAAGGTCCGTATGGTCAGCATAGAGGTCGAACGAACGATAGCCGCTCCGCGGGACCGCGTGTGGGCTCGCTACACCGATCACCTGTCTTGGACGGAGTGGGCCAGGATGGGACGGGTCAGTCTGGAGCGCGAAGGCGTAGGCGAGCGCAACGGCAGCGGCTGCGTGCGCGTTATCTCGAACCGTGGCGTGTCCGTGGTCGAGGAAGTGCTCGACTTCGAGACGCCCGAGCGCGTGACCTACACCGTGCGGCGCGGCGGGCTCCCCATAAAGGACCATCTCGGAGAGGTCACGATGGCACGGTGCGACGGCGGCACGCTGGTCACCTGGCGCTGCCGTTTCCGTTCGCGCATTCCGGGGCTGGGCTGGGTATGGAAGTTGCTGGTCTCGGCAATGTTCGCCACCGCCCTGGCCGGCCTCGAGCGTGACCTGGCCGGTCAGCGCCCGGCCTAGGCACGGACGGCGGCGAGGGAGGCGTTGCGGGAGGCCGCGTCGCCGAGCATCGGGGCGGCCCGGGCGCGTTCATTCCGTAACGACGAGTTCCGACAGGACGGCACGGCGGCGGGAGCCCAGGGTCACGACACGCGCCGCCATGAAGACGAGCATTGCCAGCCACAACAGGGAGTTGGAAGACTCTTTCCAGGCCAGCGTGGCCGGGACCGCAAAGGCGAGCAGCGACAGCAACATGGCGTTTCTCACCGTCGGGCCGGCCGTGAGCCCGATGAAGTAGCCGTCGTAGATGTAGGCCAGGGCGCCGAGGAGCAGGGCTGCCTGCATCCAGGGCGTGTACAGGAGCGCTTGCTGGACGACATCTTCGTGCGACGTGATGAGCCGGAACAGCGGTTCCGGCAGCAGCCACAGGGCCGCCACGAGCACGAGCGCGACCAGTTCGGCCCACACGAGCGCGGTTCTCAACAGGCGGGTCAGCGCCGGACGGTCGCCGCTGCCCTTGAATATGCCGGCCAGACTCTGTGTTCCGAAGGCCAGGCCGTCGATGAAATAGGCCGCGGTCTCGAGGAGATTGAGAAGTATGGCGTTGGCGGCCAGCACGACGGTGCCGAACATGGCCGACAGGTTGGTGAAGCTCGCGAACGCGGTGATCAGGCACAGGGTCCGAAACATGATGTCGCGGTTGAGCCGCAGCATGGCCAACAGCGGCTTTGCTGCGAGCACACGACGGAGCAACAACGACCCGGCCGGGATGCGCAGCCGCACGAGCCAGGCCATGGCAACGGCCAGCATGATGTACTGGCTCGCCATAGTCGCCAGCCCGGCCCCCCTGCTGGCCAGCCCCAAGCCGTAGATGAGATAGTAGTCCAGGACGATGTTGGCGACGCAGCCGGTCAGCGTCATCGTCAAGACCAGCGCGGCCCGTTCGCGCGCGAGGTACCAGCCGTGGAAGGCGAAGTTGGCCAGCACGGCCGGCGCGCCCCACACGCGCGCGTCGAAATAAGCCAGCCCCGAGGCTTCGACGCCCTCGGCGCCCGATAGCACGGCGAAGCCGAGCCGGCCCAGCGGGACCCTGAGCAAGAGGATGGCGGTGGCGACCGTAACTCCGATCGCCAGCGCCCGGTAGAGAACGATCTGCGCCTCGGCCTTGTCGCCGCGACCGAGTGCCTGGGCGGTGAGCCCTTGGGTGGCCATAAAAAGGAAGCCGAAGGTCCAGTAGACGTAATCGAAAAGAACGGCACCGAGTTCGACCCCGGCCATATGGTCGATGTTGCCGAGGTGGCCGAGCATGGCGATATCGACGACGCCGGCCAGCGGGACCGAGAGATTGGCCAGCGCCGAGGGTACGGCGAGGCGCCGCAGCCGGCGGCGCAGTTCCGTCGGGCCCGTGAGGGAGGCTTGCTTTGGCTCAGGCGCTGTCTTCATCTTGACGGTTGGGGGGATATCTATGTCCGGCAATAACCACGACTTCCAGGAACGCTTCGACCCGAAAATAGCCGAAGCGATGATCGAGGCCAGCAAGCAGCTCGACGGCCTGCCGGCCTACCTCGGCATGAGGCTCGACGGTTTCGAGCCGGGACGTCTCACCGCGACCATGGAGGTGCGCAAGGAGCTGGTCACGATGATGGGTGCGGTCCACGGCGGCGTCATGGCTGCATTCGTCGACCATTGCCTGGGTTGCGTGCTCTATCCCTTGATGAAGCGCGGGCAGTGGGCGGCCACGATCGAGTTCAAGCTCAATTACCTGGCGGCCGTGAAAGAGGGGACCCTCGAGGCCGAATCGACCGTGCTTTCTCTGGGCAGTCGCTCGGCCGTAGTGCGCTGCGAGGTTCACAACTCGGGCCGCTTGGTCTGCACCGCCCAGGGCACTCTCTTGGTCTCGGCCCCCCCGAAAGGGTAGGCGGTTGTAGGCCGCCGGTGTCATTGACAAACGGCAGCCCGGTATGTCAACGACAAAGGCGGGTCGTAGCCATCGTGTTGCCGCTAGCCATCCGGCCGAAGACCGAGTTCATGCTTGCCGTCGCGACGGCAGCGGGCCTGTTGCTCGCCCATCCCTGGGCCGCGGCGGCCGCCGAATTGCCGCGTTTCGGCGAGATAATCGTAGTCGACGCGGCGGCGCTTGCCGATACGGGCAACGAAGCCGACAACGACATCGCCGGTGACGGTGTTTCCACCTGGGTGGCCGTCTGGCGCAGCGACGACACACGCGACGCCACGGTGGGGGGCGACCAGGATATCGTGGTCGCGCGCAGCGCCGATAACGGCTCGACCTGGGCGGTGGCGCCTCTTGCCTCGAACGCCGCCGGGGATAGTGGCGACGACCGTGCCCCGAGCGTGGCGACCGACGGAAAGGGACATTGGGTGGTGGTGTGGGAATCGGACGACGGTCTGGACGCCACGCTCGGCAGCGACGATGATCTGCTGTTCGTCGTTTCCTCCGACGACGGCGTGACGTGGTCCGGTCCGGCCGCGCTCAACAGCAACGCCGGCGTCGACGAGGGCAACGACGGCGACCCCCAGATAGCGACCGACGGCTCGGG
>CAYXZP010000020.1:0-10517 GCA_964469485.1 uncultured Myxococcales bacterium | reverse complement strand
TCGGGCACCTGGATCGTGGTGTGGGATTCGACGGACGAAGCCGGAGCCGGTCTCGGCTCGGACCGGGACATTCTCTCGGCGGTATCCACCGACAACGGACAGAACTGGAGCGACCCCCTGGCCGTCCACCAGAATGCGGCCACGGACCAAGGCAGCGATGCCAGGCCCCGCATACGGATGATCCCTGAGGGGGTCGCCATCGTGGTGTGGGAGTCGAGCGAGAGCATGGGGGGGATCCTCGGGGACGACTTCGACATCCTGCTGGCGCGTTCGAACACCGGCGGGCAAAGCTGGATGCCCGTGGCGGCCATGAACTCCAACTCTGTCGGTGACAACCGCAGCGACCGTTGGGCCGACATAGACGTTGACGATCAGGGCACCTGGATTGTCGTGTGGAGAAGCGACGACAACCTCGACGGTCAGGTCGGCTACGACGCCGACATCCTGTTCTCGCGATCGACGGATATCGGCACCAGCTGGTCGGACGCCGCGCCCGTGAACACGACGGCGGCCAACGACTGGGGTGTCAACGACACGCGCCCCCGGGCGGCGGCCGGGGATGACGGGCGCTGGACGGTGGTGTGGAAATCGGACGGGCCTTTCGACCAGTCCCTGGGCACCGACTTTGATGTCGTGTATTCGGCCTCGACCGACGGCGGCCTTTCCTGGACCGCGCCCACGGCCCTCGACCCGGGCCAGACCGATGACACGGGTCAGGACATGGCGCCGGTGGTGGCATCCGGGATCGGCGTGGCCTGGATCGCTCTGTGGAGCACCACCGACAACCCCGTGGCCGTGGGCGACGACCGGGACATTGTCATGGCCGCGCCGGTGAACGCCTGCCGCTCGAGCCTGCGAAGCACCTGCCGCGGCTCGGTGCAGCACACGAGCGCAATACTGACGGTCCGTGACCACGCGTCCAAGGACAAGAAGGACTACGTCGCGTGGAAGTTGTTCCGCGGCGAGGCTACCGAGACCGCCGATTGGGCCTCTCCCTCGGATTCGACCGACTACACGCTCTGTCTTTACCAGGGCGGCGAGCTTGCCGGTTACGTGATCGCGCCGGCCGAAGACGGCAGCTGCGGCCGGCGCAGCTGTTGGAAGGGTAACAACAAGGGGTACAAGTACTCGGACCGGACCCTCTTGCCGGCCGGCATGCAGCGCATCAAGTTGAAGGCCGGCGCCGACGGCAAGACGGTTGTCGCACTACGAGCCAAGGGCGAGCCGCTCGACATGGCCGGCTTGCCGCTCACGGTGCCCATCGACATACAGCTCGTCGAGTCATCCGCCGGACGCTGTTGGGCTTCGACCTTCAGTTCGGTGCTCATGAACAGCAGTTCGAAGCTCAAGGCCAAGGCTGACTGAATCTCGGATACGAGCCGGGCGTGAGCGAAACACGGGACACCGATGTGGTTGTGGTGGGTGCGGGTCTGTCCGGGCTCGTGGCCGCCGTCGAACTGATCGAGGCTGGACGCACCGTCACCGTTCTCGAAGCCAGGGAACGGGTGGGCGGCCGCACCTTTACGACACAGACGGCCGGCATCACGGTAGACCTCGGCGGTCAGTGGGTGGGTCCGGGCCAGCCGCGCATCCTCGGCCTTCTCGAGCGGCTCGGGATCGCCACTTACCCGCAGTTCGACGAGGGCCGCAACCTGCTTTCCCTTCACGGCCGCCTGCGCAGCTATGCCGGCACCATACCGTCCTTGCCGTTCATGGCGCTCGTCGAGACCCAGCGGGCGCTCCGGCGTCTCGACCGTATGGCGGTCTCTCTCGAGGCGGCACGGCCTTGGGAAGCCACCCGCGCCCGCCAGTGGGATTCCGAGACCTTGGAGTCGTGGGCGCGCCGCTCGGTCCGTAGCCGCCTGGCCCGAAGCCTTCTCTTTGCCACCGTCAGGTGCGTTCTGTGTGTGGAGCCGGCCGAGACGACCATGCTCTATCTTCTCTTCTATATCCGGTCGGCGGGCGGGCTCATGAAGCTCGTCGCGGTGGGCGGCGGTTTCCAGCAGGACCGCATCGAGGGCGGTGCGCAGGTCGTCAGCGAGCGCCTGGCCGAGCATGTCGGAGATGCGCTGAGGCTGGCCGAGCCCGTTCGTGCCGTGGAACAGGGCGCCGACGGCCTGACCGTTCGCAGCGACAGGGGGCAGTATCGGGCCGCAAAGGCCATCATCGCGCTGCCGCCGTCGCTGCAAAACTGCATCGACATGGGAACGGCCGTCCGGGCCGAACGCGAGTGGTTGGCCGCACGGGCCTCCATGGGTTCCTCGATCAAGTTCGTGGCTGTCTATCAAAGTCCCTTTTGGCGCGAGCGGGGTCTGTCGGGACAGTTCGTCGGCGACGGCGGGCCCGTACAGATGGTCTTCGACGGCAGCCGTGAGGACCCGGCCACGCTCGTCGGCTTCATCATGGGCGAGCAGGGCCGCCGGTGGAGCGGCCGCAGGCAAGCCGAGCGTCGCAGGGCCGTGCTCGCTGACCTGGCGCGCCTGTTCGGACCTGAGGCCGGCGATGCTGTGGATTACGCCGACAAGGACTGGAACCGCGACCCCTGGTCGCGGGGCTGTCCGGTCAACTCTTTCTTTCCGGGGGCGCTCACGGCGCTAGGCCCTTACCTGCGCCGGCCCTGCGGACTACTGCACTGGGCCGGCACCGAGACGGCCGTCGATGGGGCCGGTTTCATGGACGGTGCGGTCGAGGCCGGCCAGAGGGCGGCGGTCGAGGTCAACTCGGCGCTTTGAATTGGTAGCTAGCGAAAATCGCGGCTCTTGGCAGGGACCGGGCCCCGTTCGAGAACGGGCCTCCACAGATGCTCGGCCACCAAGTGCACGACACTTTCGGCGCCTTCCACACGCCCGCTGATGCCCAGGAACGCCGCCGTCTTGGCCAGGACCGTGTAGCGCTCCAATACTCGGCGGTGTAGCACCACGTTAACGAAGCCGCTTTCGTCCTCCAGCGTCATGAATACTATGCCGCCCGCCGTCGAAGGTCTTTGCCGGCATATGACCAGGCCCGCATAGTCGGTGCGCGAGCCGTCGGCCATGCTGGAAACGGTGCGGGCGGCGGGGAGCCCCATGCGGTCGAGTTCTTCGCGAAACGTTTCGAGCGGGTGTCCGCGCGTGCTGTGCCAGGAGCTGCGGTAGTCCCATGCGACGAGTTCTCCCTGGCCGAGCGGCTGAAAACGGGGGGCGGGTTCGGTCGCTTCGAGTGCCAGCCTGTCAGCGGCCCTCGCCGCGGCGGCTCTGCTCTGCCAGAGGGCGCTACGGCGCTCCCGCTCGAGCTTTTCCAAGGCTCCAGCCTCGGCGAGCAAGCCCAGCTCGCGGGCACCGAGCCCGGCGCGGTGTGCCAGGTTGTCCACGGAAACGAAAGGCCGTTGGCCCCTTTCCTTCTCAATGACCGCCGCTCTCTGGCGCCTCAGTCCTTTGACGTAACGAAGTCCCATGCGAAGCGCGTCCGCGCTTTGTCCGGCTCTCTCCAGGCTGCAGTCCCAGCGGCTTGCCGTGACGTCTATCGGGCGGACCTCGATACCGTGGCGTTTGGCGTCCTCGACGATGGTAGCGGGACTGTAAAACCCCATGGGTTGGGCGTTGAGCAAGGCGCAGGTGAACTCTGACGGATAGTGGCATTTGAGCCAGGCCGTGGCGTAGGCAATGAGCGCGAAACTGGCCGCGTGGCTTTCCGGAAAACCGTAATCAGCGAATCCGCGTATCTGGTCGAATACCATCTCAGCGAACTCCTCGTCTATGCCTTTGGCCAGCATGCGCGAGACCAAACGGCGGTGGTGGCGTTCTATGCGGCCCACGGCGCGCCAGGCGGCCATGTCACGCCTCAATTGATCGGCCTCTCCGGCCGTATAGTCGGCCGCCACCACGGCCAGCCTCATTACCTGTTCCTGGAAGAGCGGCACGCCCAAGGTTCTTTCCAGGACCGGACGCAGGCTGGGGTGGGGATAGCGCACCTGTTCCTTGCCGTTGCGGCGTCGAAGGTAGGGATGGACCATGCCGCCGGAAATGGGCCCGGGCCTTACCAGGCTGACCTCTATGACCATGTCGTAGAAGCAGCGGGGTCTCAGACGGGGCAGCATGGCCATCTGTGCGCGGCTTTCTATCTGGAACACGCCGACCGTATCGGCACGGCAGGCCATCTCGAAGGTCTCGGGGTCGTCCGGCGGAACGTCGGCAAGCGAAAGCTCGAGCCCACGGTGTTCGGACAGCAACTCGAAGGCCAGCCTTAGATGGGTCAGGGCTCCGAGGCCCAGCAGATCGACCTTGAACAGGCCGAGGGTCTCCAGATCGTATTTGTCCCACTGTATGACGGTACGGCCTTCCATGGCCGCGTTCTCCACCGGAACTATTTCGGATATTGGCCCGAGCCCGATCAGGAAGCCTCCCGGGTGGATCGACAAATGGCGCGGGAAATCGAGAAGTTCGTTGGCCAGTTCGTACAGGTGCCGGCCGGGCGGCCGGTCGGCGTCTATGCCGGCTTCGGACAATGCCTGTTGCGGGACATTGCCGTGGCCCGAGAGCAGGCGGGCGAGCTTGTTCACACGCCCGGTGTCGATACCGAGGGTTTTGCCGAGATCGCGCACGGCCGAACGCGGGCGGTAACGCACGACGTTGGCGACCATGGCCGCCCGCTCCCGTCCGTAGCGGCGGTAGACGAACTGTATTACCTCCTCGCGCCTGTCGTGTTCGATGTCGAGGTCTATGTCGGGGGGCTCCGAGCGCTCCTTCGAGATGAAACGTTCGAAGAGAAGGCCCATGCGGATCGGATCGATGGCGGTTATGCCGAGGCAGTAACACACCACCGAGTTGGCCGCCGAACCACGGCCCTGGCAGAGGATGCGTCGGTTCCGGCAAAATTCGACGATCGTGTGCATGCTCAAGAAGTAGCCCGGGTAGTCGAGCTCGTTGATGACCGAGAGTTCCTTGTCGAGCTGGGCCCTGGCTTCGGCCGGGATGTCTTTCCCGTAACGATGGCGTGCCCCCCGGTAGCTGAGCCGTTCGAGCAACTGCGATGAACTGCTGCCGTCGTCGAGTTCCTCGGAGGGGTAGCGGTAGTCCAGCTCCTCGAGCGAGAACGAACAACGCCCGGCGATCTCGATGCTGCGGGCGACGGCCTGCGGGTCGTCGGCGAACAGCGACGAGAACGCTTCGCGGCCGGGGAGCGCGTGCCCCGCGTTGGGCGGGAGCAGGCGGCCCGCTTCTTTTATGCGGCGGCCGTGGGCCGTGCACAGGAGAAGGTCGTGTAGCCGGCGGCGGGCGGGGTGGTGGTAGAGAACCTCGACGCCGGCCACCAAGGGCAGGCCGTAGCGGAGGGCACGGCGGCGAAGCCTCTTTTCTTGTTCTTGTTCCTCGCTGCGGCGATGGCGGGCAAGTATGGCGTAAAGACGGTCGCCGAAGACGTCCTTGAGAGGGCCGGCCCTGGCCCCGGGCTCTTCCCCGGCGGTGAGCAGGCTGCGGCTCCCGCCCCAAAGAGCGAGCAAGCCGCCGGCATGTTCGAACAGTTCCGGCCAGGCCACGGACGACTGCCCCTTGGGCGAGCGCAGACGCCCGAGGCTTATGAGGCGGCAGAGATTGGCATAGCCGCCGCGGTCACCGGCCAGGAGCACGATGTCCGAACCGTCGTTCATGGACAGTTCCGAGCCCACGAGCAGGCCGATCCCGAGTTCACGACAACGAGTATCGGCTTTTACGATGCCGTAGAGACCGTCGCGGTCGCTCAGGGCCATGGCGGCGAGCCCGTGAGCCGCGCAGGTATCGGCGAGTTCTTCGGGGTGGCTGGCGCCTTCGAGGAAGGAAAAGTTGCTCTTGCACCAGAGTGGAACGTAGGGGGCCGGAAGCTGCACCGTCTACTCGATGCGGCCTTGAAGGAACCAGGCACCCCGGTCCCGGTAGACCCACAGCAGGCGGCCGTCATCGTCCACGGCAAAGTAGTATTCGCGGCACAGTTCCTCCTGGCCGCTCCGGCCCTGCCACCAAGCGCCCGAGATGATGTATGGACCGGCGGTTGCCCGGGCCCGGGGGGGGCCGGGCAGCGGCAGGGGCCGGGGCAGGATGCGTCTTACCATGCAGGGGCCGAATCCTTTGCGGGGACGGGCCGCTGCCAGGCGGGGGCATGGCCGCCACGAGAAGCTAGCCTCGGGCAGATGGCGGTCCTCGAGGGCGGCTCTCAGAACCGAGTCTTCACCGAACGCTGCGCGTATGCGGTCCAGGGCCCGGCTGCCGGCTTCGAGATCGCGGCTGCCCGAAGGATCGAACATCCGTAGTTGTTCACGCGGGACCCGTTCGGCTTCCAGGCTGACTGTCAGTTCGGTGACGGCGGCGGAAAGTTCGACGGTCTCGAGCCGCAGCCGTGCCAGTTCCAGTATGGTCGCGTGGTCCAGTGTCGGGCAGGACAAGGCCAGACTCTCGACCACCGTGTCATGGCGGCCGCTTGCCAGTTGCAGGTGAACCGTCGATACGGCCTTGTCGCTGCCTTCGAGACGGGCGAGCAGGCAAGACAGCAGATCTGCGACCAGCGCCAGGATCACGGCTCTGTCCGAGACCGCTTGTTCCAGGATGCGGCCAGCTTGCAAGGCTTCGCTGGCCGGGACCCGGGAAGCCGGCATGTCCAGCTCGCCGGAGGCCATGGCGAACAGGCGTCGGGCCTCTTTCCCGAGGCTTTCCAAGAGCCCGGCCGGCGGCAGCCGCAGCAGCATTCCCACCGTGCTGACCCCGAGCCTGTCGAGGAAACCGAGGCTTGCCCGGTCGAACCCGAGCCGTGATAGCGGGACACGGCACAGCAGGCTGCGTTCCTGTTCTAGGCTGTCCAGCACCAGGACCCGGGTGCTTGCAGCCCCGCCAGCCGCACGGGCGATCGCATGGAGGGCAAAGCGCCCCCATCCCACGACCAAGGAGAAAGGATGGCCGGGTCCGGCAAGCTCGCGGGCGAGCGTTTGTGCCCATTCCTCTAGTGAAGGGAAGAGCGGGACCAAACCGCCGACGTCTAACCAAAAGAGTCCACCCTCTTCTTTTGACGTTTCTATGTGGGGTGAAAAACGGCTGAGAATGGCGACCAGTTCCGCGCTTTCCGTTTCCAGCGCCCAGGGGCTCCGGCCGGGCCGTCTCAGGCGGGGCAGGTCAACGCAGGCCAGGCGGTCCACGATGTATCTCCAGGTAGGACCAGCCGGGCCCGGTTGCCTTGTCCTTGAGGGTCTCGAGCCGGCACTCGAAGCCAGGGCCCGTTCTCGGCCCGCGTGTTGCCAACAGCCTTGTCGAGACCAGGGGGCCGAGAGAGCTTGTCTCGGTCAGGAACAAGAGCGCCGAGCCGTGCTCGCGTGCCAGACCGAGCAGCCGGGATTGCAGGGGCATCTCTATGGCCGCGTTTGCGCCCATGTCGGTTACGAGCAGGCCGAAGGCTCCCGAGCGCAGCAGTTTGTCCGCCACGCGTGCGGCCGCCCTGGCGCCGCCTACACGCAGGACCGGCAATGCAGCCAGGTCTATGCCGAGCGCCTGGGCATCGGGCGGGAAGAAGGAGCCGTGTCCGGTGTCTATCCATGCGGACGGTTGTCCGGCCTTTTGCGCTTCGAGGACCAAGCCCATGGCCATGCTCAAGGATGCCGATGCAGCGTTGCCTTTTAACTCGGTAATGCGGCCGGCCAGATGCTCGAGGCGCCATGGGTTCATCGCTGAGGGTGCACGAGGGGGATACCGTCGATGTACCTGCGCACCTCGACGACCTTGCCCAAGATCACGAGTTCGGCAGCTTTGACGGTCATCGGTTCGAAGTCCGGATTTTCGGGGCAAAGCCGCAGGCTGGAACCGCGGACGCGCAATCGTTTGACGGTCGCCTCTTCCCCCAACAGCGCGACGACGATGTCGCCGCTGGCGGCTTCGGACTGTTTGCGAACCACGACGATGTCTCCGTCGAGTATGCCCGCACCCTCCATGCTTCTGCCGCGTATTCGCAGCGCGAAACTTTCTTGGCGGCTGTCGTGGGATTCGAGGGGGAGGTAGCCCTCTATGTCCTCGACGGCGTAGGCCGGGCCGCCGGCCGCGACACGCCCGAGCAGTGGAACCAGGGTTCCCGCATATCCGGTCCTGCGGTAGCTGCGCGACCGTCCCGGCGTTTTGACGAGCCGGCCTTCGGCCACGAGCGCTTCGAGGTGGGCGCGGGCCGTCTCGACCGCACTGAAGCGAAAGGCCCGCTGAACCTCACGTACCGTGGGCGGCCGTCCTTCTTGCAGACGGCGGCTTACGAACTCGTAGACCTTGGCTCTGGTCTGTCCTGCCGGGCTTCTTCCCATGGCGAGCTTGGAAGGCTGGCCGGCTTTTACCAGACATTTGTCTGTTAGGTCAAACCGATGCCGACAAAGCCTGGCGGACTATTTCGGCCGGTTCGCCGCTGCGATGGGTGGCGGCCCAGTAAAGGCGCGTGTTGAAACGGGCCACCAGCTCTTCGGCCAGCTCGAGCTTGCCGCGCAGATCACGCTCGACCGCGGAGAGGTCGCGGCAGACATCGGTGTTGATCTCGAGGCAGCACTGCATGAGTTCGGGTTTGCACTGCTCGGCGTATTGCCCGGGTACGGCCGCCAGAATGTCGGCCGAGGTGCTCGTCAGCGCCAGGGTCTCGGCGTCGACGAGTTGCAGCCCCACCTCAACCCCAATGGTGGGGTAGGCGTTGTGGGTGAAAGAGCCCGCTTGCCCGCTGCCCATCGCCCGCAGCCACATGATTGCACAGAGCAGGGCGGATTTCCCTCTTAACCCCCCATGCGGGTGGTCCAGGCCGCCCCATTGTGCGCCAGCCGGGGCGGGGCGGGCCGTGGCTAGCCCGCATGGGGGAGCGTGGCCGTTGACAGGCCTGCTAACGACGACCTACTATCGCTCAGGGGACCGGCCAGGTGCGGCCTGGCTCAGGAGATTGCCATGAACGGAGCATGCGGAGCTTGGTGCAGAACGTCTCTAGTGATCGGGCTCGGGACAGCCTTGACGCTGGCCCTGGCCCTACCGGCTGCGGCCCAGGTCACCAAGTCCGAGGCCAAGTGCGCGAGCAAGCTCGGCAAGGGTGGCGCCAAGCTCGCCAAGACCGTCATCAAGGGACATGCTAAGTGCCGCAACGGCGATATCTCGGGCAAGTCCGTGGGAAGCTGTCCGGACGCCAAGACCGCCGCCAAGATCGCCAAGGCCAGCAGCAAGCTCGTCAAGGGGGCCAAGAAGAGCTGTATCAGCAGCTGCTCGGTCTCGAACGAGGTTTCATGCATCTCGGATGCCCTGTGTCCGCCGATGGCGCATCTCAGCGTTCCGACCTCCGAGCTGTGTTCTGGATACCAGGGCTCGAACCCGTTCGACATCGGCAACATCGGCTTCCCGGGCGCCTACTGTGAGAACGCGCTCGGCGGCGCGATGACATCTGCGGCCGATGCGGGCGACTGCGTGACGTTGCTGAGCACGAGCGCCTCCCTGGCCGCAGTAGATGCGGTCTACGGTGACCTCCGTGCCATGGACAGCATCCACGGCGCCGCGGTCAAGTGCCTGTCGGGCATAGGCAAGGGATTCGGCAAGATAGTCGGCACCGTGCAAAAGGGCGTGGGGAAGTGCCGCGACTCGATCAACAAGGGCAAGATCATTCTCAACCCCTCGGCCTGCCTCAGCTCTGACGCCAAGCTTCTCGCCAAGGTCGCCAAGATGGAGACCAAACTTGCCTCCTCTATCAACTCCAAGTGCACCGATGCCGATATCTTGGAACTCGATCTTTGCGGGCAGGGCGCAGGCGGTGTGGCCGACCGTGCCGCCGCAACCTCATGCCTGCTGGAGGCTGCGCGCGAGATCGCCGCTTCGAGCGACAACCCAGGCTTACGTTCTTACGGGTCGGTCTCGCTGATCGACGCCGCCTATCCGCCCGAGGCGGTCTGTGGCGACAATGTCGTCAACCAGGCCATGACGGCCCATCTCCTGCTCGGTGAGGAGTGCGACGGGAGCGACGACTCGGCCTGCCCGGGGGCCTGCTTCCCGCCGGGCGATCTGTGGGAGTGCTCCTGCTCGACGATAGCCCGCGTCAGGACGTTCAAGGACCAGAGTACGGCCGACTCCGATGCCGGCTGGACCGGGCTCGGCCAGGACGCCAGCATCGCCGACAAGGCCGGGCTGATCCTCGCGGTCTCCGATTGCGACTGCGACCAGCTCGATGGCTTCACCTGTACCGGCAACACCAGCGACAGCGTCTGCGATCTGGTCGGCTACCAGACCCCGCATTGTTCCTGGGATCCCATGGGAACCACGACCTGTGACTCGCGCGGCAACGGCAACTTGGTCAACGAGGACGGGGACTGCCGCATCTGCGACGTTTTCAGTGTCAATGCCGGCGACTACTGCGGCGACGAGGGCGATTGTAGCGCGCAGTGCTACGCATCCGACGGTTCGGTGGTCGGCGCCGGTTGCCAGAGACAGGCCGACTGCGCGGCCGGCAGCGTTTGCCGCGGGCAGTGCGACCGTAGCGGAGACTGCCTGGAGGCCTCTGACGGTGGTCCGCAACCGGTTTCCCAGGCC
>CAYXZP010000019.1:3162-29234 GCA_964469485.1 uncultured Myxococcales bacterium | reverse complement strand
GATCAAAAGGGTCGGCATCGTGGTAAAGCCCGATTCGGCGGCGACCGCAGCGCGGGCGCGGCGTCTGGCGCTGTGGCTCGACAAGCGCGGCATCGAGGTTCTGGCCGAGGCCCGCTGGGCCGCAAGCTCCGGGCGGGCGGGCACCGGCGTCCTCGACCGCGCCCGGATGATGCGGCGCGCCGACCTGGTCGTGTCGCTCGGTGGCGACGGCACCCTGCTATCGGTGGCGCGGCTGTCGCGGCGGGGTTCGGCCGCCGTGGTCGGCATCAACCACGGCGGTTTCGGGTTTCTGACGGTGTCCGACAGCGGCGGTCTCTACGCGACCATGCGCCGCATACTGGCCGGCGACTTTTCTCTCGAACGGCGCACCATGCTGCGCGCGATCCTCAGACGGCGCGGCCGCGTGGTGGCCCGGTCGCAAGCCTTGAACGACGCCGTGGTAACACGGGCGACCTTCTCGCGTATGCTCGCGCTCGAGGCCGAGGTCGACGGCACGCGCCTGACCGAATACCTCGGCGACGGTCTGATCGTGGCAACGCCGACCGGCTCGACGGCCTATTCGCTCTCGGCCGGCGGTCCCGTGGTCGACCCCGCCGTCGGTGCCATCGTCGTCACCCCGATATCGCCGCATACGCTCAACAGCCGGCCCTTGGTCCTGCCCGAGCGGGCACGTGTGAGGATAAGGGTGGCGGCCTCCGAGGAGGCGGTGCTCACCCTCGACGGTCAGGAGGCCATCGAACTTCGCGGCGGCGACATCGTCGAGCTCGGGCGTTCGGCCGACCGCGCGGCCGTGGTGAGTTCGGCGCGTGCCGGTTACTTCGAGATCCTGCGTGACAAGATGGGCTGGGGCGGCAAGCGCCGCCCCTGACTCCGCTTCAGAGTTCCCCGGCCGCCGCGCGCAGGGCCCGGCCCGGAGCCAGCCCCATGGCCGCAAGAGCAACGAGTCCCTGGGCCACCAGGGTCAGCAGCTGAAGGGCGTTCAGCACCATGCCGTAGGCGAGCGCGTCGGCCTTGGGGATGCCGAACAGCCCGAGGGCGACGACCGAGGCGATCTGGAATATGCCGAACATGCCCGGCGGGTTGGGAAGTGCGCTGGCCGCACCCACGGCGACGAAGATAACGAAGGCCGCTGAGGCCGGCAGCTCGAAGCCGAAGCCGAGGATGAGGATGTAGCTCGAAAGCACCGGCAGCGACCACAGCAGGACGGTCACGCCGAAGACCAGGGCGACCAAGCGGCGGTCGGGCAGTATCTCGAGCCCGTCGCGGGCCGAGCCGAGCAGGCGCAGCAGGGGGCCGGCCCAGCGTTCGGGAAGCATCGATCGGGCCGCGGGGGCCAGATAGCGCTCGCCGCCGGCCCAGAAGCCCACGACCACGGTCACCAGCACGCCGAAGGTCACAAGGCTCACCAGGCTGGCGCGCATCGCCCAGTCGGGCAGATCGGTCACCACCAGCGTGAGATGGACGAACAGCACCATAGCGGCCGCGTCCATCATCTTTTCGAAGACCCAATTGGACACGATGGCCGGCACGGCGAGGCTGCTTCGCCAGGAAAGCAGCAGGGGCCGAAGCGGTTCGCCGAGCCTGAAGGGCAGGACGTTGATGAACATGTAGGCCGCAGCCGTTACCTGCCACAGCGGCCAGTAACCGAGACGGGCCAGCGGACGAAGCTCGAGCTGCCAGCGCCAGGCCCGCACCAGGCCGATCACGAGGCTCAGCGCCACGGCCGGCACCAGCCAGACCGGATCGAAGCGGCCCAGGGCGGCCAGGAGGTCGGCCATCGATACACTGCGCATGGCCAACCACAGGCATGCGGCACCGATGGCAAGGCTCGCCGCCGTGCGGGCGGCAAGCCGCGAGCGCGTCACGGGGTCAGTATCCGCTTGGAAAGGACCCGGGCGCCGGCGGCCATCTCGTAGACGATGGGAACACCGGTGGCGAGGTTGAGTTCGAGGACCTCTTCTTTGGACAGCCGGTCGAGCTCCATCACTATGCTTCTCAGGCTGTTGCCGTGGGCGGCCACCAGCACCGAGCGGCCGCCGTCGAGGTCGGCGACTATGCGGTCGTTGAAATAGGGCAGGGTGCGGCCGGCCGTATCCTCCAGGCTCTCACCGCCCGGGGGGGCCACGTCGTAACTGCGTCGCCAGATATGCACCTGTTCAGCTCCAAACTTCTCGGCCGTTTCGGCCTTGTCGAGACCCTGCAGGTCGCCGTAGTGCCGTTCGTTGAGCGCTTCGTCGCGCTCGATCTCGATCGAGTCCAGCCCGAGTTCGTCCAGCACTATGTCGAGCGTTTCCTGGGCGCGTAGCAATGCCGAGGTATAGGCCTTGGTAAAGGCGATGCCTTCGGCTGCCACCAGCCGGGCGGCTTGCCTGGCCTCCTGGCGGCCCCGGTCGGTGAGCGCAACATCGACCCAGCCGGTGAAACGGTTCGCGAGGTTCCACTCGGACTGTCCGTGACGGATAAGTAACAGGTGCGGCATGGCGGGTGCCGCTCGCGCTGCCGGGCGGCAAACCGAGGCCAATAGCATCTAGGCCCGGTCGCGCAAGCGCGGCCGCCACGGACCGTCACAGGCTTGTCGGCGCCGGCCGAACGCACTAAGCTCAGGCGCTTCGACGCGTTGGTAACGGGGCCGTAGCTCAGCTGGGAGAGCGCTTGACTGGCAGTCAAGAGGTCGAGGGTTCGATCCCCTTCGGCTCCACCATCGTCCCCGTTCAGGCGACTCCCCCAACAGGGGCGGGGGGTCGGAAGCTTGCGGCGAGGGTGCTTGCAGGGTCATGTGCTCGAATCCGCCCATCATCCACCCCCGATAGGGGGGGAATGAGGGCAGAAATAGTGCGTGGGAGGGGCCGAGCCCCTTGCTTCGTTCTCGTTAGATAGGTTAGGTTCAAAGCGTTGCCCCGAGTGGCCTGGGTCCGTATCGTAGCTGCCCTACGCCGGTCCCAGGGCAGGGGGATATGTAGTGATGTCACGGTTTGTCAGGGCTCGTCGAATTGGCCTGTCGCTGGCCTTCTTGGCCGGCTTCTCTTTGGCCGGTCTCGAGCTGGCCACCGAAGCCTTTGCCGGTCCCATCCATCCGGGCCAGGCCTTCCTCCAACGCCGCGAGGTCCTTTGTAAAAGGATGGCGGCTCGCAACGCGAGGATCGTCGCCGGCAAGGTCCTCGACATCCGCGCCTACTGCTCGAAGCTCAAGAGCTTCGGATGGGTGCACCCCTCTATAAACTGCTCGGCCGACCCCCCCATGCTCGGCGGACCCGGCATGTCGGACTGCGTCGGCTGCCGCGAGTATCCGGGACAGCGCCGCTTCGAACGGCGTCTGGAGCGCGTCACCCGTTTCCGTCCGAACCTGGTGCTCAAGTGCTCGCAGTACTTCACGCCAACCGAACTCGGACTCGAGGACATGTGCGCGGGCGACACCGGCGACGATTGGGCCGAGGTAAGCCACTGCGCCGGCCTGCGCGGCTATATGGCGGCCAGCGAACTGTTCCCGATGACCTACAAGCAGGGCGACACGGGCACGCTTTCGGGCGACGAGCGTACCTGCCGCAACACGACGCTCGACCAGGCCCGCACCACCTACGCCTACATAGCCAAGGAACGTACCCAGTGCTTCACGCGCCTGGGCGAGGGCAAGAGCCCCGAGAGCAATAACTGGGGAAACTGTGACGGCGGCGACAACGACGGTGCGGTCTGCGTGGGCGACTACCAGTGCACCGGCGGCGGTGTCTGCGATACCTATACCAACTGCATGGCCACTATGGCTTGGCCGGGCACGGTATCGACGACGGGGAGTTCCTCAGAGCCCTACTCGAAAGTGCGTGGACGCTGCAAGGGCGGGCCGCGTGACGGCGAGCCCTGCCTCAAGAAGCCCTGGGACAGCGACAACGACGGCATCATAACCAAGGCCGACGCTCGTGACGACTGCCAGACCGCGATCGACAATTCCGGCAAGTGCAAGCCTTTCGACCGTGTCCTGGCCGGCCGCCTCATGTTCGCCAAGAGTCGCGACAAGCGGCTTATCTGGCAGCTGGTCAACCTCCACTACTGGGTGAACCAGGCCTGCGGCGAGAAGCCCGATTACTCGGTCAAGATCGATATCCGTGACCTTGGCTTCGAGGACCAAGTGCCCGGTGGTGATCCGACCTACGGTTCGTTCACCGTGGCCGACCTCTTCAACAAGTTCGCCGATTCAACCGTCGACCATGCCACCGACCTGATGGCCGACACCTTCCTCAGCGCTAACCGCTGTACGCGCGACAACCAATGCGGTTCGGCCAACTGCGCGGGCGATTTTGCTTGCAACACGAACAACGGGAAGTGCCAGGGGGCGGACACCGATGAGGCGGGCGGGGCCGTCTATAGCGATGCCTCCTGTGCGACCGGGTGGTCCCTGGAGCCCTGCAGCTGGAAGGCCGCCACCGCGGGCCGAGCTACCAACGAGTGCCGTGACGGCACGACCTGCGTGGCCGACGAGTACGGCTACGGCTGGTGCCAGGGTTCCTGCCAGAGCGACAAGCACTGCGCTTCGAACGAGTGCATCGTAGGGGCCAGCGCGCGCATCCAGGGCGGCGCGCCGGTGGGTTACTGCAAACAGGTCTGTACGGGCAACTGCTATGTTGTGACCGACGATAACGTGGCCGGCGTGGCCGACGACAGTTCGGGCGTGGTGGGTGGCTATTGCGGCGACGCCATCGTGCAGTGGGACGACGGTTGCGACGACCTTCTCTGTGACGGCGGCGAGAACCACGGAGCCGGCTGTTCGGATGACGCTGATTGCGACGGCGGGCTGTGCCGCACATACGCCGACACCGCCTTCCCGGGCGGCCGTCTCAGTTGCGAGCAGTGCGACGACGGCAACCGTTACAGCTGTGACGGTTGCGACCGCGACTGCACCAACACTTACAACGCCGACGGTACGCCCAATACGGGCAACGGCTCGGCCTGCGGTCTGGTCGAGGTTTGCGATGCCGGCAAGATCGCCGACTGCGACCCATGGGAGGTCTGCCGCGGAGAGCGGGACCTGGCCCCCGAGCTTCGCAACAAGGCCTGTGACGCCGAAGGGTTCGCCTGCGCCACGCGCCGTGACGATGACGGTGACGGGGTCTTTGACCCCTGTGACCCGGCCGCCAACCGTGCCGACGGCAGCAACCTGGCCTGCTGTTATCCTAACCCGGCCTCTGTGGCGGCCGACTCCCCGTGCGCATCGCGTTGCGAGACCGTCGATTTCGACGGCGACGGCGACACCGAGAACCTCTGTACCCCCTGCGTGCCGGCCAACGGTGCCGTCACGGACAAGGTCAACACGGCCAACTGGGACTCCATCGATTGGTCGCGCAGCTGCGCCGGCGGCCTGCCGCTGGCGGAGTCGCCCAAGAAAAACCGTTACGTGAACGCGTTGTTCCTGGAGACCACGCAGTGCGACAACGCTTGGTGCTGCGACACACCGGACTGCCGCGACAACCAGTGTGCCAACTCCGAGGTTTGCGTGGACGGCGTTTGCGGCAACGTCCAGTGCAACCGCGTGTGGTGCCAGGGCGTGTGCCCCTCGTGGGATCCTGGCTGCGACAGCTCCGACCAGGTGGCGGGCAACTCGCGCACCTGCGGCAAGACCTACACGCCGCGCAAGGAGCCGACCGGGCCCTGGCAGGTCAACTACTACTTCTACGGCACAGCGGTGCAGCCGGGCCTCGAGGAATGCGACGCGCGTAACTGCGTGGCCGGCACCCTCAAGGCGGGCAAGCCCTGCGCGGAGTATAAACACTGCGGAGGGCGCGACATGGACGGCGACGGGCTGGTCAAGTTGGAAGAGGGCGTGGACCTCGCTCCGGCAGCCGGTGACTGCGGCCCGTCCGAGAACAGCGACACGTTGGCCAACGCCTGCCGCACCAACTGCAAGGCGGCCAGCTGTGGCGACACCGCGCAGGATGGCCGTACTTGTGACGGCGGCCTCAACCATGGGGGCGAGTGCAGCGACGACAACGACTGTCGTGGGCGCGTGTGCTACGGCGAGGATGAGATCTGTTTCGACGCCTTCTGTAGCCCGGTTGCCGACGGTTACTGCCAGAAGGCCGAGGCCTGCGAGGACGGTAACTTCGTCGACGGCGACGGCTGCGACACCAACTGCGAGGTCAGCGCCTGCGGCAACGCCATAGCGGCCGGGGGCGAGGAATGTGATGACGGCAACTCGGTCAACGACGACTACTGCGCCAACGACTGCAGTGTGACGGGGAGCGCTTGCGGCGACGGCATCGTCGACGCTTCGGCCGGCGAGACCTGCGACGACTCTAACACGTCTGACGGCGACTCCTGTACCAACGACTGCAGGCGGGCTAGTTGCGGTGACGGGCTTCTTTGGGGTGTCACCGAGCAATGCGACGACTTCGACAACACCGACGGCGACGGCTGTGACTCCGACTGCACGCTGAGCGGTTGCGGCAACGCGATCACGGCCGGCGACGACGAATGTGACAACGTGGGTGTTTGCGCGGGCGGAACAGATCCGGGACAACCCTGCTTCGGCGCCTACACGACCGGCTCCGGCCCGCTATTCTGCGACCTGAACTCCGGTGATTATGCCGGTCTGGGCTGCGGGACCGATGCGGACTGCGGCGCCGGCGGCATCTGCGAGGACTGGGGCTGTCCTTCCGAGGGCGAGAACGTCGGTCGCTGTGAGCCCTTCAACCTCGACGGTTGCGACTGGGACTGCGAGGACGAGTGCGGCGACGGCTTCTACAACGATCAATGTTACGATGCCTCAATGGCTCAATTCACCGGCGAGGCCTGCGACAAGACCACTCGCCCCTTCAGTTGCACGGTGGGTGAGTGCGTCGAGGAATGCGACGACGGCAATAACGGCAGCGGTGACGGCTGTACGGCCTCGTGCATAGACGAGTTCTGTGGCGACGGTGCGGTCAATGACGACCCCGGCGGTGATTGCGAAGGCAACGGAGTCGGCGGCGACTGCGAACAGTGCGACGATGGCAACAACACCAACGACGACGGCTGCGACGCCAACTGCCAGCTCGAGTGCGGCAACGGCCAGGACGACGGCGACGAGCAGTGCGATGACGGCAATAGCGTCAGCGGCGACGGCTGCGACGCGGCCTGCAAGATCGAGGTCTGCGGTAACCTGGTCGTACAGACCTCGGTGCTGTGCGACAACATGGGCTGTGACGCCGACTCCGGCAACGCCGGCGTGTCCTGCGCCTCGGACGACGACTGCACGAGCGGCGGGCTGTGCAAGTCCCTTGCCGAGCGCAGCGGCGGGCTGCTGTGCGACGGCGGGGCCAGTTCCGGGCTGGCTTGTACCGACGACAGCCAGTGCCCGGACGGAGCCTGTCTCCCGAAATGCGAATCCTGCGACGACGGCAACTCTGCGAGCGGGGACGGCTGTGACGCCAACTGCCAGCTCGAGTGCGGCAACGGGCAGGTGGATTCCGGCGAAGGGTGCGACGACGGCAATCTCCTCGACGGTGACGGCTGTGACAGCAACTGCAGCAACACCTGTGGCAACGGCATCATCAGCAACGCCGCCGAAGAGTGCGACGACGGCAACAACACGCCCGGCGACGGCTGTGGCTCCACTTGCTTGAGCGAGTGCGGCAACTCCGTTGTCAACAGCCCCGGCGAGGAATGCGACGACGGCAACGAGGCCGCCGGCGACGGTTGCTTCGAGTGCACGGACGAGTGCGGCAACTGCACGGTCGATTCCGACGAGCAGTGCGACGACGGCAACCGCTACGCCGCGGACGGCTGCGACAGCGACTGCCAGTGGGAGTGAGCGCCCCTTGCGGCTTCTGAGGCCATGGTCGGCAGCCACGCTCCGGCGTGGCTTTTCTGTCTTTAGCGCCGTTGCCTTTGCCTCCGCCGGTCTCGGGGCCGCCCCGGCGGCGCTGGCCGACGCCGTGGCCATACGCGAGCCGGCCTTCGGGCTGCCGCATGTCTGTGGCTCGACCGACCTCGATGCCGCCCGCTAGCAAGGCTACGAGGACATCCGCGACCGTGCCGCCCAGTTCCTGCTGGTCATGAACGTGGCCCGGGGCACCTTGCACCGGCCCTTCGGCGTTCTGGGCTACGGCGTCGATAACGATATCGAGACGCGGCGAGAGACCTATTCCCGCCGCGAGCTGAACAGCATGTACGAGAACATGGCGGCGGAGGACCGCGCCCTCATCATGGCCTACCTAGAGGGTTGCAATCACGCCCTCCACGACATGCTCAAGCTCGGCCCGGCGCTTTCGGCGCCGCTGGAGCTCAAGCTGTTCCGACAGAGCAACGTGGCGGCCCCGGGCGGCCTGTTCGGGACCGTTCATGTCCTTACCGAAGGGCAGGGGCTCGACCCCTACTACCAAGGGCCGGGCACGGGCGCCTATCCCTCCATCGGCTTCCAGCTCACGCCCGAACTCGTAATGGCCTTTGCCACGCTGCAGGTGCGCACTTTTGGCTACGAGCTTTGGGACGACCTCGAGATGGCCGAAGACCTGGCCAAGCTCATCGCCGCCTACGGCGAGGAAACCGGCACCGAGTTGTGGGACGACTACGACTGGAAGCACGATCCGCTGGCGCCCTCCACTGTGCCCGATCCCCGTGTGGTCGGTTATGACGGCGCGGCCACGGCCGGCGTTCCTATCGAGAAGCGCATGGAGATCGCCGAACTGACCGAACGCTTGCGCGACCGTGTGCTCGGACGCTCCCGCCTTCCCGGTTATCCCGCGCGCGACTACTCGGCCGCCATCGAGCATCACCGCCGGGACATGGCCGAACGCGAGGCCTTCGCGCGCAAGTGGGGAGCCTGGCCGGCGCTCGGAAGCTACGCGGCCCTGGTCTCGCCGGCCCGCTCGGCCACAGGCAATCCCTGGGTGGGCGGTTTCCCGCAGACCGGCATACAGGTTCCCTCGATCATGCATTTCTCCGAGATCCGCGGGGAGACCATCAACAGCCGCGGCATGTTCTTCGTGGGGGCGCCGTTCTCGCTCATAGGCATGAACGATCACCTTTCCTTCACGACCACCACCGCGCATCAGCAAACGGCCGTCTACTACATAGAGACCCTCACAGGCGGCAACTTCGATCTCTTGAGATATGACCGCCACGGCCAGGAGGCCGAGATGGCCATGCGCATCGAGTTGGTGCACCGCAACACGGGCGCTCCCGTGCGTGTGCCGATATTCCGCACCAACAAGGTCTGTTCCGTCAACGGGTGCAGCGAGGGCGACCGGCCGGTCATCGCCTTCACGGGCACCTCGTCGGGCACGGCCGGCGGCGCTACGGCGAGCACTCTCGTGGATCCGGGCGCAGGCTTCGGCGACCTGGCCGGCGGCCATGTGGCCATCGTCAACGGCACGGGGGCCGGACAGATGCGGGTGATCGAGTCCAACAGCACGACCACCCTCGAGGTCGCCGAGGATTGGGCGACCAGCCCCGATGCGACGTCGGAGTATGTGGTCGCCTCCGCCGGAGAGGAAATAACGGCGGTGGCGGTCGAGAGCCCCGTGTGGATGGAGGAGGGCACGACTGCCGCCGGATTCGCCAACCACCAGCGCTCGGCCAGCATCCTGGAGTGGCGCCGCGGCGCACGCTTCGTTCCCGGCTCGATGAACTTCGCCGCCGCCGACAACCAGCCCTACAACGGCGTCGGAAGCGACCACGGAACCGGCAACATCGGCTATGTGTCGGCCGGTTTTATGAGGATACGCGACGCTTCCCTCGACCCGCGCCTCCCGCTCGACGGCACCCAACCCAATGCCTTCGACGTTGTCACGGGTGTGGTCGGCTCGGCCGGTCCGGCCTCGCTCAGCGATACCGGAGCATTTGCCGGGCTCGATATGCAGGCCAAGCCGCTCAACTGGGTTTACGATAACCCCGACGACAACGGCGAGGAGTTCATCGTCGTCATAACCGCCGGTGACGGTTACAAGCAGTCGCGCCGTATCAGTTCGAACACGGACGACACGCTCAGTTTGGAACACGGGTGGGGGGTCATTCCCTCGGTGGGCGACACCTATGCGGTCTACCGTGTCTGGGCCACGCCCGAGGTCATAAATCCGGCCGAGGGCTTTACGGCCAACTGGAACAACAAGCAGGCGGTGGCCAACGATTACTACGGTAACGGGCACGGCCGCCAGCATCGCGCCGAGGTCTTGTTCGAGTATCTGGCGCGCGACGACTCGATAGACCGCAACGACCTGCACGCCTTCAACCAGCTGGCAGCCGGGGTCATAGACCCGGGCACGCCGGGTCGCTACCTCTTGCCGCGCCTGGCCGAGGCCCTGGCGGCCCATGGCGACTGTGACGATATGACGGTCTACGGCGAGTTGGTTGCCAACAACGATTTTCCGGCACGCGGCCGCGAGTTCACCAACCCCCTGGTCGCGGCGCCGGCCGGCGACGAGATCGCCGCTGCGGTGCGCTCGGCGGCGCCGTCCTATGTCGTCAACTGGGCCCGCGCGCTGGCCAGCGACATATACAACGACGAGTATTCGGCGGCCGGGTTGAGCCCGCATAGCGGGCGCGAGGCCATAGGGTGGGCGCTGCACGCCATAGACGCGGCGGCCGGCGATCTGCCCGAGGGCTACCAGAACAAGTACTCGGGCGATTATTTCAACGGCTCGGACTGGCGCGAGGTCGTGCGCGACAGTTTCTGCGCATACGTGGCCGCGAATCCGACGGTGGGGACGCTTAGCCGCCGCATGAGCGACTACAACCATCCGCTCTCGGCCCTGCCTTGCCAGGCCGCCTGTGACACGCCCATCGAGTTCGATCCGACCCCGTACGGCAACCGCGGGACCTGGGAGCAGATCGTCGAGGTCGGCGAGACGGTCAAGGGTGAGTTCATCTTCCCGCTCGGCCAGAGCGGCCACATCGCCGGCAACGCATCGGGCTTCTTCGGCAACTACCTCAAGCAGGACACGCACACGACGAGCCTGCAGCCGCTCTGGAGGGATTGGCGCATGGTGCCGATCCTCGATGTCTGTTCGGACGTGGAGTTCGGCGTCGATGAGGACGGTGACCGCGACGGCGACGGCGTCCTCGACGCTTACGAGCGCTGGTACTTCGGCGACACCGGGCAGGCCGCGGACAGTGACAGCGACGGCGACGGTGCGTCCCTGGCGACCGAGTTCCGCTGGGGCAGCGATCCGACCTCGGCCGACACCGACGGCGACACGGTCGCCGACGGTTCCGACGTCGCACCACAGGACCGCCTTTGTGTGGCCGGTGAGTTGAAGAAGCTACTCGCCAAGGATTCCGAGAAAGCCGGCAAGGACAAGGTGGTCGGCAAATGGGAGGTTCCCCTCCAGGTATGCATGGGCGGTGATTTCCGCACGGCCTGTGAGTCGGACAGCGATTGCGGGGGGGGTCGGCATCTGCACTCGCATCAGGATCAACCCCCAAAAGGACAGCCTGCGTATCGTGGCCGCCGACGACAGCCCGCTCCTGGATGTCGAGATCCCCGTTTCGGTCCTGATGTGGAAGAAGAAGGGCGGCGATCCGGCGAGCGCCTCTAGCCCGGATGGTAGCTACAAGTACGGCTACAAGGACCGCGGTGCCGTGAACGGGCCGGTGGGCAAGATAAAGGTCGTCATCAGCGAGAAGAAGGGCCTCGTGCAGCTGGGCTTTGTGGCCAAGAAGTTCGACCTTGGAGCCTCACCCGATGCCGCCGTCGGCACGGTCGGCATGTCGGTCGGTGCGCGCTGCTTCATGGAGACGACTCCCAACTGCAAGCAGAAGCCCGGCAAGCTGGTCTGCAAGGCGCCCAAGTAGCCCTAAGGCGCGAGCCGTCAGCCGGCCGCCTCGGCCGCCTTCTTCATCTCGCGCACGGAATCGGCCAGCGCCGAGCGCTCGATCATGCGCCGTATGGGACCGGGCACCCAAAAGCCCGGATCGACCGCTTGCCGGCAGGTGGCCTCGGTAAGGTCGTCCTCGAGCGCCGTTAGTTCGTAGTCGCCCTCGACGGCCGCGAGGTCGCCTTCGACCAGTTGCCAGGCAAGGCTGCCGGGCCGTCGCCCCTGGTAGGCTAGTGTGTAGCAGACGCTGCGGACGACCATGTTGAGTTCGAACCGTACCGTCCACGCAGAGGCCGCCTGGTCGGAGCTGACGATCTCGGCCGCCTCGACGGGTCCGAAGACCTCCGGGTAACGTTCGAAGTCCACCAACAGGTCGAAGCAGACCGCGACCGGCGCCACTATCACTTCGGTGTGGCTTTGCCGTTCCATCGCTCGGAGACTAAGCGGCGGGCGGCGTTCGGACAACCACGCGAACTGGACCTCGAAGGGCTTATGTGGCGGTATGCCGCATGACTGCGATGGCGGCCGAGATACGTCCTATCATCTGGCGCAAGGGCCGCCTGCTGCTGCTCGACCAGCGCAAGCTTCCCGCACATGAAGTGTGGGTCGAGTGCCGCGGCGCGCGTTCGACGGCGCGGGCGATCCGCTCGATGGTCGTGCGCGGGGCTCCGGCCATTGGGGTGGCGGCCGCCTACGGCATGGCCGCCGAGGCCGCCCGCTTCCGACCGGCCCGTATCCGGCAGGACTTCGAACGCGCGGCCGGGTTGCTTCTGGCTGCCCGGCCGACGGCCGTCAATCTGGCCTGGGCCCTCGATCGTATGGGCGCTGTGCTCGTGGCGGCAGGCAGCGCGCCCGGCTCTGCGGCAGGCCGTGACCGTGTGGCCCGCCTCATGCGGGCCGAGGCGGCGGCCATCCATCACGAGGATGTTGCCAGTAACCGGCGCCTGGGAGAGCACGGCGCGCCGCTTCTGGTGCGCGCCGGGGGGGTCATGACCCACTGCAACGCCGGCGCGCTGGCCACGGCCGGTTACGGGACCGCCCTCGGTGTTATCCGCAGCGCCTGGGAACGGGGAACCCGTTTTGACGTCTTCGCCACCGAGACCCGTCCCTACCTGCAGGGCGCGCGCCTTACGGCGTGGGAACTGACAAAGCTGCGCATCCCGGTCACGCTTCTTACCGACAGCGGCGTGGGAAGCCTGATGCAGGGCGGCCGCGTCGCTGCGGTGGTGGTGGGGACCGACCGTACGGCGGCCAACGGCGATGTCGCCAACAAGGTGGGAACATATCCAATCGCGGTGCTGGCCAAGCGCCACGGTGTTCCCTTCTATGTGGCGGCGCCGACAGCCTCGATTGATCTAGGCTGCTCGAGCGGAAGCGACATCCCCATCGAACAGAGGGAGGCGGCCGAGGTGACCCGTCTGGCCGGCCGCGAGATCGCAACGCCCGGCGTTCGTGTGCTCAATCCCGCCTTCGACGTGACGCCGGCCGAGCTGGTGACGGCGATCATCACCGAGGCCGGTGTGGTAAAGGACAACTTCAAGGCCGGTCTTGCACGTGCCGTCAAGCGCGCGCAGGGGGCCAGGCGGGCCGGCCGCTAATCGGCGTTGACGGTGAAGGAGGCGTAACCGGCCTCGGTCAACTTCTCCTTGAGATCGCCAAGCCCGGTTCTCGAAGGCTCATGGCCGACGCGCACCCTGAACAGCGACTGTCCGCCCGACTGCGTTTCGACGATCTCTATGTCGGTGAAATTCTCGAGCAGCTCGCTTCTCAACTCGGCCGCCTTCTTGAACTCCCGGAAAGCGCCGACCTGCAGGCTGTATAGCGGTCCGGAAGGTTCGGGCTCTGGCTCAGGCGCGGGCGCTTCGGGTTTGGCTGCCACAGGCGCTTCTATCTTTACGTCGTACGGTGTTCCGGAAAGGAACTTGCGGCGGAGCTCGCTCGGCTCCTCGGCACGGACCGGCGGGCTCGCGGCCAGGACCGCGGCAATGACGAACAGGTATAGCATCCGGGGCGGCATACGGGGGCCGTCTAATATCAGGCCCACAGCCGCTCGGCCACCCGGCGATGCTCGTCCGAGCCGATGACGGACACCGGGTCCTTGGCCGTGTCGGCCGGGCGCGCGCGTAGCCGCGTGATACGCTTCATGAGCGCGCGCCGCCGGCTCTCGGCCTCGGCCTGGCGGGCCGGATGGACGTCGCCCCGGGCCATGGCGCGCTCCAGCCCTTGCCAGGCCTCGAGCGCGGCTTGCTCGGTCTGACACACAAGAACGATGTCGTTGCCCGCCACCAGGGCGGCCACGGCGGCCTCGGCCGGTCCCATGAGTCCGGCAATGGCGCCCATCTCGAGGTCGTCGCTCGCCACCGCGCCCTTGAATCCCAACTCGCCGCGCAGGCAGTCTTCTATAGCCCTCCGGCTCAGGCTGGCCGGACCCTGCGGGTCCAAAGCCTCGGCCACCAGGTGTGCCGTCATCACCAGCCGCATCCCATGCTTGGCGGCTTTGGCGAAGGGCACCAGTTCGAGGCGCCGCAAACGGTCCATCCCGTGACCGACCCGTGGCAGATCCTCATGGGAGTCCAGCTCGGTGTCCCCATGGCCGGGAAAATGCTTTCCGCAGCCCGTCACCCCGCCCTCGGTCAGTCCCTGCAGGTAGGGAAGGGCCGAGTGGACGACCATCTCGGGCGTGGTGCCGAAGGCGCGGTCGCCGATGACGGGGTTGGCCTCGTTGCTGTGGATGTCGAGAACGGGTGCGAAGTTGAGGTCGAAGCCGGCCGCACGCAGTTCGCGGCCGTGCATGCGCCCGGCCGCACGAAGGAGCCCCGGTTCGCCGCGCCGTCCCATCTCCAGTGCCGGCGGCAGGCGGGTGAAGCCCGCGGGGCTGCGGTCGACGCGGCCGCCCTCGTGGTCAACGGCTATGACCAACTCGGGGTCGTGGCGGCGAAGCTCGGCGGTAAGCTCGAGGAGGCCGCCCAGCTCGGGCATGTTGCGCGCGAACAGGATAACGCCCATCGGGGCTATCTCGGAGAGCATGGCCAGGCTCGCGGGGCCGAGCCTGGGCCCGTCCAGGCCCACGATCATCGCTGCGCCGGCCGCCATGGCTCCATAATGCCCGGAAAGCCCCCAATTTAAAGGGTCCCTGCACACCCGAAAAAGGGGGTATAGACTGCGGCCATGAGGCGTGTTACCCCTTTTAAGGTTGGACGTGGGGGAGGGGTGCGGTCCCTGTGGCTGAGATACGGTATATAGCCGTAGAGGGGCCGATTGGTGTCGGCAAGTCGTCGCTGGCCTCGCTGCTGGCTTCCGAGTACGGAGCCCGCCAGGTCAGCGAGCCGCTTGACGAGAACCCCTTCCTGGCCAAGTTCTACGAGGACCCGGAGCGCTTTGCCTTCACGGCGCAGATCTCCTTCCTGGTAGAACGCTACCGTCAGCAGCAGGAGCTGGTCCAAATGGACCTGTTCGCGCAGTCGACGGTAGCCGATTACATCTTCGCGAAGGACCGTATCTTTGCGGAGTTGACGCTGACCGGCGAGGAGATGGCTCTTTACGAGCGCATCTACGGTTTGCTGGACAGCAGGGTCAGAAGGCCGGACCTGGTGGTGTTCCTCGACGCGAGCACCGAGGTCCTGCTGAGGAGGCTAAAGAGGCGGGACCGGCCTTACGAAAGGAAGGTCGGCCGCGAGTATTTGGAAAAGGTGGCGGAGGCCTACAGGGGCTTCTTCCACCGCTATGATGAGACGCCACTGTTGGTGGTCAACAGCTCGGACATCGACTTTGTCGATAATGGCGGCGACCTCGCCGACCTCGTCCGGGAAATAGGCTGCATGGGACAGGGCGTCCAACATTACGTGCCGCTCGGATCCGATTAAAAGGACCGGGACGGGAGACCAGCGGGGTTTCCGCGATTGGCCTTCCGGAGCGGTCCGGGAGGTTTTTTTATGGTTGCCTCGTTCGAAGAGACCAAAGTGACCGTGCCGGCGCTTATGGCGTGCAAGGGCCGGCGTCGCATCACGATGCTGACCGCATACGACCACAGCTTCGCCCGTCTGGCGGACCGTGCCGGAGTCGACGTTCTGCTGGTCGGCGATTCCCTGGCCATGGTCGTGCAGGGTCACGACAACACGCTGGGCGTGACCATGGACGAGATGGTCTACCACACGCGCATGGTCGCCCGCGGCAGCCGGCGCGCCCTGGTGCTGGCCGATATGCCGTTCCTTTCCTACCAGGTCTCCCCCGAAGAGGCCCTGACCAACGCCGGCCGCTTCGTCAAGGAAGCCGGCGCCGAGGCGGTAAAGCTCGAGGGCGGCATCAACATGGCCGCCACCGTGGAGCGCCTGGTCGCCATCGACATTCCGGTGGTCGGTCACATCGGCCTCACCCCCCAGTCGGTGCACCGCATGGGCGGACACCGGGTCCAGGGCCGCCGCAGCGGACGCGCCCCGGGAGCGCGCGAGCGTCTTCTCGACGACGCGCGCGCCCTCGAAGAGGCCGGTGCCTCGATGATCGTCATAGAGGGCGTGCCGGCCGAGCTGGCCTCGGAGATCACCGCCGCCGCGGCGGTTCCCACCATAGGAATCGGCGCCGGACCCGAATGTGACGGCCAGGTGCTGGTAATGAACGACGTGCTCGGGCTCGAGGACCGTATCGCGCCCAAGTTCGCCAAGCGTTACGCCGAGCTTGCCAAGGACGCCGAGCGGGCCATCTCCGATTATGTCGGCGAGGTCCGCGACGGGGTGTTCCCGGCCGAGGAGCACTGCTTCTCGGCGCCGCGCGGCATCCCCGGCAAGAGAGCGGCGCGCCGGAGCCGCTAGCCGGAGCACCCGTGAAGATCGTCCGCGACATAGCCAAGATGCAGGAGCTTAGCCGCCAGATACGCTCGGGCGGGCTCGGGCTCTCGCTGGTGCCCACGATGGGCTATCTGCACGAGGGGCACCTGTCCCTGGTGCGGCGCGCGCGCGAGCTGTCCGACGTCGTTGTCGTCTCGCTGTTCGTGAACCCGGCCCAGTTCAACGATGACGCGGACCTTGCCAGCTATCCGCGCGACGAGGAACGCGACACCGGGCTGTGTGAGGCCGCGGGTGTCGACATACTCTTCATGCCGTGCGCCGAGGATGTCTACCGCGGGGATGCGGCCACTACTGTCTCGGTCGGGAGCCTCGGCGTGCATCTTTGCGGCGCGTCGCGTCCCGGCCACTTCGAGGGCGTGGCCACGGTGGTTGCGGCCCTGTTCAACATGGTCCAACCCGACACGGCCGTCTTCGGCGAGAAGGACTTTCAGCAGCTACAGATCATCCGCCGGATGGCCCGCGACCTGCACTTTGCCGTCGCGGTGGAATCGGCCGCGACCGTGCGCGAGGACGACGGTCTGGCCATGAGCTCGCGCAACGCCAGGCTCGACTCGGCCGCGCGGACACGGGCGGCTCTGATACCCGAAGCTCTGGCCTCGGCACACCGGCTCTGGCTGGCCGGTTGCCGGGATGCGGCCCGGCTCGTGGCCGCGGCGCGCGAACGCCTCGAAAGCGGCGGGGACGGCGGCCTCGAACTCGAATATCTCGAAGTCGTGGCGGCCGTAAGCCTCGAGCCCGTCGACGAAGCCGTTGCCGGCTCGGTGCTGGCGCTGGCGGCCAGGGTCACCGGCGTAAGGCTTATCGACAATATCGTGCTCGGCAGTTCCGAGCTCGGTTACCAAACAGAATCCCTGCAGGAGTGTGTTGCCAAATGAACCCGACAGGCGGAATGAGGAAGATGATGCGCGGCAAGATCCACCGCGCGACCGTGACGGGGGCCGACCTTCACTATGAAGGAAGCGTCACGATCGACAACGGTCTCATGGAAGGGGCCGGTATCATCGCCAACGAGGCGGTGCAGGTGTGGAACGTGACCAACGGCGAACGTTTCGAGACCTACGCGGTCGAAGGGCAGCCCGGTTCGGGCGTGGTATGCATAAACGGGGCGGCGGCACACAAGGTGTCGGTCGGCGATCTCGTGATCATCGCCGCCTTTGGCTGGATGCCCGAGGCCGAAGCCCGGGCCTGGAAGCCACGGGTGGTCTTCGTTGACGGCAAGAACCGCGCCGTCGAGGGCGCGCGCGACCACGAGGTCGGCGGACAGTCCCTGCTTCGCAAGGTGGCCGGCTAGGCTACCCCGTGTGAGCGCGCCCGAGAGAAGCCCGACCGTCGTCAATCGCAAGGCGCGCTTCCATTACCAGATCGAGGAATCCCTCGAGGCCGGACTCGTGCTGGGCGGTTCCGAGGTCAAGGCCATTCGCGAGGGCAAGGCCAACCTCACCGATTCCTTTGTTCGCATGAAGAAAGGCGAGGCCTTTCTCATCGGCTGCCACATCGGGGCCTACTCGGCGGCCGGGCCCGACGCGCACGAGGCCGTGCGCGAGCGAAAACTGTTGCTCCACCGCCGTGAGCTCGACCGTTTGGCGGGCAAGGTGCGCGAACGCGGTTACACGCTTCTGGTCACCAAGCTCTACTTCAAGGACGGGCGCGTGAAGGCCGAACTGTCGCTGGCCCGCGGCAAGCAGGCCCACGACAAACGCCGCAGTCTGCGCGAGCGAAGCCAGCGCGACGAGGTGGCCCGCGCCATGCGAAGGCGCGGCTAGCGGCCCCGTCAGGTCCGGTCGGCGAGCCGGGCGCGGTCGAGCTTGCCCATCGCGTTGCGCGGAAGCTCCTCGCAGAACAGGTAGTCACGCGGTCGTTTGTAAGCGGCAAGCTCACCGGCGGCGTGCCGGCCGAGTTCTTCCACGATGACCGCAGGGTCGGCCCCGGGCCCGGCCACGACCCAGGCCACGACGGTCTCGCCGAGGTCTTCGTCGGGACGGCCCACAACGGCGAGTTCCGTGACACCTTCGACGACGGCCAGCGCCGCTTCAACCTCGCCGGGAACCACGTTGGTGCCGCCCACGATGATGAGGTCTTTTAGCCGGCCGTCGATGAACAGGTTGCCGTCGGCGTCGAAACGGCCGAGGTCGCCGCTGTGCAGGTAGCCGTCGTGGATGAGCGAGGCTGTTGCCGCGGCGTCGTCGAGATAGCCGGCCATGACCGAGGGGCCGGCCACGCAGATCTCACCGCTCCTGGTGGCCGCGGGGCTCCCCGCGCGGTGATAGCCGTCGTGGTGGCGGATGGTGATGGTGGTGCCCTCGAGCGCGCGGCCGACGCTGCCGGCCACAGGGTCCTTTACGGCGTTGGAAGTCACGATGCCGCACTCGGTAAGGCCGTAACGTTCAACCAGGGCCACTCCGAAGCGCTCGTGGAAGGCCTGCCCGAGCGAGGGCGGCAGGGGAGCCGAGCCGCAAAGGGCCAGGCGGAGACCCGATAGGTCGTCGCCGCGACCGGCCTCCTCGAGCATGCGCCGGTACATCGTGGGCACACCCATGATGACCGTGGCCCGGTGGTCGCGGGCGGCATCGAGCGCGGTGCGGGCGTCGAAGCGGGGCAACACGAGCAGCTGCGCACCCGACATCAGGGGACCGTAGAGGGCAAGGACCAGACCGTGGAAGTGGTGGGCGGGGAGCATGTGAAGGATCCTGTCCGGGGGGCCGACGGCCCACAGGCGCATCAGCGATTCGAGGTCGTAGAGGAGGTTTGCGTCCGTGAGGCGCACGCCCTTGGGCTGCCCGGTGGTTCCCGAGGTGAAGATGATGAGCGCCGGCCCCGGCTCGTCCTTGCCACCGCTCTGACCCGGTCTGGGCTGCGCGCCGGTCGGGCCGTCCGCTATCGTCCAGCAGGGAACATCGGCCCCGAGCCCGGGACGGGCCGCGGCCGCTGCCATGGTCACCACGGCCAGGGCCGGCCGGCAAGCTGCGGCCAGACGTCCGGTCTCGGTGTCGCTGAGGGCCGGGTTCAGCGGCACCACGGTGAGCCCGGCGGCCAGCGCGCCGAGGTGCAGGGCCGGCAGTTCGGCGTCGCGTGCGGGCGAAAGGAGCACGCGGTCGCCGGGTCCGAGCGTGGCGGCGGTGAAGCGCGCCGCCCAAGCGTCGGCGCTTCCGGCCAGCTGCCGCCCGCTAAGCTCCGCGGTTAGCTGTCCTCTTTCGTCGAGCAGGCCGAGGACGGGCCGGTCACCAGCCGCGGCAAGGCCGGCCGTTATGGCCCGGGCCAAGCTCACGGGCGGCTTTCTAGCGGCCCTCTTTCCAGCGTTGAATGAGACGCTCCTGGACTATGTTCTCCGGCGAGCGCTCCGGTCCGGTCTCGTTGCCGCTCTTGCGCAGCTGACGGATCTTCTCGATGGTCCCCTTGCCGCCGGCGATGCCGTGGCGGGCCAGGTAGCAGCCGACGACCACGGCGGTCCTACCGAGTCCGCTTGCGCAGTGGACCAGGGTGGGGCTTCCGCGCCCGTCGATCTCGGCGTCGATGGCATCGAGTATCATCTGAAGCTCGCCGTCGCCCGGCATCGAACCGTCGTCGATGGTGTAGCGTTCGATCTCGATCACGTCGCCGCGCTGTTCGCCGAGGGCCTCGAGGCGGTCCTCGTAGGCCGTGTAGTGGTCGTTCTCGCCGACCCCGGCCTCTTCCTCATCGTCCATGAGGTTTATGACCGAACGGATGCCGGCTTCCAGGAGGGCCTCGAGCCGGCCGTCCATGGCGGCCGGGACCTGGCCGCCGGGGTGCCCGCCGGCAAGTAGCATGTCGGGGATCACCCAGTAGGACCCAGGGTAGGGTGGCGTTTGGTTGCTCACGGGAGGAGCGCGGCCGCCGGCCACGCGACGTGTACGCGTCTACTTTGCCAACACCCGGCGCGTCAGGTCAAGGAGCTGCCGGCTCTTCGAGCGGCGGCGTTCCGGAGGCCCTGGGCCGGGGCGCTTTCCGGCTAATCGTTCGAGTCGAAGATGCGGTGGCAATCGACCCAGTCATAGTCCAGCTGTAACGGGGCGGTACAGACCGAATCGAGATTGGTCATGTTGACGGTGACCGTGTGGTCTATGGCGTCGGCGCAGTCGGCCCGGCTGTTGTCGGCGTCACCGCATCCGGGAGCCCCGGCCTGTACGGGGTATACGCCGACCGTGAAGAGGCCGGCTAGAAGGAGCGCAAGAGTGCCGGCGCGGCGCATGTCAGGTGTCAGCTAACTAATAGCTGCCTCCACCGGCCCCAAAACCGCCGGTGCAGTACCCCGCGCAGTAAGCGTCACAGTAGCTTCCCGTTTGCCCCTGGTTCTGGCAGGTATCGATGCAGGTGTCGCAGGGGTCCGACCCGCCACCGCCTTCCGCCATGCAGTAGGAGTTGCAACCGTCGTTATTCGCGGTGTTGCCGTCGTCGCACTCCTCTCCGTCGCCAACCTGCCCGTCCCCGCAGTAGCCGCCCGTGTTGTCACTACCGCCGGTGGCGCACTCGCCCTGCTGCTCGCAGGACATGTCACAGGCGCTCTCCGTACCCCCTTGGTCCACGCACTGATTGATGCAGATATCGCAGGGGTCCGTTTCGGTGTTGGTCCCGCCATCGTCGGGGAACTCGCAAGTGGCGCCCGTGCCGCATTGAACATCCGTGGTGCAGACCGCACCTTCGTGGTTTCCGCCTGAGCAGGTGCCAACGTCGTACTCCGGCCCGCCTTCATAGTCGCTGCAGTAGGCCGGCGGGTTCTCTCCGTCGCAGGGGTCCGCGCTGCCACCGCACTTGTCGTCGCACCTGCCCTCGCACATGCCCGTGTTGCCGCCCATGCCGTAACAGATCGGCAGGCAACTGGCCATGCAGGCGTCCCAGTCTCCGCCCTCGGTCTCGTCGAAGCACCAATCCGGCGGGTTCGTGACCGCGCAGGGGTCGGCGTCCGCCCAGCACCAGTCGGGCGGATCAGTTCCCTGACAAGGGTCGTACTCGTCGGGGACGTCGAAGTCGTCAGAGTCTCCGCACCACGGCTTTGGGTTCATACCGCCGCAGGGGTCCTCATAACCCACCACATCGGCGCAGAACCCTTGGCCGGCTGCCTGGCTCACGCAGGGGGGGTCCCACTCGTAGTTACAGCAGTAATTGTCGGCTGCGCAGACTGCCTCGCAAACTTTGTCGTATTCTCCAGTGTCTCGTTTGCAGACTAAGTAAGCAGTGGTGCTAGCGGACTCGCTACTGCCGGAATCACAACCCGGCGTTCCGAAGGTGTTGGTACAGCAGTCGGCCTGGTCAACAGCGGTGGTCGTATCGGTCCAGCCGCCGCCGCCTTGGAAGGTCGGGCCGCCGCCGCTACCGCCGCCGCCGCTACCGCCGCCGCCGCTACCGCCGCCGCCGCTACCGCTACCGGTGGCGTTTCCCCACATGTTGCACCACGGTGCTGGGTTGTCTCCCCAGCATGGGTTGTCGTCGGCCTCCATCTCCCAATCGTCCTCGTCCTCACACCAGAATGGCACAGTGCCCGTTTCGGAGTCCGGCGCGCAGGGGTCGGTGGCGGTTTCGAAACAGCCGTCTTCACCCACGGCCTCCATGCAGTCATGGGCCATTTTCACGCAGACCAGGTCCCACTCGCCCTCACCGGGTGACTCGGCCTCTGCACCGCAACACCATGGGTCGTCTGCGCATACGCACTCGCAGACCGAGTTCCAGGTGTCGCTACCCGGCCCTTTGTGGCTAGCCCCGACCTTGCACTTATCGAAGATCCCACTGGGTTGTGTCGTGGGGTGGCCAGGTTGGGTAGTACAACCTTGGCCGGTGTTGGCGGCGCAGCACTCGCCTTCTGAGCCACCGCCGTAGGTTGTGCAATAATCAGGTATCTGGGCGGCATCCCCCTCGTAGCTTGCTGCGTCACAGGGATCGAAGTCCTCCGCGTCGTCCCCGTAGCAATGTGCTGGCGGGTAGTCACCGGCACAGGGGTCATCGAAGGTACATACCGCACCACAGAAAGCCCCGAGGTTGACACACGGGCCGTCCCACTCGACCTGGCAGCAATAGCTATCCTTGGCGCAGACGCATTCCTGGACATCGTCTGTGCCGTCACTGTCGGCGTCGGTGCCCGAGTTGCAGCCTGGCATTCCCCAGGTCTGTTCGCAGCAGTCTCCTAACTCCTGGGTGCCAGTATAGTTACCACACCACATCGGCGGATTGCTGCTCTGGCAGGGGTCCATCGCTTCACACCAGCCATCGCACTGGTCGCTTGAGGTACAGGAGTTACCGTCATTGCTACCTGTGCCGCCGCCCGTGCAAACTTGGCCTGCGTTGTCGAAGCAAAGATTGCTGCTCCCGTCCCATGCAACCTCGGTGGGGAGCGAGGGGCCGCAGTTGTTGGCCAGTTCTACGCATGCGCCGTCCCAGTGGCCGCCCTCACCCCCGGTGTAACCGAAGTTGTTTCCGCAACAGAAGGGGTCCTTGTCACACACGCAGGTCTGAATCGTGGGCCACGCTGAGTCACAGCCCGCGCTCTGGTGGTCGTAGCAGCAGTTACCGTACGCACTGCTACTCTCGTCCATATTGCACCACGGTGGTGGCATCGGGCTGTAGCAGGGATCGAAGTTGTCGAACCCGCCCATGGCGCTGCCCTCGCCGAAACAGCTCAGCGGTGGATATGGGGTGTTACAGGGGTCGCAGAAGTCAGGGATAGGCTCTCCCGGTTCAATGTTCCAGCACGGGTCGCCGAAGTTTGTCCACTGGTCGTCATCGACGCAGAAGAAGGGCTTGCCCGCCTCGCAGACATCATCGCCTATCTCGCAGAAGCAGGGGTCGTTGGTTCCCGTATCGAACTGATTATCCCAGTTGGAGTCGTCCATGCACCAGAAGGGCTTTTGGCCGTCATCATTGGCCATACAGGGGTCGTTCTCGGCGCTAAAGCAGCCGGAGTTGCACTCGTTCGATGCCAGAGCCACGCAGGGGCCGTCCCAATGGCCGCCGTTTGAGTCCGGGCAGCAGAACGAGTCTATGGCGCAGGCGCAGGTCTCGACTTCGGGAACTTCACAGCCCTGGCCGGAATTCGGCATGCAGCAGTCACCTTCCGCGCCGGCGTCGCAGAAGGGCGGCGGGGTTTCGCTGCTGCATGGATCGAAGTTTGCGGCATCATCACCGTAACAGAAGGGCGGTGGGTAGTCGCTGGCGCAAGGGTCCCCGAAGCACTCGAAGCCGCCGAAGTCCATTCCGGCTCCTCCGTCCTCTGTCGCTTTCCCTAGATAATCGACCTGTTGCACGCAGGCTCCGTCCCACATGACCTGGCAGCAGAATGCGTCCTGGGCGCATACGGCATCGTTTACCCCTGGGTTCTCGCAGCCCGGGCTCGGGTTCGGCATGCAGCAGTCGCCTATGCCCCCCATGCCGCCGAAGTCCATCATCATGGTCATGCAGAAGGGCGGCGGGTAGGGCGACAGACAGGGGTCGAAGCCGTTCTGGCCGGCCACGGCGTCGTCGCTGAAGCATTCGCTTTCCTCAGGCATGACGGCGTTGGCCGCCCCCACACAGGGCGGATCCCACTCGTACTCGCAGCAGTAGCTGTCGAACGCGCAGATCTGCTCGCAGATCGAGTCGTAGCTACCATCGTCGAGCTGGCAGGCAAGGGGGTAGTTGCCGCTGGCTGCCGTCTCGCCCGAGGCAACGGCACAGCCCTTCACCCCGAAGGTCGGCATGCAGCAGTTGCCCTTTTCCGCGGACGAGGCCTCGAAGCCCCAGTCCTGGCCGGTCACCCAGAAATCGGTCTCGTCGGTGCCGGTGCACCAGAACGGCACCACGCCGTCTTCGTCGGCCGCGCAGGGGTCGTTGGCGGCGGTAAAGCAGCCCGCACCTGCGCTGTCGTAGGTCTCCAGGCACTCATGGGCCAGCGCCACGCAGGGGCCGTCCCACTCGCCGAAGTCGACCGTGCCGTCAAGGTCCTCATCGACGCCGCAGCAGAAGTCGTCCTTCTCGCAGACGCAGGTCTGGACCTGGTCGGCCGTGGCGTCGGTGACCAAGTCGCCGAAATTGCTGCAACCGTAGCCGGGGTTCGGCTTGCAGCAGTCACCCGCGGCGTCGGCGCCGCCACCCGTACAGAAGGGGGGCGCGTCGCTGTCGACCACTCCGTCGCTGGCACAGGTCTGGCCGCCGGCGCAGTCACCGTCGTTCTGACAGGGTATGCCGGTGTCACCGCAGGTCTTCTTGTCACAGGGGTCAAAGTCCTCGAGATCGGCTGCGTCGAAGCAGTAAGGCGGAGGTGAATTGCTGTCGCAGGGGTCCTCGAAGTCGCACGCGGAGGTACTCTCGACGCAGGTCTGCGCCGTGCAGGTCTCGCCCGACAGGCAGTCGGTGTCGGCGCTGCAGGGATTCTTCTGTCCGCTGCACACGCCGCCGCATTCGCTGCCGTCACCGTTCGGGTCGCAGGGATTGTCCATCACGCTGCAGCGCGCATCCGCCCAGTCGCAGCTTTTCTGGTTGTCGCCACCGGCGCTGTCGTGGCAGGAGAAGGACTCCTTGTCACCGGCCATGTCGCCGCATTCGTTCATCACCATGAGCATGTCGACCGCAATGGTGATGCCGGCGTCGGTGCTGGGGCCGCAGTCCCACTTTTCGAGCCGGCAGGTCTCCCCGGGCGGGCAATCGGTATCGGCCGAGCAGGTCGTGCTCGAAGTGGTGCTACACACGTTCTCGAAGGCCACGGTCTTGCCCGAGTGGTCGGGGAACTCCTGGCAGGATTCTCCCGAGGGGCAGTCGGTGTCGGCCGTGCACTCGGTCCAGCTCGTCGAGCAGACCTTCATGTCGGCGATCGCGTCGAAGTAGTCGATGGCCGCTTCCTGATCGACCTCGGCCGAGGCGTTCCAGCCTTCGACCACCGAGAAGTTCCATTCGTCGATACAGTTGCCGTCGTCGTCCGTCTCAAGCTCGAAACGGTCGCAGCTTTCTTCGAACGGGTCGCAGGTTTGTGCAAGACAGTCGGCGCCGCCACAGTCGGAACTCGTGGTGCATTCCTGGTCCAGGTCGGTGCTGCATACCGAGGGGCAGGTCCCGTCCGTGCAGCCCCCGCCGCTCTCGCTGCAGGCCGCGCAGGTCTCCTCGGTGCAGGGGGCGAAGCTCAGCTCGCCTTTCATGCTGGTCTTGGCCGCGCCGATTCCCACGCCGATGAGGGACACCGAGTAGTCGAGTTCGCAGACCTCGCCGTCACCGGTGCAGTCGGAATCCACGGCGCAGGCCGTGCCGCTCGTGCTACAGGCCGCCGCGTTGTCGTCGACAAGCTGGGCGTAGCTGATGATGCGGTTGTCGCAGTTGTCGCAGCCGCTGTCGGTCTTGCCGGTCGCGTCGGCCTCGCCGGGGAAAGAGCCCTGCTCGACGCCGAGAATAAGGATGTCGTCAGCGGTCTGGGAGAATGTCTCCTCGCTGGCACCGGCGAACCCGGAGCCACCTTCGGCGCCGGAGTCCTCGAACGCAG
>CAYXZP010000019.1:0-3152 GCA_964469485.1 uncultured Myxococcales bacterium | reverse complement strand
GATCGGCACGAGGATCTCGTCGAACTTGGCGCGCATCGCGTTCTTGAGCTGCAGACGCCGTGTGCCCTTCTCGAGCTGTACTTCCTCGTCGTTGGGAAGATTGATGGCGATCGTCTTCGAGCCGGTGAACTGGCCCGCGTCGTTGAGCGGGGCCGTCACGGTCACCGAATGTCTGCCGCTGCCATACTCGTCGGCGAAGACGCCCTTGGAACGCATCGTGAAGTTGACGCCGTTTATGCCCTGGTTGGCATAGTGCATCTGCACCTTTCCGGACGAAGAGGACGCGGCGGTGGCGAGCCCCGCCGTTGGGCGCTGCGATTCTCCGGCGGTGTCCGAGGCGTCATCCACCGTCACGATGAAATCCGTGGCTGAGAGGCTGCCGCCCGTGGTCGTGAAGGTGCAGGTGGCAACGGTCGCGTAGTCGCAGGTGTCGCCCGACACCGTGCAGCCCGAATCCGCGCTGCAGGCGGTTCCGGCCGTCGTGCAGGTGCGTGCGGTGCTGAACCCGAACAGGTCGATGTAGCCGAGCGACACAACCTGCTCCGAGTCGTTGTCGTTGGCCACGAAGATGGTGCCGCCGGCCTCGAGTGTGGTGGTGCAGTCTACGTCTATGCCGGTGCCTTCGAAGAACCCCGTTGCGGCGCTGTAATCGATCGTGATCTGAAGAGCGCCGAGCGTAGTTTCGTCATACACGACGATGGGCACCGCATAGCTGCCACCGGTGATGTCCTCGCAAGCGTACATCTCGAACGCGGAAATGTTGTACCCGGTCTCACCGACGCGCGTGGCCTTGATCTTGACGCGCACGTTGTCCGCGCCGGATTCCTGGTCGAAGCTCATGCACGGCGCGGTCGAGGTGCAGGTGCCCCCGCCCGTGCAATCGGCGTTGCTGGTGCAGGTCGCGCCGGTATCGCTACACAGGCTCGCGCAGTCGGCATCGGCGCGGCAGGTGACGTCGACGCCGGAGGCGTCGATCTCGTCGACGTCCATGACCGTGGCGTAGCCCACGCAAAAGCCCGGATGCTCCATGGCCATATCGATGATGTGCTCGGAGCCGTCGTAGATGTCGAGACTGGGCGCGCAGGTCTCCGCCGCGCAGGTGGCCTCACCCGTGCAATCGGCGTCGCTGGTGCAGGTCGCGCCGCCGCCTGAGCAGTAGTTGCCGCAATCAGCGACCGTCGTGCAGCTGGCCCCCGAGCTACTGCAGACCTTGGGTGCCTGTTTGCCGGCGATGTTCGAGAGGTAGCAAAGGACCTTGTCGCCTTCCTTGGCCCAGTCCAGCGCACTGCGGTAGCGGTTGACGGTCTCACAGGCGCCGATGCTGACGTCCTTGTGGGAGTCTCCGGCGATCGCTTCGAAGAAAGTGGCGCCGGACGCAATATCGATCTTGGTCGCCGCGGTTTCCCCCTCTTCCGCCCGTGCCGCCTTGGCGGTCTGCAGCGTCTCGTTGAGGTCTTGGCCTGCCGCGGTCACCGGGTCGGTCGCCGACGGAAGGTCCGTGACGTCGTCTATCTCAACGCCGGGGCAAGCGAGATCGGTGTCGGTTCCGGTGATACCAACGGCCCGTTTCAGGACGAGCAATGCATCGCTCACCAGTACGGGGCTGGAGGGGTAGTCGCAGGTGTCGCCCGACACCGTGCAGTCTGTGTCGGCGTCACAATCGGTCGCGTCCGTCGTGCAGGTGCGGTTGCTCTTGGTGCCGTTCACGTCGCAGCGCACGTCTTGGCAGTCGACGTCTATGGAGACGGCCTTCTTCAACGTCGTCAAAGCGTCGGTGACCAGAAGGGAGGTTACACAGGTGTCCCCGGAGCTGCAGTCGTCACTGGTAGAACAAGAGGTCCCTGCCGTTTTGCAAGTGAACAGATCGGCGTTGGGGTCACCGCAGCCGGGCGCCGCGCAGGTACAGTCGGAGTTGCAAAGGCCGCCGCCGCAGCCAGCTACGCTACTGCCGTCGCATTCTTCGCCGCTGTCCAGGACAGCGTCCCCGCAGACCGCAAAGGCCGGGGGAGGCGCATTTATCGATGCGGCTGTGAAGGCTAGTGCGAGCAGGAGAGCGAGTGGTGTCAGCCTCTTCATAACGATGACTCCTTTGCGGGTATGAAACCCCACGTTTTCTCTAGCCGCTATCCCTCGTTTCGTCCAGGGAAATCGTAGCGCAAAGAGGATGGCGGGCGTAAGGGCAAATACCTACATTCGTTTGTTTAGCGGCAGGCGAAGGCGCGATTAACGCCATGCGTCAACCCGGCCTCTAGCGGTCGTCCCCCTGAGGGCTTATATTCAGGGGCGAACGACGACCTGGGGGCGAACCGGGTTCGACGGAGGTGATGAAGCAAGGATTGCATGCCGAGCTCTGCTGACTCGTTAATCCGGCAGACTGCAAACTAACTGCAGATAATTTCGAATACGCTCTCGCGGCTTAAACTGCCGTGAGCGTCCCGCCCGGCAGTGTCCGCGGGCCGGAACGGGGCGAGTACTAGCGGACTGGGGAGGGAGAGCCGTCGCCCGGCTCCCGACCGAGACTTAGGGCGTCTGGCCCGGGACGATCCCTCGTGTGGGAGCGTCCCATGGCGAGAATAAAACGCACGATAAGCATGTAGAGGTTCTTGTGGAGTGCTTTCGGACGGGGGTTCGATTCCCCCCGCCTCCACCATCGCAATGAATTCGAACCGACCTCCGGGGTGACCGGTATGAGGCGGACCGGGCCCAGCACCCGTCGAAGCCCGAGCGCTGAACGCTCGGGCTCACGTCCGAGCAGCTGACCAAGCTGCGCGAGCCGATAGACGATCCGGGGCTTGGGTGGAGCCTGAAAGACCATCTAGTTCTAAATGGTACGAAGTTGGGATGGGGACCATTACACCACCGATAGCCGGTCGCGCAGCAGCGGTCAGATAGCTTGCCCGCGTTTCGACACAGAGACCTCACGCTTGCTCGTATCTTGACCCTGGGCCCGGTGGCGTTGGCCTTCCCGCTTGGCACCTTTGCGGTCTTTGGCGCAGGCCTGGACCGTAAACTGACGGCCGACGTCATCGCTTGGGTCTACTCGGTCGGACTCTTCTCGGCCTTCACGACGGCGTTCTGGCCCTTGGCCAGCATCGGGGCCTGGGAGCGGGAGCGTCGCCTGCGGTCGGCGGTGATGCTCTTCCTTGTTGTCT
>CAYXZP010000018.1:0-29656 GCA_964469485.1 uncultured Myxococcales bacterium | reverse complement strand
AGCGGCGCGCGCCCCGCCGGGCTTTCGGTGGGCGACGACTACAGCACCGGCGCAACCACGGTGGACGCCCAATGCGGCTCGGGGCAGCAGGCCAACAATCTGGTCTCGGCCCTCGTCAAGGGCGGCAGTATCGACTTCGGCATAGGATGCGGGGTCGAGGCGATGAGCCACGTCGGTCTCGGTGCCAACGTCCTCAACGGCCCCGGCTACTTCCAGACCGACCCCTGGCCCTGGGAGAACTCCAGCCCGGACCAATTCACGGCCGCCGAACGCATTGCCGAGAAGCGCGGCATCACGCGTGCCGACGTCGACGAGTTCGCACTGGCGTCCCAGACCAAAGCGAAGCAGGCCCGCGAGGAGGGCCGCTTCGATCGCGAGATTGTTCCGGTCGAGACCCCCGCCGTCGCCGATGACGGCACCACCACGGCCGACACGCTCACCGTCGACAAGGACCAGGGGATCCGAGAGACCACGACCGAAGGCCTGGCCGCCCTGGCACCGGTCATGGAGGGCGGCATCCACACGGCCGGCAATTCCTCGCAGATCTCCGACGGGGCGGCCGCCGTTCTGTGGGGCTCCGCCGAACACGCGGCCGAACGCGGCTTGAAGCCACGCGCGCGCATCCTCTACGACGTGGTCGTCGGTACCGACCCGTACTATCTGCTGGACGGCCCGGTGGATGCCACCGAGAAGATACTGGCCAAGAGCGGCATGAGCTTGGCCGACATCGACCTCTATGAGATTAACGAGGCCTTCGCGGCGGTGGTTCTGTCGTGGGCCCGCACCTTCGACGCCGACATGGACCGGCTCAACGTCAACGGCGGCGCCATAGCGCTCGGCCACCCCGTGGGCGCCACGGGCTCGCGCCTGATCGTCACGGCGCTCCACGAACTTGAAAGGCGCGATAAGGAACGGGCCTATATCAGCATGTGCTGCGGGTCGGCTCTCGGAACCGGCACCATCATCGAGAGGATATGATGTTGGAGGGCAAGGTGGCGATCGTCACCGGCGCGGGCCGGGGGCTGGGAAGGGTCGAAGCGCTCGAGCTGGCCCGCCTCGGAGCGCGTGTCGTCGTCAACGACCTCGGCGTGACATCCGACGGCTCGGGCCGCGCCGAAGAGCCCGGCCGAGAGGTCGTCGACGAGATCCGGCAGGCCGGCGGCGAGGCCGTGGCGCATTTCGGCGATGTCGCCGACTGGAACGACGCCCAGGCGCTGATCGGCCGTGCGATAGAGGAGTTCGGCGATCTCAACATCCTCGTCAACAATGCCGGCTACTGTCGCGACCGCATGATCTTCAACATGGCCGAGGATGACTTCGACGGCGTTGTCCGTGTCCATCTCAAAGGGCATTTTTGCACCATGCGTTTCGCCACGGCCTACTGGCGCGACCGTGCCAAACAAAACGGCCAGCCGGTGTACGGGCGCCTCATCAGCACCTCTTCGGAAGCCTTCATTTTCGGATCGGCCGGCCAGCCCAACTATGCCGCCGCCAAAGCCGGGATAGTCGCCATGACGATGGGGGCCGCCCAAGCGCTCCACAAGTACGGCGTGCTGGCAAACGTGATCCTGCCCCGGGCCCGTACGGCGATGACCGACCAAGGCATCACCGGCGAGATGTTCGCCAAACCATCCGACGGCTTCGACACGTTCGGCCCCGAGAACGTGGCCCCCCTAGTGGGCTATCTGGCCTCGCCCGCGGCCGAAAAGGTGTCGGGGTACGTCATGCTGGTCTACGGCAAGACCGTTACGGTGCTCGAGCGCCCCGCGCTCGGCGAGAGCTTCGACAACGACGACATGTGGACCGTCGAGGACCTCTCGACCAAGCTCGGCCCTTACTTCGAGGCGCGCGAGCCGGTCACCGACGGCTTCAGCGTACCGCCGGCCTAGTTGCCGCCGGCCGCCTGCAACTCGGCAACCAGCGCGGCCAGAAGCTCATCGTCGGCCCCGTCGCGCGGTAGCCGCAAGGAGACGGCCGCCGCCAGCTCCGCGTACCATGACAGGAGCAGCCGGCCCAGCTTTGCGTAGGTCGCCGACACGACCATCTTGCCCATGAGATCGTCGCTGACCGTGGCCGCCATGTCCTCCCACTTGCCGTTCCCGGCCAGTTCTTTGAGACGCTGGCCGAGCGCGCCCTGTCCGTGCAGTTCGAGGGCCGGCCAGTACTGCGGCGTCGAGTACAGAAATCCCATGTAAGCGCGTATGCGTTCACACTCGGCGGCTACGGCAGCCTCGTCGCGGCCGGTGGCCACGAAAGCCCCGGCTATGATCTCCGGCCTGCGGCCCCGGGCACCGTCACGAGCGGCGCCGTGATTGAGCCGCGGGATCAGGACCTCACGGAGATAGCGGGGGTCGGTGTTGGTGGGATGGGTGACGAAGGCGTCGGCCTGCTCGCCCCCGAGCGCGGCCATCGCGGGCCTCACGGCGCCGATCATTATTCGCGGCGGACCGCAATCGAGAGGGCCGGGGTTGAAGAAGGGCTGCATACGGTCGAGCGAATAGCTTGGCGACTCGAAGGCCAAACGACTTCCATTCTGCCAGCAGTCCCAGGCTGCGCGCAGCGCGCCAATGTAGTCACGCATTCGTATGACCGGTTCGCTCCAGGGCACACCGAAGCGGCCTTCGATGTTAGCCCTTATCTGCGAGCCGAGCCCGAGCGTAAAACGGCCGCCGGAAAGGCCCTGCAGATCCCAGGCCGCATAGGCCGTGGCCATCGGGCTCCTCACGAAAGCCAGCGCCACGCTGGTCGCGATCTTGATGCGTTCGCTGTTTGCCACCGCCAGAGCCGAACACACGAAGACGTCGTGGGTTGCTTCCGGAACCAGCAGCCCGTCGAATCCGGCAGCTTCGGCACGGCGGGTGTAGGCGGGAACCTCGCCGAGCGGCATGCGTGCGTCCTCGAAGGTCGCATAGACTTTCATGGCCGACTAACTTACGGCGCCGCCGGCGGCCATGTAAACCTTTCGATATATGCCCACGGGAACGGACAGGGAGATCACCGACCGCGAAACGAGCCAGGCCCGGCTCGACCGGCTTGCGAGCGGCACCATGGCCCACCGTCCCTCGCAGTCCTACACGGCGGCCGACCGCATCGAAGAACGCGCGCGCGACTCGGGCCAGCGGCCCTTCATCTTTTTCGGCGACAGGACCGTTAGTTACGCCGACCTAGACCGAACGGCCAATCGCATGGCCCGCCTGGCCCACGACGGCCTCGGACTGGCCCGCGGCGAGGTGGCGGCACTCATGATGGAGAACCGGCCCGAGTTCATCAGCACTTGGGCCGGCATGGCCAAGGCCGGAGTGACCACCGCGCTCATCAACAGCAATCTCGCCGGCGCCCCGTTGCAACACGCACTTGCGGCAAGCGGAGCCGGCTGCCTCATCGTGGGCGACGAGTGTGAGGAGCAGGCCGGAACGCTCGCGGCCGGCCGCGTCCGGACCGTACGCCTGGGCGAAGGTGAACAGCTGGAAAGCTCGCTGGCCGAGTTCTCGGACGACGAGGTGCCGCCGTCATGGCGGCAGGGACTGCTTGCCGGCGACGATCTGTTCCACGTGTTCACCTCGGGAACCACGGGCCTTCCGAAGGCCGCCCGGCTCAGCCACATGCGCTTTCTCGGGGTCGGTGACGGAATGTCGGCCGTGGCCGGCTACGGGCCGGACGACGTCATTGCCTGCGTCTTGCCGCTCTACCACGGCGCCGCCGGCATGGTCGTCGTATCATCGGCCTTGTCGCAAGGGGCCGCTATCGCGCTCAGACACCGCTTCAGCGCCTCGGCCTTTTGGGACGACGCGCGCCGTTACGGTGTGACCGGCTGCCAGTACATCGGCGAGATCTGCCGCTACCTTCTCAACCAAGCCCCCCGCGACAACGACAGGGAACACGGACTTCGCGTGATGATGGGCGCGGGCCTGGCCCCCGAGCTGTGGGAGTCGTTCGAGGAACGCTTCGGTGTGGAACGGATCATCGAAGGGTGGAGTTCGACCGAGGCCAACACCAGCCTTATCAACCTCGACGGTGTGCCGGGCTCCTGCGGCCGCATTCCCTTCAAGGACCGACACAACGGCCGCCTGGTTCGCTACGACGTCGAGACCGACAGCCACCAGCGTGACCTCGACGGCCGCATGGTCGAGTGTGAGGCCGGCGAAACAGGCGAGTTCATCGGCATGATACTCGACCTTCCGGACTCGGGAGCGGGCCACTTCGAAGGCTACACATCGGATGACGAAACGGAGGCCAAGATCCTGCGCGACGTGTTCGAGAAGGGGGATGCCTGGTACCGGTCGGGCGATCTGCTGGTCCACGACGAGGACGATTACTACTATTTCGTCGATCGTATCGGCGACACTTTCAGGTGGAAGAGCGAGAACGTCTCTACGCAGGAGGTGTCCGAAGCGCTGGCCGGCTTTCCGGGCCTGTTGATCGCCAACGTCTACGGCGTCAAGGTCCCGGGCAGCGAGGGCAGGGCCGGCATGGCGGCCCTGGTATTGTCCGACCGTGACGGCTTCGATGGCGCGGCCCTCTATCGCTATGTGTGTTCGCGCTTGCCCGATTACGCCGTGCCGGTCTTCGTGCGCCTGAGCGAAGAAGCGGACATGACCACCACGTTCAAATTACGCAAGATAGAGCTGGTACAGCAGGGCTACGATCAGCGGTTGGTCAAGGACCCCCTGTTCGTTCGTGATGACGAAGCGGAGGCCTACCTGCCGCTCACGGCCGCCAACGAGCCCGCCTGACTCAGGCCCGGCCGTCGGTCACGAACAGGCCGGCCGCCCGCTCCACCTCGGCAACGACCTCCTCCTGTTCGAGCAGGCCGCCCATCCAGCCCACCAGGGAGGCGAACCACACCTGTTGCAGCACCAGCGCCGAATCGAGTTCGCCGGCCCCTCCGGCCTCGATGCTGTCGGCCAGCGTTTGGCCGCGTATGGCGGCCAGCGCCATGCGGGTCGACAGGTCGTGAAAGCCCATGAGCTTCGCGGTGGCCGCGGGTTCCCCCGAAGCGGCCGAGCGCAGCACCGCCTTGGCCAGCTTCTGTCTGCGGCACAGTGTCGCGGTGGCCGTACGGAAGTACTCTACGACGCGCTCGCGCGGACTAGCGCCCTGGACCGGGAAGGTTTTCATGCGGTCGACGAGACCTTCGATCTCGCTTTCGAGAGCGGCCACCAACAGATCTTCCTTGCTCGCGAAGTGACGGTAGAGAGTGCCGAGCGCGACCTCGGCACCGGCGGCGACCTCACGGAGGCGGACCGCCTCGAAGCCTCCCTCTTCAGCCAACTCGACCGCGGTCTCGACTATACGGCGGGCGCGCGGGTTCACGGCTTGCGATTGAAACACGTTCCAGGCCGGGCCGCGAACTTGGTTTGAACGCCACGGGTGCCACCGCTATCCGGACCCCGTGGTAAAAGAGGCCAACGGTTGTTTCGGCTGCGGCGACAGCAACCCGGCCGGCCTCAAGCTGTCGTTCTCCGAACAGAACGGGGTTGTTCGGGCGCACCCGGTGTTTGGCAACGACCATGCCGGATGGGCCGACCTTGTCCACGGAGGCGTGGTGGCCGCGGCTCTCGACGAGGCGATGGGTTGGGCGATGAGCCTCATTGTCGGCAAGAACGGCGTTACCAGCAGCCTCAACGTGAATTACAGACGGCCCGTCCATGTGGACCGCCCTCTGGTCCTGAGCGCCTGGGTCAAGGAGCAGGGCCCGGCGCGGGTTACCCTCGAGGCCGAGATCACCGACGAACGGGGCCGTACACTGGCAAGCGCTCAGGGCCACTGGGTGCCCGTGCGCGACGACCGGAGGGTGGCCAGCAGGCCCTGAGGCTGCGGTGGGCGACGACCGGGAAAACGGGCCGGCAGCGCCGGGCGGCCGCTTGGTGTTGGTGGTGGGCGACCCGGCCCTGGCGCTGCCGGCCGCACGCAAGCTCATCGACGAGATCATCGCGCCCGAGAACCAGAGCACAGACCTCGACGTATTGAGCGGTGGCGACAGCGAGGCCGTCGATTCGCTGCCCGCGCGTCTCGTCGAGTCATGCGCGCAGGTCGGCATGTTCGATCCGGCCCGTTGTGTGTGGGTCCGTGACCTGACGGCCAGGGCAGCCGAAGCGCTGCTCGAAGTTCTCGAGCAGGGACTGCCCGCGGGCGCCTCCGTCGTCATGACCACGAGCGCGCTCGACAAACGCACCCGCGCCTACAAACGGTTGGTCGCCCTTGCCGAGCTCATCGACGTCGGGGTGCCCACCGGCAGGGAGGGTAGGCTAGAAGGCGGCGGCTTGGACCGCCTCATTGCCAACAGGGTAAAGGCTAACGGATTCCCGGAACCCGACCGCCGCACCGTGACTGCGGTAACGGCCAGAGCCGGAGCGCGGGTAGGGGAACTGCTGACCGAGGTGGACCGGCTCTGCCTGCTGGCCGATGCCGGCACCGGGCTGACCGTGGAGACGGTGGCCCGTTTCATGCGCGACCAAGCCGGTGCCTGGGTCTTCGATCTGACCGACGCCATAAGCCGGCGCCGCCTGGGCAAGGCCGAAATGATGGTCGAGGAACTTCTCTCGGATGACCAGGCGGCGCACCGGATCGTGGGTGTGGTCTCGGCTCAACTCGGGGACTTGTGCACAGCCTCGGCCGCCCTGGACGGGCTCGGCCGGCCCCGCCTGGAGCAGAGTATCTCGCGCTTCTCGGCCGGCACCTACCGCCGTCTGCCCGAAGCCTTGCGGGCCCGCTGGCCACGCCCGGCGCGTGCCTTCCACCTGATGCATGGCGCCGCACGGTTCAGCAGCGACGAACTTGCCGGCCTCAACCGCGCCCTTCTCGAGGTCGACCTCGCACTGAAGAGTTCCCGCCAGGCGCCCCGGCATCTTTTCTCCCGGTTTCTAGCGCTCGCATGCCGCCCCGAGGCCCGGGGGCGACCTTGAACCCAGACCGGCCTGTGCTAGGCTCCGCGCCGGGGAAGTGTTCTGAACTGATGGACCCATCCATCTTCGGACTTGACGGCCACCCTTTCGAAACCGAGTCCCCGCGCCCGGACGATACAGTTCTATTCGAAGCCCAGGCCTCGCTCCTGGCCGAGTTGCGGGCCGGACTGAAGACCCCCCAGGGCATCCTCGTCCTGGTCGGCGAGTCCGGGATGGGCAAGTCCGCGCTCGTAAGCGGCCTTGCCGAACGCCTCGGAGAAGCCACGGTTCACGCCTATCTTCCGGAGTGCGGCCCCGGGCTGAGGGGAGTTCTGACCGAGGCCATCGAGCAGCTCTCGGCCGCCAACGGGTCGGAGGTGGGACAGGCCGGGGACAAGCACCTCGCGGGCACGGTCCGCGATATGGCCAAGGCCAACGCCGCCAAGGGCAAGAGTACGCTCATCGTCATCGACGACGCCCACCTCCTGCCCGCCAAGACCATAGAGCGTCTCGCACAGATGTTCCCCAAGGACCCCGCCGCGCCCTCCAGGCTTCACCTCTTGCTGGTCGGGCGGCCGGAACTCCTCGACCGCATCAACGCAGCCGGCGACCGCAGCGTACTGCGTTATCTAGTGCAGGTCTGCCGCATGGACAGGATCGGCCCGGAAGATTCCTTTCGCTACATCGCCGAGCGCATAACCCGCGCCGGCGGCACGGTGGAGAAGGTGTTCAACGAGGACGCGCTCAGCAGTATCGTGCAAGAGGCGGGTGGACTGCCGGCCAGGCTCAACACGCTGTGCAAGACCGCGCTCGAACACGCGGCCGCCAGCGGTGCTCGCAAGGTTTCTCCACAGACCCTGGCCAAACCCCACACGCCGGCCGCGGACACAGAAGGGGAGGCCGAGCCCGCGCAGCCCCGCGACACGGCGCCGGCGGCCAACCGCAGGCGCATGGGCATCTGGGCCGCCGGACTGCTCGCCCTCGTCATCGGTTTCGCGGCCGCGCTGAGCACGGACGACGAGAGCGGGGGCGGTCCTGTCAATGCCGGGCTGGAAGCGGCTCCGCTGGCCATCGTGGTGGGTGAGGACACTGTCTCGCAGCCGCCGGCCAATCCGCCAGCCATAGCCAAGCTCGCGCTGCTACGTTCGCCCGTGCCGGAAGTAAAAAAGAAACCGGCGCCGGCCCCACCGAAGGCGGTGCCCGCCCGGCCGCGGCCGGTGGTAGCGCCGCAGCTGGCTTCGCGGCCGGCGCCAAGGCCGGCCAAGGACCGTGTCGTGGCCGGCGGCAAGCTGCCGGTGGCGCCGCTGGCGGCCGCCATCGACGACGTCAAGAAAAAGCTCACCCATAGCTTCGCGATTCAGCTCGGCGCCTTCCGCACCGAGGCCAACGCCGACAAGCTGGTCGCGCGCATGGCTGGCCGCGGTCTCAAGAACGGCCGCGTCGAGGTCGACTCTAGCGGCGGAGTGTCGGTCTATCGTGTCCTTAGCGGGAGCTTCGCCACCGCGACCGAGGCAAGGCGGCAGGCCAAGGCCCTGGCGGGCAAGGGCTTTTCCACCTACGTAAAGCGGATCGAACCTTAGGCCTGGCCGGCGGCCAAACGCGTCGCCAAGTCCGACCACCAATCATCCCCGCAAGCATCACGCCCACAGTACAGGGTGATGCGATCGAGCAGACCGCTGTATTTGCCGATCAGCTTGGCGGCGATCTCGTCGCGGCGGCCGATGACGGCCATCACGGATAACATCTCATCGCTTACGAGCGATGCCATGTCCTCCCACTTGCCGGCCTTGGAAAGCTCGGTCAGCCGCGGGCCGAGCTCTTCCCAACCGTGCACGGCCAGTATGCTCTTGTACGCGGGCGTGGAGGCATAGAAAGCGATCTGCTGTTTGGTCACACCGGTCCAGCGTTCGCGCTCTTCGTCACTGTCGGCGAACACGACGAAACACCCGCTGACATACTTGACCTCGGCCGGGTCGCGGCCGGAACGCGCGGCGCCTTCGGCCACCAAGGGACGCACGACCTCTGTCAGATACTTGACGGTGTGGATGGGGTGCACATGGAAGCCGTCGCACAGCTCGCCGGCGAGCCGGCACATGTAAGGGTTGACGCCGGCTATATAGACGGGAACCCCGGGATGCTCCTGGGGTCCGGGGTTGAAGAACGGGGTCATGAGGCTGAACTTGTAGAACTCGCCCTCGTGACGCAGGCGCCCGCCGTTCTGCCAGCAATCCCAGATCGCCCTCAAGGACAGAACCAGGTCGCGCAAGCGCGGGCCCGGACGGTCCCAGGGCACACTGAATCGCTTTTCGTTGTGCGCTTTGATCTGAGTGCCCAGCCCGAGGATGAAGCGCCCTTTGGTGTAACGCTGTAGGTCCCAGGCCGTATATGCGGTGGTCATCGGGCTTCGTGTGAAGGCCAGGGCTATGCCGGTGAGCAGGTCGATGCGCTCGGTGTGCTCGGCGGCGAGCATGAGCGGCAGGTAAGGCTCGTGGGAGGCCTCGGCCGTCATGAGGCCGGCAAAACCCAGTTCTTCGGCCCGGCGGGCCGAAGAGGCCATCGAAGAGGGCGAGAGGCCCTCTAGACCTGTATCGAGCTTGATCACGGCGGAGGGTGCAGGCCATACCATGCGCGTTGTTGTGACAAGGGCCTTGGCGTGTGCGTAGCGGGCGGTGCCGGCCTGTCCAGCGCTGTCCAGCTCTGTGCGTCAAGCCACACAAGAACGCCGTGGTTCGGGGCCCTGTTGTGGCACGCGGCTTGCGAGACATCCGGCCATGGTCATAGACAACGAAAGTTTTACCCAATTGGCGATCCACATCCGTCGCGCATCCGACGGCCTTTTATCGGCGGCCAAGGAGGTCGCCGAAGTTCCTCCGAGCAAGAACGAGGATGAACTGGCCAGGGCCGTCGATGCCATGTTGGAGATGAACCGCGAGTTCGTCGTGCTCGAGCGTCTCCTGAGAGCGATCTGGGAGGCCAACCGCTCCGAGAAGACCCTGGCGAATTAGGCTCCGGGCGCCGGGCGAAGTCGCGTAGCCGGGCCGGCTCCGTTACAACTTAGCGATGACCGTCACCAACGGGCGCGACCTGGCATCCGTGGCCACCGCCGTCGCGATGATGGCACAGGCCGTTATCGTGCTCGGCTGCGGGCCGGACCCCGAACAAGCTCCGTTCGCGATCGCCGTATCGGCTGGGGCGGGCATCTTCGGTGCCGCCTTCTTTCTCTCGTGGGCGGCCGAAGCGGTACAGATCGACATACCCGCCTCTCTCTCTTTCGCCTTTCTGGCCTTCATCGCCGTGCTCCCAGAGTACGCTGTAGACCTCTACTTTGCGTGGGAGGCCGGTAAGGACCCGTCTTACACGCAGTACGCGACCGCCAACATGACCGGCGCCAACCGCATACTGATAGGGCTGGGCTGGCCCTTGGTGCTGGCGGCCTACGCGCTGCGCTCGGGTCGGACCGCCATCGAGCTGGACAGCGGGCAGCGCAACGAACTACGCTTCTTGCTGTTTGCAACGCTGTACTGCTTCATCATTCCGATAAAGGGCAGTCTCGGCCTTCTCGATGCTGTGGTGTTGGCCGGCATCTTCATCGCCTACATAAGATCGGCGGCCGGCGCCGAACACGTGGAGCCCGCGTTGGCGGGCCCGGCCGCCGCCATCGGCCGCCTGCCGGACGGTCGCCGGCGTGCCGTTACGGCGGCGATGTTCGTGGCCGCGGCCTTCACCATCGTGTGGGCGGCCGAGCCCTTCGCCGAAGCTTTGCTCGGCGCGGGCCACAGGCTCGGGATCGATGAGTTCATCCTCGTGCAGTGGCTGGCGCCCCTGGCCTCGGAGGCGCCCGAGTTCATCATCGCCGTGCTCTTCGCTTTGCGGCTCAAAGCCACGGCCGGGTTTGCCACCTTGCTCTCTTCCAAGGTCAATCAATGGACACTGCTCGTGGGCGCGCTGCCCGTGGCCTATGCGATCTCCGGCGCCTCCGCTGCGCCGATGCAGCTCGACGCCCGGCAGTCTTCGGAGATACTGCTTACCGGAGCGCAATCGCTGTTCGGCGTCGTGCTGCTGGCCGGCATGAGACTCGGCCGCTTGGCGGCCTTGGCCCTGGCCGTTCTCTTTACGCTCCAGCTTGCCATGCCGAGCACTGGGGCGCGTACCGCCTTCGTTTGGATCTATTTCGGAGCGGCCGCAGCCGTGCTGCTCGCAAGTTCCGGGCGCCGTGATGCGATCGTCTCCCTGTTGAGCGGCCGATACCGCTAGGACAAGATCAGGAGTCGCGGTCGACCAGGGCCGCGATTAGTGACAGCAGCGCTTGCCGGTGTTCGGACCCGCCAAGGCCTTCGACCACCGCTTCGGCCTTTTCGGCATGGCCACGGGCCAGGCTGCGCGCCTTTGCCGGAATGCCGGCAGCCTCGATGGCGGCAATCGCGCCACTGACCGTATTCTCGTCGGGGTCACTGTCGGCGAAAGCCCTTGCCACAGCCTCCAGTTCGAGCCCCCATACGACAGGCAGGGAAGGGTTGCCGTCGATTATGTCTGTGCCGGGCCTCTTGCCCGTGGCCTCTTCCTGCCCGCTCACGTCGAGGACGTCGTCGATGATCTGGAAGGCCAGGCCTATCTCGTGGCCGCAGCCTGCCAGTGTGTCGACCTTGTCGGCGGCGGCGCCGGCCAGGTGACAGGCGATGCGGGCGCCGGCCGAGAACAACGAAGCCGTCTTGCGCGAGATGATCTCGAGATAATCCTTCTCGGTAACGGCCGGGTTGCGCCGGAAGCGTCGCTGCAGGACTTCGCCCTCGGTCAGTTGAACGCAGGCGTCGGCGGCCCAGGATACCACCTGCTCCTCGAAACGTCCGCATATCTCGAAAGCGCGGCTGAACAGGAAGTCGCCGGTCACCAGGGTGTCGGGCATACCGAAGCGCCGGGGGGCGGCAGCTTTGCCGCGCCGCGTGTCGCTCGAGTCGATTATGTCGTCGTGCAGGAGGGTCGCGCTGTGGATCAGTTCGAGCGCGACGGACAGGTCGACGACATCGCGCGCATCGCCGCCGCCGCAGGCGCGAAAGACGAGCAAGGCCACGGCCGGCCGTACGCGCTTGCCGCCGGCCTCGATCAAGTAATGGGCGATCTCCGTGATGCGCGGCTCACGCGAGCACAACACCTCTGCGATGCGTGTTTCGACCGCGGCAAGTTCGTCGGCGACCGTCAACAGGGCGGCATCGACGACAGCCGCGGTATCGCTTTCGGAGCTTGCCGCGAACGTCTTGTTCATGGTGTTCGGCGCGATGCACATATCCGCCGGGACGCGCTCCTGTCAAGCTTTACTAGTCGCGGATGCTGTGCCACGCTTCGGCACGAGCGACCATGGCCACGATAATAACGGAAGAGTGCATCAACTGCGGTGCATGCGAGCCGGAATGTCCCAACACCGCAATCTACGAAGGCGGTGTCGAGTGGGAAAAGGACGGCGGCACGCACGCGCCGGTGAGCGACGAACTCTATTACATAGTGCCCGAGAAATGCACCGAGTGCGTGGGTTTCTTCGACCAGGAACAGTGTGCGGCCGTCTGTCCGGTCGATTGCTGCATACCGGACCCGGCGCATCCCGAGACCGAGGAGGTCCTGCTCGACAGGGCGCGCGTGATGCATCCCGACAAGGAAGTGCCCGCGCTGGGAGAACTCACGCCGGCGACCTCTCGCTTCCGCGACTGACCGTCCGCCCCGCCTTCCCGTCATGACGGGCAAAGCCAAGCGTTATTTGCAAATAGGGGTGGGCTTCGGCCTGTCCGCGCTGTTCCTTCATCTGGCCATAAGGGGCGAGGATTGGGGCGGGCTGTCGCGCGAGCTGGCGGTCACCAAGGCGGCGTGGCTCGTACCCATGGTTCTCGTCGGCCTCTATTCCGTCGTCGTTCGAGCCCAGCGTTGGCGTCTCCTGCTCGAATACGCGAGCGGCCGGCGCCCACCTTTTGAACCGGTCTTCTCGGCCACCGCGATCGGCTTCATGGCCAACATGTTGCTGCCCTTGAGGATAGGCGAAATCGTAAGGCCCTATCTGGTAAGCCGGCGTACCGAGCTTGGATTCAGTACGGCGCTGGCCACGGTCCTGCTCGAGCGCATCCTCGATCTCTTCGTGCTTTTCCTGTTCGCATCCTGGGTGGTCATGACCGAAGAGGTCCCCGAGATAGTGCGCGGCCTGACCACGGCGGCCGGCCTCGTGGTTCTCGCCGCCGCTGTCGTGGTCGCCGTGTTGCACGGCGCCAGAGAACGGCTGGTCCCATTGCTTGACCGCTTGTGGGACAAGCTTCCGGGCCGTCTCGGCCGGCGCATCGCCGCGATGGAACATGAGTTTCTCGACGGCATCGCGATGGTTTCCTCTCCCAAGGCGCTCGCGCTTTCGCTGGCGTGGTCGTTGTGGCTCTGGTTCACCATCGCCCTTTGCTTTTCCTTCGGACTGAACGCCTCGGGACTCGCCGTGCCGTTCCTGCCGGGGGGCGTGACCTTGGTGACCATTGTCGCCTTTGCGGTCTCCATCCCTTCGGCCCCGGCCTTTGTCGGGCAGTTCCAGTGGGGCTGCAAGATCGCGCTCGAGCACGTGTACGCAGTGGAGGGGACCAAGGCGCTGAGCTACTCGATCGTGACCCATTTGACGCAGGCCGCCACGCAGATCGGGCTCGGGCTTGTATATCTGCTGCGCGAAGGGTTAAGCTTCTCGGATCTGCGCAGCGTGGAGACCCGCGTGGCGCAACGCCAGGAGCCCTCCGTATGACCAGCCTCGAGAATAAAAAGGTGTTGCTTTGCGTGGGCGGCGGCATCGCCGCTTACAAGAGCGCCGAGCTTGTGCGCCAGTTCATCGCCGCCGGCGCTTCGGTCCAGGTTGCCATGACGCACGCGGCCACCGAGTTCATATCCCCGCTCACACTGCAGACCCTGTCACGCCAGCGTGTGGCCACCGACCTGCTCAGCGCCTCTCAGGACGCCGACATCGGCCATATCCGGATAAGCGAGGAGGCCGACGTGGTGGTCGTCGCTCCCGCTACGGCCAATCTGATATCCCGGATGGCCTCCGGCATGGCGGACGACATCGTCACGGCCGCGATTCTGGCAACGGCCGCGCCGGTGGTCGTCGCTCCCGCGATGAACACCAACATGCTCGACCACCCGGCCGTACGAGAGAACCTCGAGCGCCTGGCCGGCTTCGGCCACCGCATCGTCGAACCCGACAGCGGCGAGCTGGCCTGCGGCTACGAAGGCCCGGGCCGGCCGCCCGACGCCGAGGTGCTGCTCGAAGAGACGCTGGCCGCGCTTTCGGAGCGTGATCTCGAGGGGCTGGCCGTCCTGGTCTCGGCCGGGCCGACGCGCGAAGCGCTCGACCCGGTGCGGTTCATCTCGAACCGTTCGAGCGGACGCATGGGTTATGCCGTGGCGGCGGCGGCCCAGCGCCGTGGTGCCAGTGTCACCCTGGTGACGGGACCGGTCGCGCTCGACCCGCCGCGTAATTGCCGGGTGATCCACGTCGAGACGGCCGCCGAGATGAATGAGGCGATGCGCGCGCACGTTGTCGCCTCCGATCTCGTCGTAATGGTGGCCGCGGTAGCCGATTACCGCGCGCACAAGACCGAGCCGTCCAAGATCAAGAAGGCCGCGGCGGGCCTCGAGGTTCGGCTCGAGCGCACCGAGGACATCGTGGCCGGCTTGGCGCGTGCCCGAGGGGAGCGCGTGCTGGTCGGTTTTGCGGCCGAGACCGACAACCTCGTCGACAACGCCGTTAAAAAGCTCACCGGCAAGGGGTTGGACCTGATCGTGGCAAACGACGTGACCGAAGAAGGGAGCGGCTTCGACACGACCACCAACTCCGCCGTCATCATCGACACCCAGGGACGGCGCGAGGTCACCGGGCTTGTGGCCAAAGCCGTTCTCGCCGACCGCATACTCGACCGTAGCCTCGAACTAGCCGTCACCCGCGGCCTGGTCGCAGCCGAGGCCTGAGCGGCTCAAGCGGCGGCCGACAGCTCGTCAAGGCCGGGAAGCAGTTCGCGGGCCAACTCACGCGCTGTTCCCGACGGCAGCCGTCGCTGACGCTTCAAGGTTCGCAGGCGGCGTCGCAGTGCGATAGCCCGCCCGAGAAGTTCCTTGCCCGTGGGGTCACGTTGTTGAGTGAATGAGGCGCGGCCGTGGGCGAGCAGGTCGAGGGCCGAGCGCAGACAGGCTTGGTTGTAGCGGTCGACGCTGTGGCGGCTAAGGGGCAGGCGCGAGTGGCCCGTGAGACCCTTTACCAGCGCTTGCCATCGCTCCAACTTGCTAACGGCCATCATCGAATCGAAGATTCGCTTGTTGGTCTTGAAGGAGAACAGGGTGTGCTCGACGATATTTTCGACCAACCTGTCGCAGTCCGGGTAATCCTCGGACAGGACCTCGCGTACCAGATGCCAGTGGCGGCGGCGCTGCACCGAATCGGCCCGCGCTTCCCAATAGGCGTGCCCCATCGTGCGTTTGTCGAAACTGCGCAACAAATTGCTCGGGACAAAATGATTGTGTGAGATGATGTCGGCTGCCAGGTGCGTCATGTATCCCCACGCAAAGGCCCGCTGCCCCTCGGTACGGGCACGGTCGACGAACTTCCAGGCCACCGTCCATCTGTGACAGTGGGTCGCGATGTTCTTGGTGTAGAACTTTGCCTGCACTATGTCGGCACCGATACAACCGTAGAGATAACGGTCCTGGTGGGCCGAGAGCACGGCTTGTAGCTCTGCAGGCAGGCTGGTAATGTTCGCCAGCACGGAAGCTCCGTGCACGATGTGCGACACCGGACCCCATGCCCAAGCCGTACCGGGTAGTGCGACCAGGGACACGAGAACGACGATAGCGATAACGGCGGTCAAGGAGCGCGATCGCATTCCCAACCGTGGACCGGCGCCGAATGCACCGGCGAGACTATAGTGCCGCAGGACAAGTCTCAACAGACAGGGGCGCTCGCCCAGGCCCGTGGATACTTACTTCGCGAGATCGACCTGGGCACGGACTTTCTGCCGGTGGCGGACAGGCCCGCTGTCACCGAACCGCCGTCCGAACTGTTGGTGGAGCCCGACGTCCGGGAGGCCGGCACCCTCGAAGAACTGTCCCGGGCCATCGGCGATTGCCGCCGCTGCAAGCTGCACAAGGGCCGCACCAACATCGTGTTCGGCACGGGTAGCCCGACGGCGGAACTGATGTTCGTGGGCGAGGGCCCCGGCGAGGACGAGGACCGCCAGGGAGAACCCTTCGTCGGCAAGGCCGGCCGCTTGCTGACCGACATCATAAACAAGGGCATGGGGCTCGCGCGCAAGGACGTTTACATCGCCAACGTCGTCAAGTGCCGTCCGCCCGGCAACCGCAACCCCGAACCCGACGAGATAGTGGCCTGCCAACCCTTCCTCCACCGCCAGATCGCCATCGTCCGCCCGCGTGTCATAGTCAGTCTCGGGGCCTTTGCGACACAGGTTCTGCTCGGCAGCCGCATTCCGATCTCCAAGGTGCGCGGTCGCTGGCACGACTACGGCGGGGTGCCGGTGATGCCCACATTCCACCCCGCCTATCTGTTGAGAAATGCGGGCGGCAAGCGAGACGTGTGGCAGGACATACAAGCGGTGATGGAAAAGCTCGGCATGCCCGTCCCGCAGCGCCCGAAGCCGGCCCGATGAGAACGCTCCGCGCCAGCGCCTTTCTGACCGTGGCCCTGTTGTTGTTGCCGCCGCTGGGCCGGCAGGCGGCCCCGGCCGCGGATGGCCCGGTTCACCGCATCATCATCGACGGTCCCATCAGCCCGGCCGTCGCGGACTATCTCGCCTCGGCCATCCGCAGCGCCGAAGAAGCCGGTGCGCCGGCTCTCGTCGTACAAATGGACACGCCGGGGGGCCTGCTCAACTCGACCAAAACGATGGTCAAGGCGCTCTTGGCGGCAGAAGTGCCGGTCATCGTCTACGTGGCACCGGGCGGGGCGGGGGCCACCTCCGCCGGCGTCTTCATAACCATGGCCGCACACGTGGCCGCCATGGCGCCCGGCACCAACATCGGCGCGGCCCATCCGGTATCCGGACAGGGGGCCGACATAGAAGGGGATATGCGCGACAAGGTCGAGAACTACACGGCCTCTTTCGTGGAATCGATAGCCGAACGCCGCGGCCGCAACGTCGATTGGGCCGAGAAGGCCGTCCGTGAGAGCGTGTCGATAACCGAGACCGAGGCCGTCGAGCTCAACGTCGTCGATCTCATCGCAAAAAACATCGACGAATTGCTGCAGCTGGCCGACGGGCGCGAGGTGGAACTGGCCGGCGAGACCGTGGTCCTCGATCTGGCGGGAGCGATGACGGCCGACGGCGAGGCCCTGGTGTCGGATGTCGAGCGTACGCTCCGCCAGCGCGTGCTGGCCCTGATCACCGATCCCAACATCGCCTATCTGTTGATGATGGCCGGCATGCTCGGCCTCTACATGGAGTTCTCCAACCCGGGAGCCGTCTTTCCGGGCGTCGTCGGCGCCATCTGCTTGTTGCTGGCCCTGCTCGCCGGGCAGGTCTTGCCGATCAGTTCGACCGGCGTATTGCTGCTGCTTCTCGGCATGGCCTTCCTCATCGGCGAATTGTTGATGCCGAGCTTCGGCGTGCTCGGCATGGGCGGTATCGTGGCCCTCACGCTCGGCTCGCTCTTTCTCTACACGCCGGAATCCGGCCTTTCCGTTGACATCAGCTATATGGTCGCCACCATAGCAATGTTCGGCGCCGCCGTTACTCTCGTCCTGGGCCTGCTGGTGCGCGATCGGAGCCGGCAGGCGCGAACCGGGGCCGAGGGTTTGGTGGGCGCGGTCGGAACTTCGGTCACCGCGATTCACGCGCATGGCAAGGTCAAGGTAAGTGGGGAGCTATGGAACGCGACCAGCCGGGACAAGATCCCGCAGGACAGGCCCGTCCGCGTAGAAACGGTGCGCGGCCTGAAACTCGAAGTGATCGAGGAAACGGAGTGAACTGATGTTGGGAATCTATATATTGGCGGCGCTCGGCGCCGCTCTTCTCAGTGGACTGAAGGTCATGAAGGAATACGAGCGCGCGGTCGTGCTTCGGCTCGGCCGGCTCGTCGCCCATCGCGGGCCGGGCATCATATACGTGATACCCGGCATAGAGCGCATGGTGCGGATCGACATGCGCACTATCGCGATGGACGTGCCGAGCCAGGACGTGATCACGCGTGACAATGTCTCGATGAAGGTCAACGCCGTTCTGTACTTCCGCGTGCTCGACCCCAGCAAGGCGGTCGTCGAGGTCGAGAACTACCTGTACGCGACATCGCAGTTGGCTCAGGCCACGCTGCGCAGCGTGTGCGGACAGGCCGACCTCGACCATCTGTTGTCCGACCGCGAGCGCATCAACCAGCGCATCCAGGACATCCTGGACGAACAGACCGACCCGTGGGGGATAAAGGTCGTCTCCGTGGAGGTGAAACACATCGACCTTCCCCAGGAGATGCAGCGCGCGATGGCCAAACAGGCCGAAGCCGAGCGCGAGCGGCGCGCCAAGGTCATCAACGCCGAGGGCGAACTGCAGGCTTCCGACAAGCTGGCCCAAGCGGCCGAACGTCTGTCGAGCCAACCGGTCTCCGTCCAGCTGCGCTTCCTGCAAACGCTCAGCGAGTTCGCTTCCGAGCACAATTCGACGGTCGTGCTGCCGGTGCCCATCGACCTGATAACGCCCTTGGTCAAGGGTCTGGGGGCCAGCACCGAGCGGAAGGATTGATGGCGCGAACCGGTGGCCAACACCGTATCCCCGTCGCCCTTCGACTACCGGCTGCCTGAAGAGCTGATCGCTCAGCAACCGGCCGCCAGCCGTGAGCAGGCGCGCCTGCTGGTCGTGCGCCGGCACGATGGGGGCACCATCTCCCACCACTCGGTCTCGGAGCTTCCAAGCTTGCTCGACAGCGGCGACCTGCTGGTTGCCAACGACAGCGCCGTAATACCGGCCCGCTTGCGCGCCCGGCGCGAGACCGGCGGGCGCGTCGAGCTGCTGGTCATCGCCAACGGTTCCGAGCTTACCGAATGTCTGTTTCGTTCGAGCAAGGGGCTACGGGCGGGCGAGACCTTGCTGTTGCCGGGCCGCAAGCGGGTCCGTGTCGCGAGCGCCGCCGAGGGGCGCTGCCGCCTCGAACTCGACGGCGCCGCGGCCTCGCGGCTCATGACCGAACACGGCGAGGTCCCGCTGCCGCCCTATATCGATCGTCCGCCCACCGACCACGACCGCGTCCGTTATCAAACCGTCTATGCGCGCATACCCGGGGCCGTGGCGGCCCCAACGGCGGGGCTGCACTTCAGCCGGGGGCTGATCGAGCGTCTCGAGAGCGCCGGGATGGCCTTTGCCACCCTCACGCTTGCCGTGGGTCCGGGCACCTTCATGCCGGTGCGACCGGGCAAACAAGAGATGGAGGCCGAACATTGCCGAGTCAGCCGGGTACTGGCCCGCCGTGTCAACGACACACGCGCGCGCGGCCGCCGTGTGGTGGCCGTAGGAACCACGAGCGTGCGCGCGCTCGAGAGCGCCTGCGACGGGCACGAGGGTGTCCGTGCGTTCGAAGGCGACACCGATCTCTTCATCCGCCCCGGCCACCGGTTCAGGGCGATCGACGCACTGGTCACTAACTTCCACCTGCCGGGCACCACGCTGCTCGGTCTGGTGGCGGCCTTTGCCGGCCCGGAACTCACCCGGCGCGCTTACCTCGAAGCCGTCGAGCAGCGCTACCGCTTCTACAGCTACGGCGACGCGATGCTTGTTCTGTGAGCGTCCTCGGTTTCGAGATAACGAGCGGCGGTGGCGCCGGCACGCGGCCGCGTACGGGCGTGGTCAGCACCGCGCACGGTTGTTTTGAAACACCGGTCTTCATGCCGGTCGGGACCTACGGCACGGTGCGCGGACTGACCCCGGCCCAGGTGGCCGAGACCGGCGCCGCGGTGGTGCTCGCCAACGCATACCACCTTTCGCTGCGCCCGGGCGTGGACACCATTAGCGAACTCGGCGGCCTGCACCGTTTCATGTCCTGGCCGGGGCCCATCCTGACCGACAGCGGCGGCTATCAACTGTTCAGCCTGGCCGCCGCTGTCAAGGTCGACGAAGAGGGCGCGCGCGTCCGCTCGGAGCTGGACGGCGAAATGGTCACGATAACGCCCGAATCCGCGTTCGGCGCGCAGCAAAGGCTCGGCGTGGACATCGCCATGGCCTTCGACCTGTTCACCGGCCGGCCCGCCGACCGCGATGCTGCGGCAAGCACATCCGAACGTACGCTCAGATGGGCCGCCAGAACGAAGCGCAAGGCAATCGAGAGCGCCACTGCGGGGACCGCGGTGTTCGGCATCATGCAGGGGGGCCTGTTCGAAGATCTCAGACGCGAGAACGCCGGCCGCTTGATTGAGATCGGCTTCGACGGCTATGCCGTCGGCGGTCTGTCCGTCGGCGAGGCGCGCGCCGAAACAATGGCGACCGCAGAGGCCAGCGCTGGGCTGCTGCCCGCGGCCAGCCCTCGTTACATGATGGGAATGGGCACGCCCACCGACCTGGTCGAGCTGGCCGGCTGGGGTTACGACATGTTCGACTGCGTCATGCCGACGCGCGGCGGCCGCAACGGGTTGCTGTTCACGAGCACGGGCAGAATCTCGATCCGTAACGCCCGCCACGCCAACTCGGCCGCCGCGGTCGATGCGGCCTGCGATTGTTATTGTTGCCGCAACTTCTCCCGCGGGTACCTGCACCACCTGTCCAAGAGAAAAGAGATGTTGGGCGCGTCGCTTGCTAGCTATCACAACCTGAGCTTCTATGGGCGGCTAATGCGGCGTATCCGGCAGGCCATAGCCTCCGGAACTTATGGGGAATTCCGAACGGAGTTTCTCGCCGGCCAAGAGGGGGATAGCTGATCATGACGGTGAACGAGGCCTTGGTATTGGCGCAGGCCGGACCGCAGGGACTGCAAACCTTCTTCCCGCTGATACTCATCCTGGCGGTGTTCTACTTCTTGCTGATTCGTCCACAGATGAAGCGCCAAAAAGAACACAAGACGCTCATCGAGGGCCTCAAGCGCAACGACGCCGTCGTCACGGCGGGCGGACTTTACGGACGGATCGTCGAGGTCGGCGACGACACCGTCAGCCTCGAGATCGCCAACAACGTACGGGTCAAACACGACAAGCAGCAGGTCACGGCGCGGCAGAGCGAGAACAAGGGGGGCTGAAGCTTGTCCGGCAGTCTCAGGTGGCGGGCGGTCACGGTGGCCGCGGTCGTCCTTACGGCCGCGTTCTTCCTTGTCCCGTCGGTGGTCGGCCAGATGCCGGCCTGGTGGGGCCGCGCGCTCCCCTCCGACTCGATCCGGCTCGGCCTCGACCTCAGGGGCGGCATTCACATGGTGCTCGAGGTGCAGGCCGACAAGGCCGTGGAAAACTCCGTGGACCTGCTCATCGAACAGATGAAGCGGGAGCTGCAAGAAGAGGGGATCGCCACGCGCGCCTGGAGTCGCGTGGGTCTCGACACCCTGGTCTTCGATCTGGTGAGCCGTTCGCGGTTCGAGGAACTCGAAGAGATCATCACCGAACGCTACGCTGTCCTCGAGCAACGTTCTGTCGACGGCCGCCGTATGCGCTACCGCCTGATCGAACCGGAAAAGGAGGGGATCCGGCAGCTTGCCATCGATCAGGCGCTCGAAACCATCCGCAATCGAGTCGATGAGTTCGGCGTGTCCGAGCCGACCATACAAAGAACCGGGCGCAACGGAATATTGGTCCAGCTGCCGGGCGTGCAGGACCCGGAAAGGGCCAAGGCGCTGATAGGGCGGACAGCTCAGCTCAAGTTCCGCCTTGTCGCCGAAGCGGACTCTGAGACCAACATCAGGCTGCGCGGCACCGACGTTGACGCGCTTACGGGTTTTGAGACCGAGAGCAGCTACGAGGTCGAACCGACGGTGTTGATGTCGGGAGAGGTGATATCCGACGCCCGCCACCGCCCGGCCCAGTACGGAGATCTCCCCTACGTGTCGATAACGCTCAACGCCAGCGGCGCCCGCATCTTCGAGCGCATCACGCGCGACAACGTCGGCCGGCAACTCGCCATCGTGCTCGACGGCAGGGTGCAGAGCGCACCCGTCATCCAGGAGCGCATAGGCGGCGGGCGCGCCGTGATAACCGGGAACTTCAGTCTCGACGAAGCCCGCGACCTCGCGATCGTCCTGCGCGCCGGCGCGTTGCCGGCGCCGGTCGTGATAGCCGAAGAGCGAACCGTCGGGCCCTCCCTGGGACGCGATTCGATAGCCAGCGGGACCAGGTCCTTTCTCATCGGCGGACTTTTCGTTGTGCTGTTCATGCCGCTCTACTACCGGCTCGCCGGTCTCGTCGCCGACATCGCGCTGGTCATCAACATGGTGCTGCTCATGGGCGTACTTGCGGCGTTCCAGGCGACCCTGACGCTACCGGGCATAGCGGGGATCGTGCTCACGCTCGGCATGGCCGTCGACGCCAACGTCCTGATCAACGAACGTACCAGGGAAGAACTACGCGCCGGCCAGACCGGACTGGCGGCCATCGAGGCCGGCTACAGCCGCGCGATGCCGGCCATCCTCGATTCGAACGTCACGACCTTCCTGGCCGGCCTCATTCTGTTCCAATTCGGCTCCGGTCCAATCAAGGGTTTCGCCCTGACGCTGTGCATAGGCATCGCGAGCACGATCTTCAGTGCGGTCTTCGCGGCCCGTGTCTTCCACGACTTTATCGCGCTCCAACGAACCGGGCAGGCCGCAAGTATCTAGCAACATGCTGCAACTCGTATCACCAGACATAAACATCAACTTCATACGGTTGCGCAAGCCCGCCTTCGTCTTATCGGCCCTGCTCATAGCCGCGGGCTTGTTCTCGCTCGTGGCTAAGGGGGGACCGGCCTACGGGATCGACTTCACGGGCGGACTGATGCTGCACATCGGCGTGGACCCGTCGGTCGATATCGCCGAGGTCCGCGATTCGGTGGCCGGGCTCGAGGGTATCGGCAGCATCTCGGTCCAGGAGTTCGGAACAGAACCGGGTGAGTTCCTACTGCGGATCCCGGTGGGGGAGGAGAAGGTCGGCGGCGGGCGCGCGGCGCTGATCAAAGACGCGCTCCGCGCCTCGTTCGCAGACGCCGGGTTCGACGAAAAACGCACCGAGATCGTCGGTCCGCGGGTCGGCAAGGAACTCAGGCGGCGGGGCATCCTCTCGGTGCTCTTTGCCACCGTCATGATGGGCGCCTACATCGCCATCCGTTTCGACCTCCGTTTCGGCCTCGGCGCAGGCGTGGCGCTGGCGCACGACGTTCTCATAACGCTCGGTGCGCTTTCGCTTGCCGGAGTCGAGGTGAACCTCAGCGTGGTCGCGGGCCTGCTGACCGTGGTCGGTTATTCGGTCAACGACACGGTGGTGGTCTCCGACCGTATCCGCGAGAACATGAAGCGCATCAAAAGGAGCTCTCTCGGCGAGGTGATAAACCGCAGCATCAACGAAACGCTGTCTCGCACGCTGTTGACGACGGGCACCTCGCTGATCGTCTTACTGGCGCTGTTCTTCCTCGGCGGCGGCGTGATCCACGGCTTTGCCTTCACGCTAATCGTGGGTCTGAGCATCGGCACCTACTCGTCCGTCTTCATCGCCAGCCCCGTCGTCGAGTACTGGAAACGATGACCGCGCTCGACCCGGGTCTCCCGCACACGAGCCGCCTCTATTCGGACCTGGCCGGGGTCTACGACCACGTCTTCAAGGGCGTGTTCTCGCGCCGCATAGCCGGGGTCCTGCGGAGGCTGGCCATACCGCCCGGCGCGCGCGTGCTCGAGGTCGGGGTGGGCACCGGTCTCTCGCTGGACGCGTATCCGACACATTGCGAGGTCACCGGGATCGACCTGTCCGCGTCCATGCTCGAACAGGCGCGCCGCAAGCTCGACCCATTGCGCCACTCCCACATACGGTTGCTCGAAATGGATGCTTTGAGCATGGACCTTCCCGCCGGCCACTTCGATTACGTGATGGCCTTTCATGTCGTGACGGTGGTGCCTGACCCGCACCGTCTCATCGCGGCGATGTCGCGCGTCTGCAAGGACGACGGCGTCATCGTGATGATCAACCACTTCGCAAGCCCGAGGAAGGCCGTAAGAAAGGTCGTCAACCTAGTCGATCCGATCACCCGCAAGCTCGGTTGGTCGACGCGATTGAGCCTCGGCGAGATCGTCGGCGGGCGCCTGGCGCTGGAACGCAGCTACAAGACCTCGCCGTGGTCCTTGTTCACCGTGGTCGAGGCCCGCAGGCTTCAGTGAATGTTCCCGCTCTCGTCGACCGCGATGAGCCCGAGTGAGGCCAGCCGGCGGCGGTCCCTCGGATTGCCCGAAGCCAGCCAGCGCCGGTAAAGCCTGAGCAGAGTCTCGTTCGAAGCGAACAACCGTTGGTCCGCGACGAACGCGAGCACACGGGTGAAGTCCTCGAACCGGGTGCCGAGGTCCGTGTAGGTCTCCGTGAAGGCGAGGCCAGCCGGTTCGGTCCGGCACTCGATGCTGCTGAGATCGAGGTAGGCGCGACTGCCGACCTCGAAGAAATAATCGGTCGCCGGCAGCCGTGCCTCGATATTGTCGAGGAACACGCCCGACATGAACAGCGAGGTGTCGGCGACCTCCTTGAGCCGCGGATAACGCAGCTCCGGGTCCAGCCGAGCCGAGCTGAGGAGTTCGACGCCGAGCGGTCGCGAGAACTTCTCACCGTCGGTGCGCAGGAACACGGACAGTAGCCGGACGAGGTAATATTCGGTGAACTCGGAGACGGCCAAGGCCTGGTCCTCCAGTCCGGTGCATACCAGTTCGCGGAAAAGCTCCTCCAGTCTCTCCTCGGCCAAGTTCAAAACCCTTTCCTGTCCGGACACTTCCGCCTCCTTAGCCCTTACGACTCTAAACGCCCCCGGCCAACTCAACAACGGGGCTTGCGCCGGCTAATTTGCCGGTGCCGGAGGCGCCTTGCTCCCGCCTCCGAATGGCCAAAAGAACGCCGCCCCGCGTCCGAGCAACCGCCAGAAGCCGCCACTACCACCGCCGACCAACGTGTCGGCGTTCTCGTAAAGGGAATCGTCGTACACCAAGCGCCCGAGCGAACCTTCGCCCGACCGGACCTGCGCGGCTACCTGTGAAATGCTCATCGTCGCGCTCTCGAGATTGGCGAGCGTGCGGTCGGCCAACTCCTCGTCGCTGGTCAGCCGGGCGACGAGCCCCCGGCCTTCGTTGAGGTGTTCCGAGAAGTGTCGTGCCTGGCGTGAGACCTCGAGCATGTTCTCTATTATCTCGGCCGCCGATGAATCATCGGCCATGAGCGCTTCGATCCTGGCCGTCGATGACTCGAGATTGGCCACGGTACGGCTTAGGTTGCCGGCGAACTGCTGGCCGAACTCGTGATCGCTCACGAGGCGTCCGATCAGACCCTCGCCGTTGTTGATATCGGTTAGCACCTGCCGCAAGAGCGCCGTCACCTCGATGGCATTGGTCACGATATCGCCGCTTTGCGAGACCAGCGACTCGTAGTCGACGGGGTCGAGTGAGCGGATCAGCGCACCGGGGTCGATGGGTTGCTCGCTGAGGGAACCGGCGTTGAGTTCGATGTACTTGTCCCCGAGAAGGCCGAGGGTCTGTATCTTGCCGACGGTATCCCCGCGTATGCGCGGAGCCACGCTGCTGGCCACGGCTATCTTGACATCGACGTAGACATCGACGGGGTCCGGGGAGAACCGCATACGTACGACCGAACCGACGGTGACCCCATTGAGGGCCACCGGGGCGCCCTCGAGCAGCCCGTTGGTACGCGAGAAGTGCAGGCGGTAGGCCGTACGCCCGCCCCAAAAACGCTGTTCGTCCCCGACCAGGAAAACGCCGACCGCTATTATCGCCAGCGCGACGGCGGCCAGGAGTCCGACCGAAAAGGTTCTTGTAGCGCCTTGACTCACGCGTCAGGGGCGGGGGCGGGGCCGGCGCCAGCTGACATAAATTCTCGTATGACCGGGTCCACGCTCCGCCGCATCTCCTCCGCCGACCCCACAGCGCGGATTTTGCCATTATACAGAAAGGCAATTCGGTCCGCGACAAAGTCCGCGCTCGCCAGGTCGTGGGTCACCACGACCGAGGTAAGCCCCAACCGGGACTGCAGCGAACGTATCAGGCGGTTGATCTGCTGGGCGGTGACCGGGTCCAGGCCGGTGGTCGGCTCATCGTAAAGCATCACCTCGGGCTCCAGAGCCAGGGCGCGGGCCAGCGCGGCCCTTTTTCTCATGCCGCCGCTGAGTTCCGACGGCATGCGACGTTCGGTGCCGGCCAGGTCGACGAGTTCGAGCAAATGGGCAACGCGGGCCTCGTCGAACGCAACATCGTGCTGTTCGAGCGGAAATGAGACGTTGCCGCCCACATCGAGGGAATCGAACAGAGCCCCGCCCTGAAACAGCATGCCCATACGGCGCCGCATGGGGACCAATTCCCGTTCGTGCAGGCGTCCGATCTCGGAGCCGTCAAAGAGAACGCGGCCGGTCTCGGGCTTGAGCAGCCCGTTGAGGTGCTTGAGCAAGACGCTCTTGCCGCTGCCGGAGCGCCCGAGAACGACGATGGTCTCGGCGCGCTCTATCTCGAGATCGAGCCCGTCGAGCACGGTGGCGCCACCGAAGGAGCGGCCGAGGCCGTAGCAGGCCATGATCGGGTCAGCGGACTGGCCGGTGTCGCTCATATTGCCAGCATCAACTTGGTGAGAAAAAAGTCGCTGATAAGGACCGTGATCGACGCCGTGACCACCGTCCGGGTGGTCGCGCGCCCCACGCCATCGGCGCCACCCGAGGCCGCGAGCCCGTTGCGGCAGGCGATGCCCCCGATGATGATCGCGAAGAAGAACGCCTTGGCCAGGCTACGGAACAGATCGCCCATGGTCAGGTACTGCAGGAGGCTGCGGAAATAGAAGGCGGGTTGCACACCCAGCTCGCCGTAGGCGACGGCGGCGCCGCCGACCACCCCGATCATGTCGGCGAGCGCGGTAAGCAGCGGCAGCATGACGATGACGGCGAACAGCCGCGGAACCACCAGGTGTCCCACTGGGTCCGTTCCGAGCGCGCGTAATGCGTCGACCTGCTCGGTGACCTTCATGGTTCCGAGTTCCGCGGCCATGCCCGCACCCACACGCCCGCCTATCATGAGGGCCGTGAGCACCGGGCCCAGCTCGGTTATGATCGCCAGGCCGACGATCCGTCCGACGAATATCTTGGCGCCGAACTGCGCAAGGAAGTAGCCAAGCTGCAGCGACATGACCATGCCGGTGAACACGGCGGTGAGATTGACGATGGACAGGGAGCGGACACCCACCTCGTGGAGTTGGCCGAGGACGGCCGACCGCCTCGGCGGTGACAGGACCGTCGCCACCATCGCGCGTCCGAGCAACAAGAAGAAGTCCCCGAACGCGGTTATCCAACGCTGATCGTACACCGGCACTTGCAGGGTACCACGCGGCTCGACCCGTGGTCTATTTTCCGGCGACCGTCAGTCCCGATCGTGACCAGCGCCGGCGCTTTCTCCGAGGCGGCCCATCTCATCCAAGCTGCCTTCGCGCATGGGTAGCCCCGAGAGATAGGCCGCCCGCGCCAACAGGTGCGCACCGACGGGATTGGTAAGGAACACGAAGACGAGAACGAGCAGTTCGGCCACGGGCAGGACCTGCGCCCGCCAAGCCTCGAGGGCGGAGGCCAGCAGCAGCAGGCCCATTCCGAACGTCGTTGCCTTGGTCACGGCGTGCATGCGCGTGTACAGGTCCGGAAGACGCAGCAACCCCACAGCGGCCAAGGCTACGAAACCGGCTCCGCCAACGAGCGCCACTGCTGTCAGCGCCTCAGTCAAGGGGACGCCCTCCCAACAGATACCTTGCCAGCACGACGGTCGAGAAGAACGACACCAGGGCGATCGCCATGACCACGTCGAGCCGGTCCCGGGCCGCATCGGTCAGCCCGCTCACCAGCAGGACGGCCATGATGCAGGTCGCCAGCAGATCGGCTGCCAACACGCGGTCGGCCAGGGCTGGCCCCGTCACAATCCGATAGACGGCGGCGGCCAGGCCGAAACCCACCAATGCCATAGCGACGTTTGCCGCCACGTCCATCACCGCTCGAGCCTCGCGATATGCCGCTCCATGTCGCGCCGTATATCAGCCACCACCTGCCCAGGTTCGTCGATGTCGAGGGCGTGAACATGGATGCAGTCGCGGTTCTCGGACACCGCGACCGTCAGCGTGCCGGGCGTCAAGGTGATCATGTTGGCAAGCAATGTGATCGCCGCATCGCTGCGCAGCACGGTCGGGAACCGTACTATGCCCGGCCGTATGCGAAGGCGCGGCGACAGGACGAGCTTTGCCACAGCGATATTGGCGCGGACCAATGCCAGCGTGAACGAAAGCAGCAGAGTGGCGGCGGCGATGAGCCTGGACGGTCTCACAGAGTGGCTCCCAAGACAGCGCTCACGTAGGCCTCGGTGTCGAGCAGTTGCCGCGCCGCCAATTCGGCGTACGGCATGGCCCAGCCGGCACCGAGGCCAAGGGCGACCCCGAGCCCCACCAACAAGACGACCGACACGACGCGGGCCGCGTTACCGGCCTCGACGCTGTCGCGTCCGTGAGGCACCCCCCAGAACACGTAGCGGTAGACCTTCATCATGGAAAAGAGCGTGAGAAAGCTGACCAGCACGCTCACGGCCACGATGCCGTAGGAGGACGCCTCTATGCCTCCTTTGACGAGCATGAGCTTGGCCACGAAACCGCTAAACGGGGGTACGCCCGAGAGCGAGAGCCCGGCCACGACGAATAGCCCGGTCAGCAAAGGCGCGGTCTCCAACATGCCGCCCAGCGACGAAAGGAAGGTCGTTCCGCGCCTGCGCTCGACCGTCCCCGCCACCAGGAACAGCGCCGTCTTAACGATGATGTGGTGGATGATGTAAAAGATGCCCCCCGCGATGGCGAGCGGGGTAAAAATGGCAAGCCCCATGATCATATAGCCGACCTGGCTGATGATGTGGTACGAGAGGATGCGCTTGAAGTCCCACTGCGACAACGCGCCTATCACTCCGAAGAACATCGTCGCGCAGGCCACGGCGACGAGCAGCGGCAGTGTGAGCGCCGACCCGTCGGCGAACACCAATGTCACCATCCTGAACAACGCGTAGACGCCCACCTTGGTGAGCAACCCGCCGAACAGCGCGCTGACCACGGCCGGCGGCGCGAAGTAGGAACGCGGCAGCCACATGTAGAGCGGAAAGACGCCGGCCTTGATCCCGAAGACGACGATAAAGACCACGGCCACGGCGCCGCGCAGGGCGGCCGAATCGACCTCGGCCAACCGCAGGTGCAGATCGGCCATGTTGAGCGTGCCGCAAAGGGCGTAAACGAGCGCGACGCCGACCAGGAACAGAGCCGATGCGAGCGCGTTTATGACCAGGTATTTGAAGGTCTCCTGCAGCTGGTAGGGTTCGCTGCCCAGAGCCATCAGCCCGTAAGAAGCGACCAGGAGCACTTCGAACCACACGAACAGGTTGAAGAGGTCGCCGGTGAGAAATGCGCCGTTGGTTCCCATGATGAGGAACTGGAACAGCGCGTAGAAGAAATGGGTCTCGCGCCCCTCGTCCATCGAAAAACAGGCGAACAGCAGCGTCGCCGTCGAAACGACCATCGTGACGGCGACCATGAGGGCGCCAAGCATGTCGACCGCGAACACGATGCCGAAAGG
>CAYXZP010000017.1:0-30180 GCA_964469485.1 uncultured Myxococcales bacterium | reverse complement strand
GGGGCTACTACGAGCGGCGCCGGAAACGGAGCGGCAAGTCGTTTAGGCCGCGGATAATGAAGCTCGGCGCGTAAGAGAGCGCACTGGAGTCCACCAACTGTAGATCGTCGAGCCGTGCGAGTAAGCGCTCAAAACTGATGCGTGCCTCAGTACGCGCAAGATTAGCGCCGGGACAGAAGTGCTCGCCGTGCCCAAAGGCGATGTTCCGGCGGGCATTCGGACGTTTAGCCTCGAAGCGGTCTCCGTCATCAAATACACGCGGGTCACGGTTGGCCGCACCGTTCATCGCCATCACGATGGAGCCCATCGGGATGGTGGCGCCGGCAATTCGGGTATCACGCAGGGCCAGGCGGAACGGGCCCTTGATCGGGCTCTCCAGGCGCAGGCACTCATCGACAAAATTCTCGATCGCCTCGGGACGTGCGCGCAACTCCTCGGCAATAGCAGGTTGCTCGGCGAGGATCCGCATTCCGGTGGAGATCAGACGCGCTGTCGTCTCCTGACCCGCGGCGAACAGGGTAGCGGCAATGCGGACGACATCAGCAACCTCGGGAAGTGCTCCGTCGGGAAAACGGACGGTAGCTAGCTGGGTCAGCACGTCTTCGCGCGGCGCTGCCCGGCGCTCTTCGACGTAGCGGGCGAAGTAGGGATGGAGATTCGCGAAAACCTGGTCGCCGCCCGCCATGCCTCCGCTGTCTCCGGCCACGGGGGTATCGGCACCCTGGAGCCAGCCTCGGAACCGTTCGTGGTCTTCTTGCGGAACGCCCAGCAGGTCGGCGACCACGAGCAGAGTGAAGGGTCCTGCGTAGGCGCTGCAAAGCTCGACCTCGCCGTGGTCAACGAACTCATCGATCAACCTCTCAGCGAGGGTCCACATGAACTCCTCGTTCTCCTTCAGGCGGTTCGGCGTGAAGAGCCCGCTGAGCAGCGCGCGATGTCGGCTGTGCTTCGGAGGGTCGAGCGTAAAGAGCTGGCCGCTCAAGGGGCTCTCGTCGCTACGGTGCTCGACGACATCCGCTATGGTCTCTCCCTCAGCAGGCTGCGGTAACTCCACGAAGGGGCCGAGCGGCGCGACCACGGCCGAAAAGGTGGCGTGATCTGCGTAGACTTCGAGAATTTCCGCAATGCCGGAGATCAGGAAGACGCCATGGTGGGGCTCGCGAAACACCGGACCGACTTCACGCAAGGCGGCGTAGTAGGGAGCCGGGTCCCGGATGAGTTCTGGATCCGTGAATAAGTTGCGCTCAAGTACGTTCATTATTCGGCGATGGTCAGGGAGCGATCAGGGCAACCGACGTTACCAAGCTTTGGACTGTTCTGTCCATGGGACACCCGAATGGGGCCTATTCCGCTGAAACCAGCCCTAAAGCGCGGGTTTAAGACTTAACGATGGAAGGGGCTACTCGCTAGCCAGCATGGCCGCTATGTCATCGGTGTAGCTGACAACCTCGGCTTGGAAAGCAGATTCAAGCCCGGCAATGGCGGGGCAGCTCTCTGTCTCCTTCGATGCCACACTCACCCACTTGTTGGTGAACTTCGCGTCACATTTTGAGTAGTCGGGGTTCGTAGCCTTCTTGACCGCCTTCGCATCCATCTTCAGACGACAAGAGCCGTACTTGCCTACGAGTTGAAACGGTTTTGACCAACAACGCGGGGCCGCAGGTGGACTCGCCTGGCCATCGGGATTCGCCCCCCAGCACTCACTCTCGCCTGAGCTGTTAAGCGCGCAGGTGTGCCAGGCCCCTGCCGAGACCTCAGTGAAGGTGCCCGCAGGCGAACACGACTGGCCAAAATGGGGAGTCCCACCATCATCACATCCTCCAGCCCCCCAGCACTCGACCGCACCCGCGCTATTGATCGCGCAGGTATGGATCCAGCCTGCCGAGACCTGCGTGAACGTGCCTGAAGGCGGACATGACTGGCCTAAAGAATAAGACTCGCTACCATCACATCCCCCAGCCCCCCAGCACTCGACCGCACCCGTGCTATTGATCGCGCAGGTGTGCTGCGTGCCTGCCGAAATCTCGGGGAAGGGTGCCTCAGGGGGGCCCGCCTGGCCGCATTCGTAGCCACCACCCCAGGAACAGGCGCGATCCGTCGGTCCTGTTCCCCGGCACTCGCCCGCGCCCGAGCTATTCAGCGCACAGGTGTGGCCTTGGCCCGCCGAGAGCTGCGTGAACGTGCCCGCAGGGGGACATGACTGGCTGACATGAATCTCATGGCCAACCCAGTCGTGTCCGCCCGTCTCCCCACATTCACCCGCCCCCCAGCACTCCACCGTGCCCGAACTGTTAATGCCGCAGGCGTGCCATTCGCCTGCTGAGACTCCAGTGAAGGTTCCCGAAGGTGGGTTCGACTGGCCAAAATGGGGGTCAGGACCATTATCCCAAGAGCCAGCCCCCCAGCACTCGACCGTACCCGAGCTGTTAATCGCGCAGGTGTGGTCGGCACCTGCCGAGACCTGCGTGAAGGTGCCCGGATGCGAACGAGATTGCTGGTACTCGTTGAGCCCCCAACACTGAACTGAGCCCGAAACATCGCGACTGCAGTTGTGCCAGCTCCCCGCAGACACGCTGGCCGTCGCTGGAGTAAGAAACGTTGCTGTTTCGGGATGGTCGATTACCGCAGCCGCAACGCTCGTATCATCTCCCGTTGTGGCGCATCCACCCTTGGCCTCGATCTTTGCCCACTTCCCTACAAACTTACTATCGCATCGGGTGTAGTCGGCCTCTGGCGCTTTCTTCTTGGCAGCCTTTGCCAGAGCCTTCAAAAGGCACTGCCCGTACTTTCCCGCTGTCTTTAACTTGTTCGCCTCGCACTTGGCTGCTGGTGTCGGACCGGCCCAAGCCTGCCCGGCCAGCCCGAGAACCAACAGAATCGCTGTAAGTCTAAGTCCCTTCACGAGGCCCATGCCGACATTAACAAGCATTGGCCGGCTCTGTCCATGGGCTCGCCGGAACCGCTTCATACGTCCCGTTCTTGCAGATCTGAAGGGGGTAGAAGGCCCTTCAAACTACCTAAGTCCCTCAGGGGGTGCCCTACCCCTACCTTTAAGAGGTCATACCTTTTGAACGCCCTTTTGGGCCGCCGGTTCCAAGCAGGGACTATGCAATAGCACTTAGGCGCCCCCATGGGGGGAGAACCAATCAGCCACTTTCTAGAGCTATTAGGAGAGAAATTTTCTTTCCGTCCTATTAAACCCGATCCAATTGCTCCCGACCTGCTCCCGAGTGGGGGAACGCTGGTGAGGTCGTCGCGCTAAGTTGTTGATTAAATGGAGCTGACGGGCGGATTCGAACCGCCGACCTGCTGATTACGAATCAGCTGCTCTACCAACTGAGCTACGTCAGCTCACGGCACCAGGATTAGCGGCGCGAAGCGACTAAGTAGCCACGGCCGCCCCGCAAGTCTACTCGGGCGCGGTGGCGCCGAGCACCTCGAAACCACGGATGCCCATGCGTTCGGAGGCCTTGCCCGTTAGCACGGCGCGGCTGCCGGCCAGCTTCTTGACGGCGTCGAAGGCGGTCTCCTTGCCGTGCTTGGGAAAGAGCAGGTAGACCTCGTTATCGTCGGTGAGAAGCCCCAGCGGCATGCCGTGCTCGGCGCAGGTCAGCGCACACTTGCGGTGGGCCGGGCCCTTGGCGCCCTTGGGGATAAAGCAGGCCATATCGAGAATCTCGCCGCTAAGGCTCTCCTCGGCCGCGACGGCCGGTGACTGCGAGGTAGCGAACAGGCAGGCAGCCATCACAACCACGACTAGGAATGCTTGGGCAGGTCTGGTCTCGGCCATCGCTTGGTCCTCCTGGCCCTTTTTCTATCACAAGCCGGCGGGCCTACGCACATCCTCTTTTGAACCCCTTCCGGCGCGGCCATAGATTGCCGTGGCCATGTTGGCCGCCTTACCCCTGGCTATCGCCCTTGTCTTGACCGCCTGCGCCGGGGAGGGACTCGACACGGCCACCACCACGACCACGCTTGCCACCAGTTCGTCTCTTGCCGGGATCCAGAGCGACATTTTCACGCCAAAGTGCGCCACCTCGCCGAGCTGTCACAATTCGGTCGGTACCACACCAAAGCTCTCGAGCACGAGCCAGTCCTACGACGAACTGGTCGGTGTGGCCGCCGCCGGCTGCTCGGACAAGACCTTCGTCGTGGCCGGCGACAGCTCTGCGAGCTACCTGCTCGATAAGCTGGGGGCCGGCGGCACCTACTGCAGCTCGCTCATGCCGTTGGCCTCGACGGCGCTGACAAGCAACGAGATAGCCCTCATCACGGTGTGGATAGACGCTGGTGCGCCCGCGGTAAGCTCGAAACGATCGGTTACCACCACCACCTCGACCAGCACGACCACGCCTGCTAGCGAATACTGGAAGGACTGAGGGGAAAGAGATGAAGACAACTCGCCACGCCCAGACCCGTCCGCTCCTGGCTCTCGCGATCTGTGCGGCAGCAGTCGCCGCGCTGCCCGCGGCCGCCTCGGCCGAGCCCTATATGGCCCTGCGCGACGGCTTTGCCTGCGGGGACTGCCACAGCAACCGCAGCGGCGGCGGCATGAGAACGCTTACCGCCGAGATGCACGCCACCGACATCCTGCGCCTCCCCAACGACGGTGCCGGCATACTGCCGGCATACGACGACTGGTTCTCGCCCAACGTGAGCGACTACTTCAGCATCGGCGGCGATTTCCGCCTCACGAACAAGCTGCTGCTCCAAGACGACGCCGACTCCGAGGGCAAGGTCAGCAACAACACCACCTTCCGTGACATCGAGAGCAACGACATAGACGTCGAGCAGGCAACCATCTACGCCCACCTACGGCTCATCCCGGACACGCTGTCCTTCTATATAGACGAGAAGGTCGCCCCCGGCGGGGCCTCCAACCGCGAGGCCTTCATGCTGCTAGACCGTCTGTTTCCCTGGGAGGGCGCCTATATAAAGGCCGGCCGTTTCTTCCCGGCCTGGGGATTGAAGTTCCAGGATGACGAGGCATTCGTTAACTCGGCCTCGGGATTCTCCTTCGACAAGACCGTGGCCGGCCTCGAGATGGGCCGCAGCGGCGAGGGAACCAGTTGGTTTTTGTCGGTTACCGAGGGCACCGAGGACTCCGACACCGACCAGCTCTTTACCGCCTCGGCCTACAGGATGTGGGACGAGGTTGGCGGCGTCGACCATGCCATGGCCGGCATCTCGGCCGCCCACGACGCCCCCGACGATGGTGAGATCAACGCCTTTGCGATCTTCGGCGGGCTTTCGGCCGGACGGACCACAGTGCTGTTCCAGGCCGACCTGCTCGACACCGAGACCGATGTCGATGGTGACGGCGCGGCCGACGACGACGTGCAGGCCTGGGCCCTTTACGGTGAGGCCAACTATCTTTGGCGCGACTGGATGAACACCAAGGTCGCCTTCGACATCTACGACCCGAGCGACAACGAGGCCGAGGACACCCTTACTCGCATCAGTCTAGGCGTGGAGCCCTTCATAGACCGCTTCGTGCAGCTCAGGCTTTTTTACCGCATCTTCAACGGACCCGAGGACGAGCCGGCCAACAACCGCGACGAGCTGACCCTGGAGGCGCACCTGTTCTTCTAGGGCACCGCAAGCTCACGCCAACCACTTTCGACCAACCACTCGACGGCGGCCACGAGTTCATCTATCTCGTGGTCGTCGATGAACTCGCCGTAGGCCGGCATCTTGACGGCCTGCCTTTCCAGCACAGCCGCGGCCAGCGGGTTCTCGCGCATGCGATCGCTTACCCCCTCGCTTATCCACTGGCGAAGCTCATCGCGGTCGCCGACTAGCTCGCGGTAGTCCTCGCCGAAAAAGCCCGGGATGTAGCCCTTGAGCGAACCGGGGTTGGCCGTGCCGCCGGTGCCCATGGGACCGTGGCAGTTAAAGCAGCCGTGCTCGTGGAGTTCTTCGAGCCCGCCGGCGGCCTCGTCGTCGTCGGGAAATTGCAGCCCGGAAATGGAGCGCAGATAGGCCATGAGCTGCTCGAGCTCACCGATGGCCAGATGAGATTCGAAGGCCGGCATGACGATGGCCTGGTCGGTGCCGCGGCCGGCCGTGAGACCCTGGCGCGGCGCCGGCCGCTCGCCCTTTAGCGGCGCGCCGTAAAGTATCCACTCGCGCACTTCCCCTTCATCGTCGGCCCACATCATCATCTCACCGCCGGCAAGGGCCGGCACCACACCGTCCTCGCTGCCGGGGTTGTCTATGCCGGCGGCCCCTCCCGGACCGTGGCATGAGAAACAAGCCAGGCGCTCGGCCACCATGCGACCGGCCTCGGCCGGGTCGTGTTCGGGGGGAAACACCGTGCGCTTTAGGACCGGCGCCAGCAGCCACAGTTGCTCGACGGCCACGAGGGCAACGATGGTCCATAGAAGAACGGTCTTCGGTCGCATGGGGAACAGCTTCGTAGACTTCCACCCTACCGCGGGTTAGGTTTGTATATAGCAGATGTCGCACCGTTTGTTACCGTTCCTCGGGCTCTTTCTCCTCGTCCCTCTCCTCACCGGGCTCCCTTCGCGGGTGCAGGCGCTAGAGGGGTGCACCGACGACTGCGGCGACCCCAGCGGCGACTGCGGTGTGTTCGTGACCGACGCGCTGATCGTGTTGCAGGAGGCCGTGGATATCGAGACCGACTGTGAACTCTGCGTCTGCGACGTCGACAGTTCCGGCTCCGTCAAGGTCACCGACGCTCTGCTGGTGCTAAAGGCCGCCATCGGCATCGAAGACATCACGCTGACCTGCACGGGGTGTACCGCGACCACGACCACCACCTCGACCTCGAGCACACTGGAAGACTCGACGGCCACCACGACCAACACGACGCTGCCGACGACGACGACCTCCTCGACCAGCACCTCGTCGACGACCACGTCGACGAGCACGTCGACGACCTCGACAACGACGCTAGGAAAGCGCGACGGCGGCGCCGCGACTAGGACTCAGTAGTAGTCGTCTTCGAACGAGGAGGCCTCGGCCTGCTCGACGAGCCAGGCGTCGAAGTCCTCTTCAGTGTCGACGCTGAAGAAACCCTTCATGCGGTAATGGCCGAGTCCGCACAGCTGGGCGCAATTGATCTCGCCCTGGCCGGTCTCCTTGGCCTCGAACCACAGCGGTACGGTCATGCCCGGAATGGCGTCTTGTTTGACGCGCATGGTGGGCAGCGAGAAAGAGTGAATGACGTCCTTGGAGGTCAGATGGACCAACACCTTCTTGCCGACGGGGAAGTGAAACTGGTTGATCGTCGTGATGTCGTCGGTCGCCGCGGGGTCCTCGCTGTCGATGCCGAGCGGATTGCTCTGGCTGGCCAGGTTGACGTCGGTACGGCCGAACTTCCCGTCGGTGCCCGGATAATGGATGTTCCAAGCAAACTGCTCGCCGACGACACGTACGACCACGTCGGCGTCCGTGGTGGTCGGCGGGTTGCCCTTGACGGCCGCCCATACGGGGATGGAAAGGCCGACCAGCAAGAAGATCTCGACCACGGCTATGGCCACTTCGACATAGCTCGAGAAGTGGCTCGTCACACCCTTGTAATCGGCGGCGTGCCCCCCGCGGGCACGAAAACGGACCAGCGCCAGGATCATGAACAGCCCCCACCCGACGAACAGGACGAGCATGATCCAGTGCATGATCACGATGATGCTGTCCATCTCGGCCCCGTGGGTCGATATGTCGGGGGGAAGCCAAAGGTTCTTGTAGCTCGGGTTCATCCGCTCACCACTCCCTTAGGTAGTCTGACCGAGGCGCTTGTGCCGCCGCATCCAGTAGACGAAGACCGAGGCCATGGCGGCCAGTACCGTGTAGATGCATCCGACCAAGACCAGGACACCGGCCTGCATCCCCTTGGTAAGGGGCGACTCGGGGTCGCCGTAACACACGGCGCAGGCCCAAAGCTCCCCGGGGTAAGCAGCCACGGCTGCTGCCACGGCCAGCACCAGCAACCGTTTCACAGGTAGCCGAGCTCCTTGGTCTTCTTGAGAAAACGCCGTCCGTACTCGACCAGCCCCACACCGGCGCCCCCCGAGGCAACCGCCTGCACGAGGATTCCGATCTGGCCTTCCTCGCTGTAGGCGGCCAGACGCCAGGCGGCGATGCCGAGGCACATCAGGGTCGAGAGCCCGATGAAAAATATATGGAAGGCCTTTAGCGACACTTCGGTGGAGCTCCGCCCGCTAGTGGTGGCCCCCGCCGTCGGCGCGCGAGGTCGGAAGCGCCGTGTCCCAAACCGAGTGCACCTCTATGGAGTTCGTGTCCCATTTGGTCGGCATGTACATGCAGACCAGGAAGAAAGAGGCGGTAAGCCCCAAGAGCCACACGATGGCCTTCTGCTCCGATATGAGGTGCATGAAGTAGAGCGCCACCAAAGACCCCTTCACCGTTGCAATCAGCAGCGCCAAGGCGATGGCGGTCGACGTGGGCAGCTCCAGGTAGGAGACCGCCACGGTGACGACGGTAAGCACGGCCAGCGCGGCGAAGACCGCCACATAGACGCGAACGTGTTTCTTTACTTCTTCGGCTGAGTGTTCCGACATTCGAGACTCCTAGAGCAGATAGAGGACCGGGAACAGGAATATCCACACCAGATCCACAAAATGCCAGTAAAGGCCCGCCCCCTCGACCCGGTTTGCGAGTTGTTCGGGGTTTGTCTCCCACAGCTTCGATCCCGGTCCCAAAAGATAACCATTGACCACGATGCCGCCGACGATGTGAAGCGCGTGCAGGCCGGTCATCGTGAAGTAAATAGCAAGAAAGGTGCTCGTTGACGGGTAAAGTCCGTGCTCGAACTTGGCCGCGTACTCGAAGTACTTGACGACCAGGAACACGAAGGCCAGCAGGACCGTCGCGCCCAGGTAGGCCTTGTACTTGCCGAAGTCGTTCATCTTGAGAGACGCCCAGGCCATGACCATGGTCACGCTCGAGGTGATGAGCACCATGGTGTTGAGCGTGGCAAGCGGAATGTTGAGGAGAGAGCTGCCGCTGGGCCATGCCGGCGCGCCGACGCGCAGGATGACATAGCTCGAGAAGAGCGCGCCAAAGAGCATCACCTCGGAAGCCAGGAAGAGCCAGACACCGAGCTTGCCGTTTATGACACCAGTGTCGGGGTGAACGTCGGTTATGTGTGGTAGCTCCATCGACCGTCTTCCCTAGGACTCGTTCTGCGGACAGAAGTCCAGGGCCGCGCCCGGGACGCTGTACTCGTAAGGGCCACGGTAGACCTGCGGCGAGGTGGTGAAGTTGCCGTGCGGCGGCGGCGTCGGCGTGGCCCACTCGAGCGTCGTGGCCTGCCAGGGGTTGTCCGACTCGACCGGCTTGCCGCCGCGCATGCTCCAGAAGAAGTTGAAGATGAAGATGAGCTGCGTGGCCCCGAGCAGCCAGGCCGATGCCGAGATCATCACGGTCAGGTCCTGGGTGGCCGCCCCCTGGGCGTAAATGGTCTGGTCGTAGAGCCGGCGCGAGACCCCGGCCAGGCCCTGGATGAGCATCGGGAAGAAGATGCCGTTTATGAACACGAAGGAGAGCCAGAAGTGCGCCTTGCCGAGCGTCTCGTTCATCATCCGCCCGGTGGCTTTCGGGAACCAGTAGTAAATGCCGGCAAACATGGCGAACAAGGTCCCCGGGGCCACGACGTAGTGGAAGTGGCCGATCACGTAGTAGGTGTCGTGCAGGTAGATGTCCGGGGTGGAAAGTCCGAGCGGCAGTCCGGTGAGCCCCCCGATCCCGAACATCGGCAGGAAGGCCAACGCAAAGAGCATCGGCACGGTAAACCGTATCGAGCCGCCCCACAGCGAGATCACCAGGGCCGTCAGGATGATCACCGACGGGATCGAGATGATCATCGTCGTGGTCTGGAAGAAATTGCTCATCGTGGTTCCCATGCCCGTCATGAACATGTGGTGAGCCCAGACTATGAAGGACATGAAGCCGAGGAAGATGATCGAATAGACCATCGAGCGGTAACCCCAAAGAGGCTTGCGGGTGTTGTTGGCGATCACCTCGCCGACGATTCCCATTGCCGGAAGGACAAGAACGTAGACCTCCGGGTGGGCAAGGAACCAGAACAGGTGCTGCCAGAGGATGGGGTTGCCCCCGCCGCTTACATCCGCGGCCTCGCCGCCCACGACCAGTCCCGACGGCATGAAGAAGCTGGTGCCGACCAGACGGTCCATCAGTTGCATGACGCCGGCGGCCTGCAGGGCCGGAAAGGCCAGCAGCAGCAGGAAAGCGGTGACCAGCTGGGCCCAGCAGAAGAACGGCAGCCTGAACATCGACAGGCCGGGAGCACGCAGGTGTATGGCCGTAACGATGAAGTTCACCGCGCCGAGCAATGAAGAGAATATAAGGAAGAGCATGCCGACGAGCCAGTAGGTCTGGCCCACCGGGGCGATGTTCGAAAGCGGCGGGTAGGAGGTCCAACCCGACTGCGCCGCGCCGCCCGGAGCAAAGAAGCTTGCCAGCATGACCACGCCGCCGGCGAAGAAGAACCAGTAGCTGGCCATGTTGAGCTTGGGGAAGGCCATATCGGGCGCGCCTATTTGCAGCGGCATGATGTAGTTGCCGAAGGCGCCGACGGCCAGGGGCACCACGCCGAGAAAGACCATGATAGTGCCGTGCATGGCACCGAGCTGATTGTAGAACTCGGGCAGCATGATGCCGCCGGGTGCCATCTCGTCGCTGAAAAGATTGCCGATGAAGGGGATGGACTCGCCCGGGTAGGCAAGCTGCCAACGCATGAGCATCATCAGCGAGAAGCCGAAGAAGAGAAATAGCAGCGCGGTGATGCCGTATTGGATGCCGATCATCTTGTGATCGGTCGAGAAGATGTACTTCCGCCAGAAGCTCAGCTCTTCGTGGTGCTCACCGGCGCTCATCCGGGGTTTTAAATGTGGTTGGACCCGGGATGTCAACAGCACATTGAAGAGCCGGCGATAGATTCTATTAGTCGTCGTTATGCCGGTCGCTCCCGGCACCGTCGAGCGCCACGATGGCCGCCAGGTCGGCGTGGACCGAACCTATGAAGGTCTTGGCCCTGGCCCTCAGAAGACGGCGCGGGCGCTCGGCCGAGACCCACAGTTGGGTGGCCCTGTGTTTGGCGTCCTTGCCGGGGTCGGCCAGGTTCTTGGTGGTGACGCCGAGCCGGTAGCTGTCCCGGTCCGGGCCGGCCGCCGCGATGGTCTCACGCGCCTCGACCTCGATGGTGACCAGGTAGCGCGAGCTGCCCGTGAAGACGTCGAAGTAGTACTGGTCGCCGACAACGTAATCCATGGCCAGGGCGGCGGCCACGGTGGCAAGGATGTCGAACGCGCGTGGAGCTTCGAAATCGTAAGTGACCGTTCTGTCCCCTTTGACACGCTTTGATCTCACCCGGCCGTCGTTGAACTCGATCGTGGTAAGCTTGCGTCTCTTGTTCTCCTGCTCGTCGGCCTCGAAACGGCCCGGTTCGAAGGGCTCCAGGCGCACGTACCCGCTTGCCGTCATGCGGTAGCGCCACAGGATGTCGACCACCGGATGGGTGCGGCCGCTGGCCGAGATCGCCAGCAGGCGCCGGCCACTCTCGTCCCTGTCCTCGCCCACCTCGATGCCGATCTCACCGACCGGGATCCCGCTCCAGGAGAAACGAAAACGGTGTAGCTCGTGGGGGTGCTCGGGAATGGCGCCCGGGTCGTAGGCCGGCGTGGTGATGCTGACGGCTGCCGGATCCCCGCCCGCCGCGGCCACCGAGGCGCCGCTTGCAAGGGCAAGCAGGGCCACCAGCAGGGTGGCAGCCATAGGGAACCGCCCACGGCTTGCACTTGTCCGGGGGGCGGGCAAGCCTTCGCCGCGCAAGCCGCCGACAACTGCGTTCATGAGGTCTCTCGACAAGGTCGCCATATCAACGGGCCTGGCCATCACGCTGGCGGCCGCAGCCATCGCAGCTATCCCGGACCCGGCCCCGGCCCAACGAATGCCCAAGCCGGTCGAGCGTTACAACCGCGTGACCAAGGGCGCCAACGTCACCGAGTGGCATCGCCGTCTTTCCGACGCCGACCCGAAGGTGAGGCTCGAGGCGGTCGAGTCGCTGACCGGTGCCGGCGGCCAGGAGGCAGTCAAGCCGCTGCTGGACGCCATCGCCGATAAGGACCGCCGTATAAGGCTCAAGGCCATCGACGGGCTGGGCCATGTCGGGCTGCCGGCGGCCACCACCAGTCTGGTCCAACTCCTCTTCCTCACCGATGTGGAAATAGAGATGAAGAGACGGGTGCTGGCGGCGCTGGGAAGGATAAGGGACCCCGCCGCGGCCGGTCCGATGGCCGACTTCGCCGCTCAATCGACAGACACTGAGATCCGTTGTGCCGCCATCCACGCCATCGGCGAGGTCGGCCTGCCGGCCTCACGCCAACGGCTCGAAGAGTTGGCGGCCGGGGACCAGGACGCCGACGTGCGCCGCCTGGCCGCGGACGCTATCTCGAAGATCAACGCGCGCCTTGCCTCCCTGCCCGAGGAACAACCGAGTGTCATAGAACTCGAACGGCGGCTCGGTCCGCGCCAGCCCTAGGCTTTGTTCTTCGGGGGGCTGGTCCGCGGCCTGCGGCCGGCCCCGGCCTGGCTGTAATCCTCAAAAGGACCGTCGCGTTCGGCCGTGGCCGCCGACACGCCTTCTTCCATCGCCGTGCGCACGAAACCACGGCCCTCGGGAGTGTTTCGCATGATGCCGTCGAGTATGGGGCCGAGCTTCTGCGTGCTGGCCAGGCCCATGTTCTCGTAGGCCTGGTTCACGATGAGCTTCATGGCCGCCAGTTGTGTAAGCGGGATGCCGGCCAGGCGCTCGGCCCAGAAAGCGGTCTTCGTGTCGAGCTCTTCGAGCGGATAGGCAAAGTTGATCAGTCCGATCTCGGCGGCTTCCTTGCCGCTTATCGAGGTGCCGGTGAGCGCATAGAATTTCGCGCGCGTAAGCCCGAGCCGGTAGATCCACATTCCCGTCAGGTGGCAACCCCATACCCTCGAGTAGGGGGTGCCGAACTGCGCGTCTTCGGACGCAATGACAAGGTCGGCGCACAACGCCATCTCGGAACCGCCGCCCACGCACCAGCCCTTCACCTTGGCAATGACCGGCGTGGGGCCGTGCCAGATCCCCATGAACTTCGGGATCGGACCGGCGTAGGGGTTGGTCACCTGCATGGCGTCAAGGCCGGGGTCGTAAGCGCCCTCGCCGATGCCGAGCCCTTTGTAGTGCTCGAGCCCGCCCGAGAAATCGAAGCCCGCAGAGAAGTTGTCGCCGGCCCCTTCGAGCACGATAACGCGCACACTGTTGTCGCGGTTGGCGTCGGCCAGGGCGCGCTCGAGTTCCTCCCACATCTCGACCCTGAAGGTGTTGGCCTTCTCGGGGCGGTTGAGCCGTATGGTCGCGATGCGGCCGGCTTTTTCGTATTGGATCATTTTGTCAGACATGTGGACCTCCCCGTATTGACTTTCGCCCTGGCTGCTTAAATTCTCAATCAGGCGGCCGGAGTGGTGAAATTGGCAGACACGCCGGACTCAAAATCCGGTGGGCGCGAGTCCGTGTCGGTTCGAGTCCGACCTCCGGCATTCACAACGAGGAGGAACGACAATGGCTCATCCCACCGAACTTACTGACAGCACATTCAAGAGCGAGGTGCTCGAGTCCGAGATCCCCGTGCTTGTCGACTTCTGGGCGCCTTGGTGCGCGCCCTGCCGGGCCATCGCCCCGGCCCTCGAGGAACTCGTCGACGAGTACGCCGGCAAGGCCAAGATCTGCAAGATGAACGTCGACGAGCACCAGCAGGCGCCGGCAACATACGGGGTGCGCAGCATCCCGAACCTTCTCGTCTTCAAGAACGGCGAGGTCGCCGAGCAGATAGTCGGGGCGCACCCAAAGTCGCGGCTTGCCGAGGCGCTCGACGGCGCCATCGGCTGAGCGCAGGCCGGAGAGGCACAAGCACTTGCTCGACTTCATGCGCCGCAATGCCCGCTCTTGGGGCATCAAGGTCGCACTCGGCATCATCTGCATCGTCTTCGTCTTCTTCATGGGCGGCGGCGGCCAGATCGGCGGCCGCTCGGACACGGTGGCCAGTGTGGGCGGCGCCGAGATAAGCGTTACCGACTTCCAGCGCGCCCAGACGGCCACTCGCAACCTCTATCGCGAGCAGTACGGCAACAACCTGCCGCCCGAGCTTTTGCGCGCGCTCGATATCCCGTCGCGCACCCTGGCCCAGCTCATCGACTCGGCCCTTCTAGAACAGGAGGCCTCGCGCCTCGGTCTGCTGGTAACCGATGAGTCCGTGCGCATGGCCATCCGTCAGGTCCCCGCTTTCCAGCGTGGCGGCCAGTTCTCGGCGGCCGTCTATCGCGCCGCCCTTGCGCGCCAGAGTACCAGCCCTGCGGACTTCGAAACGACCATGCGCCATGACCTGCTCGTGGCGCAGCTGGCCGACATCATTCGTCGCGGCGTTCACGTGACCGACGGCGAGGTCCGTGAGCGCTACAGGAGCGACAACGAACAGGTAACGCTTTCCTATATCGAGTTCACGGCCGACGAACTGGCCGGCGAGGTCGAGGTGAGCGAGGAAGCGCTGGCCGGGTTCTTTGCCGAACGGGACGAGGACTACCGGCGCGACGAGACCGTTGCGCTTCGCTACCTGGCCTACAGCCCCGAAGACTTCGAGGAGACCATCACGGTCAGCGACGAGCGCATCGAGGAGTACTACATCCTCAACAAAGAGAGCGAGTTCCACATTGCCGAGGAGGTCTCTGCCCGTCACATCCTGGTCAAGGTCGCGGGCGACGCCGAAGAGGAAGAACGGACGGCCGCGCGCGAAACCGCGCAAACGGCACTCGACCGGCTCGGCGGCGGCGCCGATTTCGCCGAACTGGCAAGCGAGGTCTCCGACGACGCCACGGCCGCCGACGGCGGCGACCTCGGCAGCTTCGGCCGCGGCCGCATGGTGCCGGCCTTCGACCGCGCGGCCTTCGCATTGGCGGCCGGCCAGATCAGCGGCATCGTCGAGACCCGCTTCGGCTTTCACATCATCAAGGTCTACGCCCACCGGCAAGCCGGCGAGCGCAGCCTAGAGGAGGTGCGCGACACCATCGCGGTGAAGCTCCGCCGGGAGATCGCGCGCGACGAGGCCTTCGACACGGCCGCCCTCGATGCCGAGGAGATCCATGAGGGCGAGGCAAGCTTCGAGGGCCTGGCCCAACGGCGCTCGGCCGCCATCGGCTCGACCTCTCTTATGAACCGCGGCGACCTCGTCCCCGGGCTCGGTGCGGCCCCCGATCTCGTGGATGCGGCCGCCCGCCTGGCCGCGGTCGGTGACACCAGTGACGCGGTAAAGCTCGGCGAGACCTATTACATCGTCGAACTGACCGGGCGCCGGGCAAGCTATGTGCCGGAACTCGAGGAGGCCCGCTCGGAAGTGGAAGCCGATTACCGAGGGGCCCAGGGCTACGAACGGGCACGCGAGCGCGCCCAGGCCCTGCTCGAACGGCTCGAGCGCGGAGAAGAGTTGCCCGCCCTTGCCGCCGAGGGTGAACGCGAGGTGGCCGAGAGCCAGGCCTTCACCCGGCGCGGGGCCTTCGTGCGCGGTATCGGCAATCTGCCCGGCATCAAAGAACTGGCCTTCGCCACATCCGGCGGGGACGTGCTCCCGCGGGTGTTCACCAGCCGGAACCGCGCCTACGTCTTCGTCGTAACGGCCCGCGAGCAGGCCGACCCCGACGATTTCGCTGAGGCGCGTGACGAACTGCTCGAGCGTCTGCACAGCGACCGGGTCCAAGAAAGCTTCACCGAACTGCTGACCGCGCTCAAGGGTCGCACCGACATCGTTTACAACCAGGACCTCATGCGCACGCTCATCCCCTGAGAGCCTTCCACGCGGCCGCGATATCGGCGGCCGGGACGACCTCGATGCCGACACCGCTGGTGGCCGCCGCCAGACCGGCGGCCGGCACCACGGCGCGCTTGAACCCGAGCCGGGCCGCCTCGCTCAAACGTTGCTCGAGCTGGGACACGGCGCGTAGCTCGCCGCTGAGGCCGGCCTCGCCGATCAGGACCGTGTGAGCGAACAGCGGCAGGTCGAAACGACTCGAGGCGATCGCGGCCATGACGGCCAGGTCCGCGGCCGGCTCGTCCAAGCGCACCGCACCCGCGGTGGCCACGAACAGGTCATGGTCGCGCAGCACGAGCCCGAGGTGACGCTCGAGCACGGCGGCCAGCATCGACACCCGGCCCTGTTCTATCCCCAAGGCCGTGCGCCGGGCGGAACCGGGATTGCTGGCCACCACCAGGGCCTGCACCTCGACGAGCAGGGGGCGCGTCCCCTCGATGGCAGCCGTTACGGCCGAACCGGCCGAAGGACGGCCGGCCGTGCCCATGAAGGCCGCCGAAGGGTTCTCTACCTCGGCCAGCCCCGTCGAACGCATCTCGAAGACGCCGATTTCGCCGGTGGTCCCGAAGCGGTTCTTTACCGCCCGCAGTATGCGGTAGACGTGGTCCTTGTCGCCCTCGAAATAGAGAACGGTGTCGACCATGTGCTCGAGCACGCGCGGTCCGGCCAGCGAGCCGTCCTTGGTCACGTGACCGATGAACAGGCAGGCCGCATCCGATTCTCTGGCCGTCACGAGAAGCTCGGCCGTGGCCTCGCGCAGCTGTGTTACCGAACCGGGCGCCGAGTCCACGCGCGGGCTGTGGAGCGTCTGCACCGAATCGATGATCGTCAGCGCGGGGCGCAACTGTTCCATGGCCGCGGCCACCGACCCGGTGTCGGTGGCCGAGAGCACCATCAAAGAGTCGGCCCCGGCCCCTATCCTCTCGGCGCGTGCGCGTACCTGGGCCGCGGCCTCCTCACCGGCCACGTAGAGCGTGGTGCGACCGCTGTCGGCAATGGCGGCGCCCATCTGTAGTGCGAGCGTGGACTTGCCGATGCCGGGGTCGCCGCCGACCAGGACGGCGCTTCCGGGAACCAGGCCGCCGCCCAACACCCGGTCGAGTTCGGCTATGCCGCTACTGATACGGGCGGCCGGACCGGCCGAGGCGATCTCGGAAAGGCTGACCGGCTCGGCGGCCACACGCGCGGTGTCGGCACGACGGCCAGATACGGCGACGGGCAGTTCCTCGACAAGGCTGGCCCAGGTCTTACAAGCGGAACAGCGGCCCGACCAACGTGGCTCCTCGTGCCCGCATTGCTGGCAAACGTAACGGCTACGGGTCTTGCCGGCCTTGACCGGGCGGGAGCCCGGCACGACTAGTAAACCTTCACGGACATTGCTGGTTGACTACCACGGCCACGGCCCCTACTAGGGTCGTCCTTAGCTGCAGTGAAGGCGCGCGACAAACGCGAAAGAACGGGCCTCGGCCGGGCGCTTGCCGCCGAGCTTGAAACCGTAAGCGAGAGCGGCCTGACCCGCCGGCTGCGCCGGGTCGAGGGCCGGCAGGGTCCCGAGGTCACTCTCGAGGGCCGGCCGGTCATGCTGCTGTGCTCGAACAACTACCTCGGCCTGGCCGACCATCCCGAGCTTGTGCGCGCGGCCGCGGCGGCCACCGAGCGCTACGGCACGAGCGCGGTCTCCTCGCGCCTGGTCTCGGGTCACATGAGCGCGCACCAGAGCCTCGAGGAAAGGCTCGCGGGCTGGAAGAGGCAAGAGGCCGCCCTGGTGTTCTCGACCGGTTACCAGGCCAACATCGGAGTGATCTCGTCCCTGGCCGGCCCGGGCGACGTGGTCGTAAGCGACGAGCTGAACCACGCAAGCATCATAGACGGCTGCCGGCTGTCGCGGGCCGGGGTCTCGGTCTACGCCCACAACGACATGGACTCGCTCGCCCACCGTCTCGAAGAGGCCCGCGGGGCCCGCCGCGTGTTGGTCGTGACCGAGGCGGTGTTCTCGATGGACGGAGACCGTGCCCCGCTTGCCGACATAAGCCGGCTGGCCAAGGCCGGGGGCGCTTGGCTGATGGTCGACGAGGCGCATTCGGCCGGTGTCTTCGGCCCGCGCGGCGCCGGTCTGGTGGCCGAACTCGGGCTCGAGCGCGAGGTCGAGGTTCAGATGGGAACCCTCGGCAAGGCCCTGGGCAGCTTCGGCGCATACGTCGCGGGTTCGCGTGAGCTGATTGACACCCTGGTCAACAAGGCGCGCTCCTTCATCTTCACCACCGGACTTCCGCCGGCCGCAGCCGCGGCCGCCGAGGCCGCGATCGATCTCGTAGAACGCGAACCCGAACGGGCCACGGGGCTGCTCCGGCGCGCCCGCGCGCTGGGGCTTCGCCTCAAAGAGGCCGGCCTCGACCTGCCGCAGCTCGACAGTCAGATACTGCCGGTCATCGTCGGCGGCGCCGACGACGCTGTCCGGCTGGCCGAGGAACTGCTCGAGCGCGGCCTTTACGTGGCCGCCATACGACCGCCAACCGTGCCCGCGGGAAGCTCGCGGCTCAGGCTCAGCCTCATGGCCACGCACACGGACGAACAGATCGAACGCGCGGCCGCCGAGATCATCGGTGCGGCCAGCAAGCTCGGGATCTCCGAGAGGGCCGCATGAACGATCTGGCCCGAGCCGACCGGCGGCTTCTCTGGCATCCCTTCACACAGACCCAGGAGTGGCTCTCCTATGAACCGCTCATCGTCGAGCGCGCCGACGGTTTCTTTCTCATAGACACCGAGGGCCGCCGTTACCTCGACGGCGTGTCTTCGATCTGGTGCAACGTGCACGGACACGGGCAACCAGAGATCACCCGCGCCCTCCACGAACAGCTGGACCGTGTCTGCCACACGACGCTTCTCGGCCTGAGCCACCGGCCCGCCATCGAGCTGGCCGAACGCCTGGTGGCGATCACACCGGCGGGCCTGGACCGCGTCTTCTATTCCGATTCGGGCTCGACGGCCGTCGAGGTCGCCATCCGCATGGCCTTCCAGTACTGGCGCCAGACCGGACGGGACGGGGACGCCCGCCGCGACCGTTTCATAACGCTCGGCGAGGCTTACCACGGCGACACGCTCGGGTCGGTCAGCCTCGGCAGAAGCTCCCCTTTCCACACCGGCTACGAGGCCATCACCTTCGAGGTCGAGAAGTTCCCGCCGCCCTATCTTTGCGAGCCCATAGACGGCCACGGGCCGGTAGACGCCACGGCGCTGGAAGCCGCCGGAGCCCGCAGCCTGGCCGCGCTCGAAGAGACCCTCGAAGCCAACCAGGGCCGTGTGGCCGCCGTTGTCGTCGAGCCGCTGGTGCAAGGCGCGGCCGGGATCTGGCCGCAACCGCCCTCCTTCGTCCGCGGCCTGCGCGAGCTTTGCGACGTCCACGGAACGCTGATGATAGCCGACGAGGTGGCGACCGGTTTCGGGCGCACCGGGACCATGTTCGCCTGCGAACAGGCCGCCGTCAGTCCCGACATAATGTGCCTGGCCAAGGGACTGACCGCGGGCTACCTGCCGCTGGCGGCAACGCTGGCGAGCGAGCGCGTGTTTGGCGCCTTTGGCGGCTCCTACACCGAGTACCGGACCCTCTTTCACGGCCACACCTACGGCGGCAACCCGCTCGGGTGCGCCGCCGCGCTGGCAAACCTCGATGTCTTCGAGCAACAGGACACGCTCGCCACCGCGCGGCAGCGCGCCGAACTGTTCGGCGAACTGCTCGACCGCCACATCGCGCCGCTCGACCGCGCCGGTCCACCCCGGCGCGTGGGCATGATGGCGGCCTTCGACATGCTCGCCGACCCGCAGAGCGCAAAACCCTATCCGGCCGATGAACGCCGCGGCCACCGCGCCGTGCTCGAAGCGCGCCGGCGGGGCGTCATAATCCGCCCGCTCGGCGACACCATGGTGCTAATGCCGCCCCTCGCGATCACGCCCGACCTGCTCGAGCGTATAGTTGAAACGACGGCCCAGGCTGTCGCGCGGGCGACCGGTGACTAGGACGCTGCTGGTGACCGGCACCGACACCGGTGTCGGCAAGACGCTTGTCTCCTCGGCGCTGCTGGCCGCGGCCCGGGCGCGCGGGCTAGCGGCGCACGCCTACAAACCGGTCGAGACCGGCTGCCCACGCCAGGGAGGTCGGCTCTACGGACCCGACTGCCGGCGTCTGACGGCGGCCGCCGGCGGTCATCAGGACGAAGCCGACGCGGCCACTTATCTCTTCGAAACGCCGGTGGCGCCCATGGTCGCCGCCGAACTCGAAGGCACCGACATCGACCCGGTGCGCATCGGCGAGGACCTCGAACGCATCTCGACGGGCAGCGACCTCGTCGTCGTCGAGGGCGCGGGCGGCCTGCTCGTGCCGATAACGGCCGAGCTTAGCTACCTCGACCTTGCCCGCCGTCTCGGGCTGCCCTTGCTGCTGGTGGTCGCATCCAAGCTCGGATGCATAAACCACAGCCTCCTTACGCTTGCCGCGGCCGAAAGCGCCGGCCTCGAGGTGCTCGGCTACGTCTTGAACCAGGCCGGCGACCTTTCACCGGATGATGTTTCGACGGCCAGCAACCGCGAGGTGCTCGCGCGATTGGCCAAGGTCCCTGACCTGGGTCTCATGCCAAGGTTGGCCGAAAAAGAGGCCGGCGACGCGGCCGCTTTGGCCGCGGCCGCCGAGGCCAACCTCGACCTCGCGGTCATATTGGGCCTTTAGCCGGCTTCGCGCCCGGTCCAGGCCGCGAGCGCGGCCTGGTGTACGACATCGAAGGCGACGCCGTTCTTTAGCGCCAGCCGTGAGACATCGTCGAACTCCGGCGCGGCCGTGCGCTTGCCGCCGGGGCGGACAACGACCTTCAGGGCCACCGGGCCGTACTCGGTGTCTACGCTGTCGGTGTGCCTCGGAAGAACGACACGGCTCGAGCTGCGGTAACGCAGGCCGATGCTAGTGGTCTCCGAAAGGATGCGGGCCGCGAGGTCCTCGAAATTGCCGAGGTCGGCAATGACGGTGAGCCTCATCCCGAGACGGCCCTTTTTCATCTGCGCGGGCACCAGGTTCACCTCGCGCGCGCCCGCGGCGCGCAATCTGTCGGCCACGTGGGCCAGACCCTCCGGGCTCATGTCGTCTATGTCGGTCTCGACGACGACGACCTCCTCGTCGCTGGCCTCCTCGGCCTCACCGACGAGAATGCGCAGCACGTTGGGGCGGTCCTCGAAGCGCATGGTGCCGGCACCGACGCCGCATGCGATCAGATGCATGGAAGGGCGCAGCGGGCGAGCCTCGGCGGCAAGAACGGCCGCGCCCGTGGGGGTGACAAGCTCGGCCCTACCGTCGCCCGGCAAGACGTCGAAGCCACGTAGCAGTTCCATCGTGGCCGGCGTCGGCACCGGAAGCCGCCCGTGGCGGGTATCGGCAAAGCCGGAGCCCGAAGGCAGCGTGCCGACGAAACAGGCCTCTATGCCGAGCCGCACCAGACACCAGGCCGAGGCGACGATATCGACGATGGAATCAACCGCCCCGACCTCGTGGAAGTGGACCTTCTCGAGCGCAACGCCGTGCACTTTGGCCTCGGCCTCGGCCAGGCGGCGGAAGATAGCGAGCGCACGGGTGACGACCTCGGTGTCGAGACCGCGGCTCCCCGCATCCTCGATCATGGTCCGGATGGCGGCCCAATCGGGGTCGTGCGCGGGTTCGGCGTCGATAACCACCTTGAAGTGGAGCGCGGGAATGCCGCCGACCTCGACGTCTTCGGCCTCGAGATGATAACCGCCCAGACCGAGATGTTCGAGATCGCCGGCAAGCGCCTCGAGAGTGGCGCCGGGCGCCTGCCTTGCCCCCGTCATACGGCGCGCCGCGTCCAACAGCGCGCCCACCGTCATGTCGCCGGCGATGCCGGAAGCTGCGTCGAAATAGGCGACCCTCATGTTTACAGCCTCGGGGCGCGATGCTAGCATCCGCCGACCGGCTTGCCCAAAGGAGCCACATATAGGGAGCCCGGACAGCGTAGTATGTCGTACTTGAGCAAAGAACAGATAGGGATGTTCGAAAAACTTCTGCAGACGCAGCGCCAACAACTCATGGAAGAAGCGGGCCGCACCGTGAGCGAGATGACCGACAAAGAGGGCACCTTCGCCGACCCCGCCGACCGTGCGAGCTGGGAAAGCGAAGCCAACCGCGACCTACGCATACGCGACCGTGAACGGAAACTGCTCGACAAGATCGAAGGGGCATTGGGGCGAATAGGCGATGAAACCTTCGGCGAATGCGAAGAGTGCGGCGAGATGATCACCATGGGCCGTCTCAGGGCACGCCCTGTGACCACTTTGTGCATCGCGTGCAAAGCCGAGCAGGAAGAAGCCGAGAACAGACCCAACCACCGTCACTGAACCGGAACATGGGGCAGTAGCTCAGTTGGGAGAGCACCACGTTCGCAACGTGGGGGTCGGGGGTTCGAATCCCCTCTGCTCCACCACCCACGAACTCAGGCGCTGGTACTGGCGCACCAACCTCCTGGTAATGAGCGTGCTGCTGACCCTGTGGGCGGTCGTGAGCTTCGGCGCCAGCATCCTGCTGGCCGACGGTCTCAATGAAGTGTCGCTCGGCGGCTTCCCCCTCGGCTTCTGGTTCGCCCAGCAGGGCTCCATGCTGATCTTCGTCATCCTCATCCTCGTCTACGCCGTGGTCCTCAACCGCCTCGACGACGCTTACCAGGCCCGCCTCGGCGCCGCTCCGGAGGACAAGGGCCAGTGAGCGTAATGGCCTGGACTTACCTCTTCGTGGGGCTGAGCTTCGGCCTCTACATCGCCATCGCATGGATGGCGCGCGTGGGCGACACGCACGGCTTCTACGTCGCCGGCCGCAACGTACCGGCCATCGCCAACGGCATGGCCACGGCCGGCAACTGGATGTCGGCCGCATCGTTCATCTCGATGGCCGGGCTCATCTCGATGATGGGCTACGCCGGCGGCGTCTACCTCATGGGCTGGACCGGCGGCTATGTCCTCCTCGCGCTTCTCCTGGCGCCCTACCTTCGCAAGTTCGGCAAGTACACGGTCCCCGACTTCATCGGCGACCGCTACGACTCCGACACCGCGCGCGTGGTCGCGGTCGTGTGCGCCATCTTTGTGAGCTTCGTCTACGTTGCCGGACAGATGCGGGGGGTCGGCGTGGTCTTCTCGCGCTTCCTCGAGGTCGACGTGAACACGGGCGTGTTCATCGGCATGGGCATCGTCTTCTTCTATTCGGTGCTCGGTGGCATGCAGGGCATCACCTGGACGCAGGTCGCCCAGTACTGGGTGCTGATAACCGCCTACCTGATCCCGGCCATCGCCATCAGCATCAAATTGACCGGACACAACATTCCGCAGATCGGAATGGGTTCCGAGCTGATCGGCGATGTCGCGGGCAAGGGCATGTACCTGCTCGAACGCCTCGATCAGATAAACGCCGACCTCGGCTTCAACCGCTACACCGAGGCTTTCACGAGCGCGGGCTGGGGCAAGCTCAACGTGGTTTGCACCACCTTGGCCCTGATGGTCGGCACGGCGGGGCTTCCCCACGTCATCGTGCGCTTCTATACGGTGCGCACCGTACGCGCGGCCCGGTCGAGCGCCTTCTGGGCCCTGTTCTTCATAGCCGTGCTCTACGTGACGGCCCCGCCCGTGGCCTCGTTCGCCCGCTACTACATGATCGACAGCCTGCAGGGCCGCCAGGCCCAACAACTCCCCTCTTGGTTCCACAACTGGGAACAAACCGGGCTTGTCCGCTGGTTCGACAACGGCGACGGGCGGTTGCGCTATTCGGCCGGTCCCGACAACGAGGTGTTTCGCCGCGGCAAGCTCGGCGCGGCCGAGATGGACAGGCTCGCAAGTGAGCACGAGCGATGGCTGGCCGGAACCGGCGGCCGCGACATCCGTCCGGTCTTGCGCGATGCCGGACTCTCCGGCCCCGACCGCGACATCATAGTGCTGGCAACGCCCGAGATGGCCGAGCTATCGGGTTGGATCATCGCCCTAGTGGCGGCCGGCGGGCTGGCCGCCGCGCTGTCGACCGCGGCCGGCCTGCTGCTGGTCATTTCCTCGAGCGTCTCGCACGACCTCTACTACCGCATAATCAACCCCGCGGCCTCCGAGCGTCAACGGCTGGCCGTGGGCCGCGTCATGATAGGGGTGGCCGTCGTGGTGGCCGGAATATTCGGTATATACCCGCCCGGCTTTGTAGCCGAGGTCGTGGCCTTCGCCTTCGGGCTGGCCGCGGCCAGCTTCTTCCCTGCTATCGTGCTGGGGATCTTCTCACGCCGTATCGGGACCGTGCCGGCGGTCTCGGGCATGGTCGCCGGGCTGGTGTTCACGACGGCCTACATCGTCGGCAACCGATTCTTCGGCATGCCGGCATGGTGTTTCGGCATAAGCGCCCAAGGGATAGGAACTATCGGCATGGCGCTCAACTTCGCCGTCGCGCTCACGCTCACGCCGCTGTTCCCGGCGCCATCGGCCGCGGTCCAGGAAATGATTCGCTCGATCCGCGAGCCCGAACGCGTCGGAGCCTGAGCCCCGAACCCACGAGAACCGGTGTCGCTTGCGGGTATAGAACTCGATCACTTTGCCGTCGGCGTCGGCGCGATAGCCGGCATGGTCGACATAACCGGCGGTGTCATGGGAGGGCGGCGTCACCTGGCCGGCCCCGGCACGGGCTTCATCTTCGCACAGTGGAGCTATGCCCGCGGGGAGATCATCGAGATCATCGAACCCGAGGGAGAGCCCGGCGGCTTCATGCACCGTTTTCTCGAAGCCCATGGCCCGGGAGTTCACCACATCACCTTCAAGGTCGATGACATTCGGGCGGCCCGCGCCCGCGCCGAAGAGTGCGGTTACGAGGTCGTCGGCTACGACGACACGAACGCCGGATGGAAGGAGATGTTCCTTCACCCAAAGCAGGCCGGCGGCATAGTCGTCCAGCTGGCCCAGTCCGTGCCCGAGCTGGACGAGAACCTGTGGGAGCACAAGTGGCCCTTCCCGGAGCCGGCCGTCGGCGGCCCGGCCCGCGGCCCCGTTGAACTGCTGGCCCTGGTCATCGCGGCCCGTTCCGAGCAGCGGGCAAGGCGGCAGTGGGGCCAGCTGCTCGGCGGCCACGAGCGCAGGGGCGGCAAGGGACTGGTCTACGGCTGGCCCGGCTCGCCGATGCTCGTGAGGGTCGAGTGTTCCCCGGCATGCACGCCCGGCCCCGTCGCCGTCGAGGTCGCGGGAATGGAAGAGGCGGCGGCAAGAGCCGCGTCGCGGGTGCTCGGCATCGAGATACGCGTGGACGCGGGCGGACGCCTTTGCTAGCCTTAGACCGGCAACAGGGTCCGCATTGAAAGGAGGAAAAGATGGCCGATAACGACAGGAGCGCCGAGGATCAGCTACATGATGCGGTATGGACCTGGGTGCAGCGCGCCGTTCTGGCCGCCGTGCTGTTCGGGGCGGGTCTGTTCTCCGGTTACTTCCGATGGGGCGACGCGGTCGAGATGCGCCAGAACAACCGCGAACTTCAAGACGTTATCGTCGATCTCAAGAACCAGCGCGAAACGCTCTCGACACGCATCTCGCGCGAGCAACGCGACAAAGAGGTCTGCCAGAAAGCGCTTAGAGCTCTCAAGAACCAATAGGAAGGCCTAGCCGCCATCCGGGTCGTCGCTCCCGGCCAGTTCGCGTTTCCACTCCAAGGTCCGGGCCGTGGCGCCGGCCGTTTCGGCCTCCTCTATGCGTCCGGCCTTCTGATAGAACATCGACAGGTTCGTGTAGGCGAGCACGGCGTCGGGGTCGAGTTCGACCAGCCGTTTGGCCAACTCGATAGCCTCGTCGTGGCGCTCGCGCGCGCTCATGACCATGGCCTTGCCGAGGATGGCATCGGAGTAGTCGGGGTCGAGCGCCAGGCATTGCTCAAAACGGTCGAGCGCCTCGTCGAGGCGGCCCTCGCCGTGAAGGTCCGAGCCTTGGTAGAACAACTCCTCGAGCCGGTCGGTTTCCTCTTCGGCGCCCATCGGTGCAGAGTATCGCGCGTCCGATGACGGAGGACAAGGTAGGCGAATTGATCGCCGGTAGCCGCGATGACTTCGAACGGCTCGCACTCGAGGTCTTCGAGCATCAATATTCGCGGGCGGCGGCCTACCGGCGGCTCTGCGACAAGCGTGGCGGCACGCCCGGCACGGTCGAGACCTGGCAGGACATCCCGCCGCTGCCCAGCGACGCCTTTAAGGGCGATCTCGGTCTGCCCGCGGCCGACCGGCCGGCACGGGTGTTCTCTAGCAGCGGCACGTCCACGGGCGGTGCCCGCCCGAGCCACGTTCGGCTGGTCTCGCTGGAGCTTCACCGCGCGGCCGCGCTCGAGTGGTTCGCCCGCATGGTCATGCCCGACCGTCCCGGTCCGATGTCCGTGCTCGTGCTCGGACCGACCGCCGAGAGCCATCCCCGGTCCTCGCTCGGACACATGTTCAGCTGGATCACGGAGGTCCACGGCGGCGGTGAACAGAACGGGCAAGCCGGCGTCTTCGACGACTCGGGCAACCTAAATGTTGGCGCAGCGCTCGGATGGCTCGAGCGCGAGGCCGCCGGGGGCGGCCAGGTGTTGCTGCTGGCCATCAGCTCGGCGCTGACCGCGCTTCTCACGGCCATGCGCGACGGCGGCCTCGCTCACAGACTGGCGGCCGCGAGCCGCATCGTCGATACCGGCGGACGCAAGGGCGCCGCTCATGTCCTCTCGGCCAAGGGGATGCTCAAGGCGGCGTGGAAGCATCTGCACATTCCGGCCTACATGAACACCAACGAGTACGGCATGACGGAGTTGGCCTCGCAGTTCTATGACGACGCCCTGCTGTCGCGCTATCTTGGAAATTTCCAGCCACGGGCCAAGCTAGGTCCGCCCTGGACCAGAACCCGTGTGGTCGATCCCGTCACGCTGAAAGCGGTGCCCGAGGGCGACACCGGCCTGCTCGTCCACTTGGACCTGGCCAACCTCGAGACCGTCAGCTGCCTGCTCACCCTCGATCTCGGGCGGTCGGTGGGCGACGGCTTCGAAGTGCTCGGAAGGGCCGACGGCGCCCAAGCGCGGGGCTGCTCGGGGCTGATGGCGGCCATCGAAGCGTGAGCGAGCCTGCAGCAGAACAAACCGCGCTGCTTGCCGGGCGCATCGAGAGAGCCCGTGCGGCCCGCCGGCGTGTCATCGAGCGGGCAAGCACGGATGAGATAATACGCCATCTGGCGGCAAGCGCGGCCACGTGGACGCAGCCCGCCGCCAGCGAGCGTGTTCGTCTTGTCGCGACCCTGGCCGAAGAGCTCGGACTGGCGGGGGGCATGATCGAACGCGCCCTCGACAACATCTTCTCGGTCGTGAACCTCCGCTCGATAAGCGACCTCGTGCGACACGAGACCGGGGACCCGGCCCTACTCGAGCCGGCCTCGGGCCGGGCGAGGCTTGTCGGCCCCGAGACCGTCCTTCACCGCCTGGCCGGCAATGTCACGGGCCAGGCCATACCGGCGATCGTGACCTGCCTCGTGGCACGTTCGGTGTGTGTGCTGCGTGAGAGCAACAGACAGCCGCTTCTCACCGAGGCCTTCTTGAACACGCTGGCGCGCCACGACGAGGACCTTGCCGGCATGGTCGTCCTGGCGCGCTGGCCGGCCGAAGACACGGCCATGGAAACGCTGGTGGCCGGCCAGGCCACGCGTGTGGAACTGTACGGCAGCGACGAGACGATGGCCGAGCTGGCCTCGGTCTACCGGCCCGGACCCGGCACCGAACCGATCACGCACGGCTCCGTGCAAAGCCTTGGCTATGTGACCGCGGGTGGGGCCGACCGCGAGGCCGCGCGCGGGCTGGCCGATGATATCGCCATGTACGAAGGCCAGGGCTGTCTGAGCCCCCACCATATTCTGATCGAAGGATCGAGAGAGGAGACCGCCCGCTTTGCGCTTCTCCTGGGCCAGGCCCTCGACGGCGCTGAGAGGTCTTGGCCGCGCGCCCGGCAGAATGTCGAGACCGAGGCCCGGCGCAGAGCCGTACTTGCCCGCCGCCAAGCGCTCGCGCTCCAGGGAGCCGCCGGCGAGGACCTGGCCGGCCCGCGGGAGGCTTGGCACCTGAGCGTCGACGTCGCTACGGAGTTCGACGAACTCGTTCCCGGTCCGGGCACACGCGTGGTCGCGCTCATAGCGGCCGCTTCGCGCGAGCGCGCGCTCTCGCTTTGCCGGCGCACGCGCTACCCGCTCGCAGGCGTGGCCCTGGCCTGCCACGAGCCCGAGCGCGGTCCCTTGGAAAGCTCCCTCGAGGAGGCCGGAGCCACACTCGTGTGCCGGCCGGGCCGTATGCAGGCCCCGCCGCTTGGCTGGCGCCAGGACGGCGGCCAGCGTCTGGCCGGTCTGCTCGCCCGCCGGCAAGGACGGGCCGCGTGAACCGGGTCGAGCTGGTCTCGGACTTCTTCAACCACCTAGCCCAGACCTCGGCCTCGCCCATGGCCCTGGTCGTGCGTGACGCCACCGGCTCGGTGATCCGCGGCGCCGACGGCCGCGAGCACATAGACCTGCTGGCCGGCATGGGTGTGGCCGCCACCGGGCATCGCCACCCGAAGGTCGTGGCCGCGATCGAGGAACAACTCGCGCGCCACCTCCACGTCATGGTCTACGGCGAGATGATACAGGAGAGCCAGGTGCGGCTGGCCCGGCGCCTGGCCGAGCTTCTCCCGAAGACGCTCGGATGCGTCTACTTCACCAATTCAGGCACGGAGGCCGTCGAGGGCGCGCTCAAGATGGCGCGCAAGGCCACCTCGAGAAGCCGGCTGATGGCCTTTCGCGGCGGTTTTCACGGCGACACGCTCGGTGCCGTCTCGGTGGGCGGCAACCCGCACTACCGCGATCCCTTCGAACCGCTGCTGCCCGATGTCGGCTTCCTCACAATGGACGACCACGAAGGACTCGCAGCGATCGACGCTTCCACGGCCGCGGTCATCGTCGAACCGGTGCAGGCCGAGGCCGGCGTCATCGTCCCCGGCCCCGGTTTCTTGGCGGCGCTGGCCGGGCGCTGCACCGAGACGGGCAGCCTGCTCATATTCGACGAGGTGATCACCGGCTTGGGCCGCACCGGCACGATGTTCGCCTTCGAACGCGACGGGGTCGTCCCCGACATACTCATCCTGGCAAAGGCCCTGGGCGGCGGCTTGCCGCTGGGTGCCTTCATCGCCTCGCGTGAGCTGATGGCAAGCCTGTCGACCGAGCCCGAGCTCGGCCACGTGACGACCTTCGGCGGCCACCCGCTGTCGGCCGCCGCCGGCCTGGGCTCGCTAGAGCTGATCACGGAACAGCGACTGCCCGAACGCGCCGAGCGCGCGGGTGCGCGTTTTGAAGAACGCCTGGCCACAGTGCTGGCCGGGCCCGCCCTCGAGACGACGAGGCGCGCCGGATTGCTGATCGGCCTGGTAATGGACGAACCGGCCCGCGCCGAGCGTTTCGTGAGAGAGTGCCGCGCCGAAGGTCTCATCCTGGGTTGGACCCTGCACGACGACCGGGTGCTGCGGTTGGCCCCCCCGCTGGTCATAAGCGACGCGGAACTCGACGAGGCGGCGCTGCGAATGCAGCGGGCGCTGAGCCGCGCGCTCTAACTACCCTTTTGCATCAGATAGGCCTCGATGAAGCCGTCGAGGTCACCGTCGAGCACGGCATCGGCGTTGCCCACCTCGACGCCGGTCCTCAGGTCCTTGACCAGCCGGTAGGGGTGCAGGACGTAGGAACGGATCTGACTGCCGAAGGCCGCGTCCTGCTTGGCCGGCCCTATCTTGGCCATGCGTTCTTCCTGTTTCTTCCTTTCATACTCGTAGATACGGGCGCGCAGGATCTTCATGGCCATGGCCTTGTTCTTGTGCTGTGAGCGCTCGTTCTGGCACACAACCACGATTCCGGTCGGTTCGTGTGTGAGGCGAACGGCCGAGTCGGTCTTGTTGACGTGCTGGCCGCCGGCGCCGCTGGCACGGAAGGTATCCACGCGCAGGTCGTCGTCGTTTATCTCGACCTCGATCGTGTCGTCGATCTCCGGGAACACGTACACGGAGGCGAAAGACGTGTGGCGCCGTTGGGCGTTGTCGAAGGGCGAGATACGCACGAGTCGGTGTATGCCCGACTCCGCGCTCATGTAGCCGTAGGCGCACTCTCCATCGACCGTGAAGGTGGCCGCTTTGAGTCCGGCCCCCTCGCCTGGGCTGTACTCGATTATCCTGGATGTGAAGCCGCGCCGCTCGGCCCACTTGAGGTACATGCGAAG
>CAYXZP010000016.1:16936-31159 GCA_964469485.1 uncultured Myxococcales bacterium | reverse complement strand
ATGTGCGGACCGAAGTTCTGCTCGATGAAGATCACCGAGGACGTGCGCCGTTACGCCGACGAACACGGCTACACGGCCCAGGAGGCCATCGAAAAGGGCCTGGCCGAAAAGGCGTCCGAATACCGGAATTCGCGTTAGGCCGCCGGGCCCAAGGGTCGTCACAGATGAGCAAAATAAGCGCGATCTACCACCGCACCAAGGAGACCAACATCTATCCGCTCGACGGCATCGACGGCGACCGCTTCCTTATAGAGGCCTTCCTGCAGGACGAGGTCCACGACGTGCACGCCGAGATCGAGATCGTTCATCCTTCGCTCGAAATAACCGCGGCAAGGGCCGAGGTGCGCGGGGGACCGTTCACCGAGGTCTGCAACATGACTCACCCGCGCATCGAGTCCTTGGTCGGCATGAAGGTCGAACGCGGCTTCACCGTGGACGCGCGCCGTCGCGTGGGCGGACCCTCGGGCTGCCACCGCATATCGGAACTGGTCGTCGAGATCGCCCAGGCCGCCTACCAGCTGCACTTCGTGCGCTTCTTCGCCTCGCTCCCGGATGCGGTCAAGGATGGCCCCGACGATCCGCCGGCCCGTCACCGTGGCGTGCTCGAGTCCATCCCCGGCATGCGCAACACCTGTTTCTCCTACAGCGAGGACAACGCCGGCCTCATAGCCGAACATGCCAAGCCGCTTCGCCGCCGCACGCAGCCCATGCCCGAACGCGATATTAGCTGAACCGTCCAGGTCCACGGGCCCAAGCGATAGCCAAAAGACCCGCAGCGTTGCAAGGGGGGGGTCAAAAGGCGCACAAGTATAAGGATGGCCTTTGTAGAGATCGGCCCGACTGTGGAACTTCGAGGCAGCGGTCCACCGGTATGCCTGATCCCCGACTTCGCCCGCGACCGCGCCCAGTGGTCGGCTCAGACCGAGGTCCTGCTGCCCCGCTACTCCTTGGTTCTCATCGACTGCGCCTCTGACAGCTCGGTCGCCACGCTCGCCGCCCGCATCTCGAAGTTTCTCGGGGCCCATGCCGGCGCCCCGGCCACGCTTGTGGGCTCGGGCATGGGTGCGTCCGTGGCTCTCGAGGTCGCCCGTAGCCTGCCCGCGAAGGTATGCGGCCTGGTCCTGGTCTCGCCCGACGGCGATGCCGGCCGGCTCGAAGCCATTGCGACGATCCGCGTCCCGGCTCTGGTCATAGCCGGCACCAATGACCTGTTGGCCGCCGTGGCCAACGCGGAACGCACCGCTGAGGGACTGGCCAACTCACGGCTCGAGCTTATGACCGGCGCGGCACGTGAACCCATGACGGAGACCGCCGCGCGCTTCAACGAACTTCTGCTCGGCTTCCTTCACCAGGTAACCGGGGGCGAGGCCGCGTGAGGGCCCAGACAAGAACGGCGGTAGAAAAAGAGCTGGCCGCCGACCGCGAACTGCTCGAACGGACGGCCACGAGCGGCTGCCCGGCGTCGCGGCTCTGGCAACTCGACTCCTATGCGGTCGTGGCCGGCCGCGGTTCAAGGGTCGAAGCCGACATCGATCTTGAGTTCTGCGGGCGCCATGGCATCCCTGTCATTCGTCGCTTCTCGGGGGGTGGCAGCGTGATGGTCGGACCGGGCACCCTTCAGTGGGCCGTGGCCCTTCCCGAACACCTGCTCTCGGGCGCTCATCCGGTCTCGGCGGCCCGCGAGTTGGTTACCTCGATGCTCTCGACCCTCCTCGATCTCGAACGCGACCCGAGCGGAGACCTGATGCGCGGCGACCGCAAGGTCGGAGGACTGGCGATACGCAAGATAAGGGGGGCCGTGCTTGTCCACGGTGGCGGCCGATATCGAACTCATGTCGGGGGCGCTGAGACATCCCTCCCGTGAACCCGGTTACCGGCGCGGGCGACCGCACGCCGCCTTCCTCGAAAACCTGACGCACCTTGACGGCCCGGGCCTGGCCGCTGCGATCGAGTCCGAGCTGGCTCAGCTCGATGAAGGGGCCGGCGCCACGAGAACCAGTCAGATGTAGTGGTGAAGAACGTGTGAAGCGCGCGCCACGGCCCTAAATATGTTCTGGAGACAAGGGTCGTCTCCTTGCCTCCAGAACGAGACCGGCGATACCGGCCTCCCGCAGTACGCCTCTGTAGGGCGTCCTATTTCCCGAGACCCGGCGGCCACTTTTCCGACCGTTCGGGCCGGGCAAGCAGAGGCTACTCCTCCCGAGGTACGACCGTCAAGCGTTTTTTTCAGAGCGGGGACAGTTCGACGGGTACGCCGTTCATCACGGCATTGCCGAGCAGGGCCTCTATCGGACCGTCGTCGGTAAGATCATTGATCGAGCTACCCGGACGGCGCGCGGCCACCGCCATTCTGAGCCCCGGACGGCTGTGTCCGAAGCCGTGCGGGAGGCTTACCACGCCCGGCATGATCTCGTCGCTCAGCTCGGCGGTTGCCTCTTCGGTTCCGACCCGGCTTTTCACGCTCACGCGCGCGCCGTCGCTGATACCGCAGCGCTCGGCATCGGCCGGGTGAACGAGCAAGGTACAACGGTCGCGTCCCTTCATCAGACTCGGGCAGTTGTGCATCCAGGAATTGTTCGAGCGCAGCTGGCGGCGTCCGATAAGCGTGAACTCGGGTAATTCATCGAGATCGTCGAGCTCTTCGCCGAGCCGCAAGAGTTCGGACGCGATGTGTTCGTTGAACAGACCGAGCCGCCCGTTTTCGTGGCCGATGGCGCCACGTTCCAAGCCGCCCTCCTCGAGCGCGCCGAGGTCGACGCCCGAAGGTTGCTCGAGAAGTTTATCCACGGTGAGGTCGTAGGGGCCGCCAGCCAGCATCATGTCGATGATCTCGGCCGGGCTTGCCGCGAACATCGTTGACGCCGAACCGTCACCGCCGCGAAGTTCGTCGAGACGCGTGGCCAGGCGCCCGAGGATCTCCCACTCGCTCAGGCTATCGGCCTCCGGTTCGAACACCGGACGGCTGAACTTGGCCACGTTTCGAACCGAAAGCGCGTTGAAGGCCAGCGAGTACTGATCGTTCTCGAGTGCGGACCGCGGCGGCAGTATCACGTCGGCGTGGCGCGTGGTCTCGTTGATGGCCGGGTCGACCGAGACCATGAACTCCAGCCTTTCCAGCGCGCGGTCGAGCCGGCGCCCGTTGGGGGCCGAGAGCACCGGGTTGCCGGCCAGCGTGAACATCGCACGAACCTGCCCCTCGCCCTCGGTCTCGATCTCCTCGGCGAGGCTGGCCGTGGGAAGCTCGCCGCTGAACTCGGCCGTGCCGCGGATGCGCGAGCGCCAGCGCCCGTAGTGTCCGCGTGAGCCCGCGCCGGCGGCCGGGCGGGTAAAGAGCATCCCGCCGCGCCGGTCGATGCGGCCGGTGGTGACGTTCAAGGCGTCGATGAGAAAGTTGGCTAGGCTGCCGAAGGACTGAAGACAGGTGCCCACCCGCCCGTAACAAGCAGCGGTGGGCGCGGCCGCGAACTCGCGTGTGAGCCGCCTTATATCTTCGGCATCGATGCCGGTCGGGCGGCTTGCCGCCTCCGGCGTAAGCGCTTTCACTGCGTCCTCGAGTTGCTCCAACCCGTCGGTTCTGCCCTGGCAGGCCCCCAGGCTGACCAGACCTTCGGCAAAGACCGTGTTGAGCATCGCCGCCAGCAACAGCGCGTCGGTGCCCGGCCTTATGAAAAAATGCTCGTCGGAGACATCGGCCGTCTCGGTCCGGCGCGGGTCCACCACGACGACCCGGCCGCCGCGGCCGCGGATCTCGCGAAGCCGCCGCTTCATGTCTGGGGCCGTCATCAGGCTGCCGTTCGAGACAAGCGGGTTGCCGCCGAGGATGAGAAAGAAATCCGTATGATCGATGTCGGGTATCGGGAAGCCGAGCTGCATTCCGTAGACAAAGTATGAGGCCAGCATGCGCGGGAACTGGTCGAGCGAGGATGCGCTGAAGCGCACCCGGCTACCGAGCGCCCGTATGAAAGTAGGCCCACCGAGCGTGGCCGCCAGGTTGTGGACCGTCGGGTTGCCGAGATATGTGGCCACACCGTCGCGGCCGTGCCGCTCTTGCACGCCGTGAAGCCCCTGGGCGGCCTGCTCGATGGCCTCGTCCCAGGATAGCTCTTGCCACTGGTCGCCCTGGCGAAGAAGCGGACGGGTCAGCCGGTCGGGGTCCTCATGCAGGTCCTTGAGCGCATATGCCTTGGGACAGATGTGACCCTTGGAAAAGGGATCGTCCGGGTCGCCGACCACCGAGACGACCCGCTGGCCCTCGGTCTCTATCAGGACGCCGCAGCAGGCCTCGCAGAGATTGCAGATACGGTGGTGAAGCGGCACGAAGGGATTGTCCCACAGCCGACCGCCCAGGTGAAGGCCGGGCGGCCCCCGGACTTCTCGGGGCAAGGCTGGTCCGTATGAGCAAGGGCGTGGTGATGCGCGGCCGCATAGTCGAGACCGAGGCCTATCCCCACAACGGCCCGGGCAAACTCTGCCAGGCCCTGTCGATCACGGCCGATGACGACGGCACCCGCCTGGTACGTTCGGCCAAGGGCAAGGACTGTATCTATCTTGTGGCGCGGCGCTCGGTACCCGATATAAGCGTCGGCAAGCGCATCGGCATCTCGCGCGCGACTTCGCGCGTCAGTGCCGCGTGTCTTCGGCCGGGACCTCGCAATCGACGCAGTAGTAGCGGTCGCCGAGCAGGCGGTGGTCGTGCTCGAGCCGGACGGCAAGCGTGATCACACGCTCCATCCCGGAGGCACGGCCGGGCTGGTAGGGCTGGTCGGGAAGCTCTATCTGGACCAGGGCCTCGCCCGGGCGGTCGCCCGCCTCCACCTTGAATACGCCGGGATACTCGCCGGCCCGTGCCGGCGTTACGCCGAGCAAGGGAAAGAGCCGCTTCCAAAGAGACTGCAGTCCCGCACCGAGCGCAAGAGCGCGGGGATCGGCCTTGGCGCGCAGGGCTTTGGCGGCCGCGCGCAACGGGGACTCGGCCGCAAGCACCTGTTCGGCCTTGCCGCCCTCCGCCGGACCCTCGTCGCGTTGTTTAACCTCTTTCACGTCCACGCCTTTGAACTTAAGCACTGCATCGGAGCGCGCAAGGCCGCCCCTATTGGATGACGCAGCCGGGCCGGCGCCTATTCGAGCCTGAGCTCAGGCGGTGGCCAGTTCGAGCACGCGCGCGGTCGGTCCCGAGCGGTTCATGCAGTAGAAGTGGACGCCCGGCACGCCGGCCTCGAGCAGGCGGCGCACCACAGCGCCCATGTGTTGCTCGGCTATGCCGGCCTGATCTTCGTCCGAGCCGGCCGAACGCAACCTATCGGCGATCTCCTCGGGCATGGAGATCCTCAGCTCGGGTCCTATGAAACGCTCGGCCTGCCGCCAGCGGTCAAGCGGCAGGATGCCGGGAACGATCGGCACCTCGATGCCAGCGCTGCGGGCGGCCTCGACGAAGTCGAAGTAGAGACGGTCGTCGAATATCATCTGACACACGACATAATCGGCGCCGGCATCCACCTTGGCCTTGAGATGGACCAGATAACGCTCCCGGCTGGCCTCCACACCGTCGGCCTCGACGAAGTCGTCGGGATGTACCTCGGGGAAGCCGGCCACCCCTACGCCGAAGCGGGTCTCGATGCCTTCGCGCCCCGCGGTGCCGTCGCCATCGAGCCAGACCCCCCGGTTCATCGCGGCGATCTGGGCCACCAGGTCGGTGGCATGGCGGTGGCGAAGCTCGGCCGGCACATGGTCGGTGCGGCCGGCGGGCGGATCTCCTCCGAGCGCCAAGATGTTGTGGAGGCCGTCGAGGTGAAGAGAACGCAGGATGTTCTCTATGTCTCCGCGCGTCTTGCCCTGGATGTTGAGGTGGACGACCGTCGGGATGTCGAACCTTTCGTGGATGATGCGGCATATCGAGGCGGTCCCGCCGCGCGGGCTGCCAAGGGCCCCCCAAGTCGTGGTCACCACGCTGATGCCGCGCGGAATTAGTTCCTCGACGGCCGCCAGTATCCGGTCTATCGAACGGAAGTTCTCCGTCGGAAAGGTTTCGGCCGACAGCACCGGCCAGTTGGCCGGGTCCTTGTACAGGGAGGCGACTTCCATTGCGCAGGACTGGCCATGATATACTACTAGGCTGTCCGCCACGAAAAGCGGCAGACAACAAGCCGCATTACCCGCCCATAGAACCGGACCATGGCCGAGATCCACGACATCGTGATGCCGCAGCTCAACGTCAACGACGAGACCGCGGTCTTGCTCGAGTGGCTTGTCGAACAGGGCACCGATGTGACAGCCGGCCAGGCCATATGCGAGATCGAGACATCCAAGAGCACGGCCGAGCTGGAGGCCGAACACGAAGGCGTGCTCTTCCAAACGGCCGAGGCCTCGGCCACCGTGAAGGTCGGCGAGCGTATAGGTCTGATCGGTCCCGACCTGGCCGCTATCGAGGCCCAGCTAGCCGGCGAAGAGAAGGAAGCCCGCAAGGCGGAAACAAAGAAGGCTCGCGGGGCACCGCGGGCAACGCCGAGCGCCCGCGCGCTGGCCGCCGAACACGGCGTGGGGCTTGAAGAGGTCGCGGCCCTGGGCGTGCGCGGGTCGATCAAAGAAAGCGACGTACGTCGTTATCTCGAACACAAGGGCTCGGGGGCCGAGCCGGCCCTCCCAGCCGGTCTTCTCGAACTCGTGGAAGACGAAGGCCCGCTCTCGCGCCACGAGCGCTCTGTGGCCGACAACCTGCGCCGTTCGGTCGACAGCCTGCTGCTTACCAGCCTCGACCGCGAAGTGGACCTCACCCGCATCAATGCCGGACTCGCGCGTGCGCGCGCCAACAAGACCATGGTCAGCATATTGCATCTGGCCATCGCCGGGCTCGGACGCGCCTTGCCAGGCTACCCACGGCTTCGAAGCTTCGTCGAAGGCGGACACGTTTACGCTTACAGATCCGTCAACGTGGCACTGGTGGTAAGGACGCCGGACGGCAAGCTGTTCACCCCGGTCGTGCGTGAGGTCGACAAACTCGACCTGGCCGCCACGGGCAAGGCCTGCCTGGAGTCGACCTTGGCCGTCAATCGCGGCCAGCTAAAACCCGCGGACCTCGAAGGGGCCTGCTTCACGGTCTCGCATATAGCGAGCAGCTCGGTGACACGTTTCGTCGCCCTCCCCAACCGTTACCAATCGGCCATCCTGGCCATCTCGGGCGAGCGCACCACGGTGGCCCTCGTCGACGGTAGCCTTGCTGAGCGGCCGGTGGCCACGTTAACCTTGAGTTACGACCATCAGTTGTGCGACGGCATGTACGCCGCCGACTTCCTCGACAGCCTCGTAAGCGAGATGGAGAACATGCTCGAGTGAGCCAGCCCGTCGACAAGGGCATCGCGGCACCCACCTGCGACCGCAGCTCCGGGGAGACCGAGCTGTACTCGCTCATGTCGGCCATCCGCCAGTTCGAACAGTCGCTGCTGGCTATGTTCGACAAGGGACTGCTGGTCGGTACCACGCACACATGCCTCGGACAGGAAGCAACCGCCGTGGGGGTCCTCTCGGCCCTCGACCTGGCGACCGACATAGTCTTCAGCAACCACCGCGGTCACGGACACTATCTGGCCTATTGCGGACAGCTCGAACGGCTATACCTCGAGGTCATGGGCAAACCCGGCGGCGTGGTCGGCGGACGCGGCGGAAGCCAGCATCTCTACGAGCGGAACTTTTACTCCAACGGCGTACAGGGCGGCATAACACCGGTGACCGCGGGCATGGCGCTGGCCGAGAAGATGCGGGGCAACAACGCGGTTGCCGTCGTGTTCCTCGGCGACGGCACGCTCGGAGAGGGAGCGGTCTACGAGTCGATGAACCTGGCCTCGCTGTGGGAGCTTCCCGTGCTCTTCATCATCGAGAACAACCACTACGCCCAGAGCACCCCGTACCAGCTGCAGATCGCCGGCTCGATAACGGCGCGGCCCGAGGCCTTCGGAATTGAGACCGAAGAACACAAGACCACCGACGTACGCGTTGTGCGCGAGGCGGCCACCGGTCTGGTCGATGCCATCCGCAAGGACTCGCGCCCGCGTTGCCTGGTCATCGAGGACTACCGGCTGGGGCCCCACAGCAAGGGCGATGACAACCGCGAGGAGGCCGAGATAGAGGATGCCTGGCAGCGTGACCCCTTGAAGGTCCTCGGCAAGAACCTCGGCGCTGAGATCGAAGCTCTCGAGACCGCCACGGCGGCTCTCGTCGAAAGCGCGCGCGAGAAGGCGCTTGCCGCACACGTCTATGAAGCCTAGCGCGGCCAAAGCGGAGGACAGGCCCGCAACGGCCCTGTTCTCTCTCAACCAGGCGCTCCACGAAATGATGGAGACCGACGAGCGCGTGGTCATCATCGGCGAGGACATCCTCGACCCCTACGGCGGTGCTTTCAAGGTCACCAAGGGTCTGTCCGACCGTTTCCCGGAGCGGGTGCTTACCACCCCCATATCGGAATCGGCCATTGTCGGGATGGCAAGCGGCATGGCCATGCGCGGTCTGCGCCCGGTGGCGGAGATAATGTTCGGAGACTTCCTGGCGCTCGCCGCCGACCAGCTGATCAACCACGCGGCCAAGTTCCGCTGGATGTACAACGAGGGCGTGCGTGTCCCCTCCGTGATCCGCGCCCCGGTGGGTGCCCGCCGGGGTTACGGACCCACCCATAGCCAGTCGCTCGAGAAACACTTCATCGGCGTTCCCGGGCTCATGGTCGTCGCCCCGCACATAGCCGGCGACCCGGGGGCGCTGCTGCGGCAGGCCACACTAGACTGCGAAGATCCGGTGGTCTTCATTGAGAGCAAGCTTTGTTACGGACGCCAGCTGGTAACCGAGGTCGCGGGCGCTTCCATGGAGCTTATCGCCGACCCAGCCGGACCCTTCCCCACCACCTACCTGCACCACGACGAGGCCGGCACTAGCCCCGACGCCATACTGCACTGTTACGGCACGATGACGCCCTTCTGCCTGGAGGCCGTTGAAAAGCTTCGTGACGACGAGGGGCTCTTCGTCGACCTGGCCGTCACCACACAGCTATCGCCGGTTCCCACCGGCCACCTCGAACGCATCTTCGAGACCCGCAAGCCCACGCTCTGTGTATACGGCGAAGAGGCCAGTCCCACCGGCGGCTGGGCGGCCGAGATGGTGGCCCGCTACGAGCAACTGCGTACACGCGCGGCCGCGCCGGCCATCCGCCACGAGCGCATCGCGGGCGACGACGTGCCTATCGCAGGCAGCCGCGAGTTGGAGACCGCCTCGCTTCCGCAGACCGACGGCATAGTCGGCCGCATCCTCGACTGCTTCTAGCAAGCCTTGTTCTAGCTGTCCTGGGCCAGACGCTTTTCCACCACGTGACGGTAGAAGCAGAGGTCCTGCGCGCCGGGGATCGACAGTACCCCGTCGACAAGGACCGTCGGAACGCTCGTGATCCCGGCCCGGGTTGCCTCGGTATGCTCGGCCACGACCGCCTCGGCCGCGGTGAGGTCGTCCATGTCGCGCGCGAAGGCGCCGTCGTCCAGACCGCAGTCACGGGCCACATCGAGCGCGGTGGCGGCGTCGCTCACATCCCGGTTGTCGTAGAAGTAGGCCTTCATGAGCGCGAGATGGTAGGGCTCGAAGGCGCCCTGGCGGGCGGCCGCCTTCAGCGCCAGATGCCCGGGGACCGAGTGGGAGGGCGCAGGGTTGTCGGTGGCCCACTCCCTGAACTCGGGGGCGCCGGGAACCGAGGCCGGCCGCCGCCACGACTGCGTATAGCGCCGGAACTTATCGAGCGGCTTGGGCTCGGGCCGGGGCCGCAGCAGAAAACTCCGCCACTCTATCTCTAGCCTGTCTCGGTATTCGCTGGCTACCTGGGCAAGACCGACGGCCGCCACATAACACCAGGGTCAAAGCGGGTCGGAGTAAACGGTGAACTTGACCTTGCGCGCCGTAGTCATCTTTCAGGACATGGTCTCGAGATGGCCGCGCAAGCGCCCGACGTTCCTGAACTTCTTGGTGATGAGAGACCTTTTGAGCCCGCAGCAGATCTTTTTTATCTCCGGCGGCTGATTGACGTAGCGGGACGCCCCGCCGGTGGCATCATAGAGGATGCGCACCAGGGAACACACGTCGTCGTCGAAGTGCTCGCGGGTGGCCCGCCCCCAATGGAACATGTCGACGACCTTGACGCGGAAGCCGAGTCCGCGGCGGTTCACGATGATGTTGTCCGAGTGAAGGTCCCCGTGGTACTCGCCCTGGCGGTGCATCTCCTCGACGCCGCAGGTGAGCGCATAGAGAAGGTGTAGCGCCTCGAAGGAATGAAGCCTCTTGCCGCGCTGGTGGTTGAGCATTTCCGTGAGAAGCTCTCCGCGCACGTACTCGCTCACTAAAAAGGGTATCTCCTGGCCGTGCCAGCGGAAGGACTCCTGAGTGTGGTACTGGATAAGTATCGAGCAGTCGCGCAGTTTGTTCAGTTTCTTGGCATAGACGTTGATCGCCCGGTTGCGCGGGTTGCGTTTGGGGTAGAAGAACTTGGCCGCGCGCTCTATGCCGGTCACGGCCTCGGTCACGTGGTAGACCTCGCCTTCCCAGCCCTGGCCGAGAAGTTCGCCGACGATGTACTTGCGCGCGAGCTTGCGGCCGGGCCTGAGCCCGAATGATTCGAGTCCGTTCGCCAAGATCGTCAGTCGAGGTCTTCGTCGAGCTTGGCCAGCAGGCGCGCCGCAGTCGCCGAGCGAAGGACCTCCTTGCTCTTGGCGAAGGCGCGCTCTGGGAGCGCCCCCATGCTGGCCGCCTCTTCAAGGGCGCGCTCGAGCAACGCCTCGGGGTCGACCACCTCGTCTACGTAGCCCGCATCGACGGCGTTCGCGGGCGCATACAACCGCGCTCGCAGGGTCGCATCGCTGAGGTGGCGATTGGAAAGCCGGTCCTTGGCAAGCTGTATCGCGAAGTCGGGGAGCTCCATGCCGATGGCCACCTCGTTCAGTCCGATCTTGAAATCGCCGGCCGCGGCAAGGCGGTAGTCTCCCACCATGACCAAGAGGGAGCCGAGCGCGACCGCGTGTCCGGTACACGCAATGACCACCGGCTGCGGGTGCATATAGAGGTCGACGAGAAAACGGGCACCCTGCTTTACCAGCCTCACCAGCTCGCCGATGTCGTCGCCCCGCATCACCGCGAGGTCGAAGCCCCCCGAGAATCGCCCCGGACGTCCGATAACGACCACGGCCTTGGCCTCCTCACGGGCCGCGGCCAGCATCCGGGAGAGTTCGTCTAGGACGGCGAAAGAGATCGCGTTGGCCTTGCCGTCGTCCAGCGTGATGACGGCCGTCTCACCTTCGAGCCTGTAGCTGGGGCTGCTCACCGCAGCTGCTCCAACAAGGTCTGGATGCGGGTGGCGTTGGCGCCGAGATCGCCACGGCCGTCACGGGACTTGGAACGGACATCGATCCGTGAGCCATCGCCCTCGGCCCGCACCCTGACCACCACGTCGTCGACGAAACGGAAGATGCGCGTGCTCGAGACCGCCTCGATCCGTCCTGCGGCGGGATCGAGGTCGGTGATCTCGGTGCGCGGCAGGGTCAAAAGCACCGCCTCCACCTTGGCCACTGCCTCGCCCGGCGGCCAGGAACTCACAAGCGGCGCCAGCCCGGGGTAGGCCTCGTGCTGTTGCCGGGCGCAGTCGGCACCCGGATACGACATGTCGCGGCCGCGGTTGGCCTTGAGCTCGGACGCTTTGGCGAAAGCGGGCGGGTCCTCGGTGTCGGTGCTGATGTCGTTTATCGGCGGCTTCCCGAGACCCGCTCCACCGGCACCGACCATCAGGGCGAGTACGACGAGCGCGAGCAGCAGGGAGCGGCGGGTGGCCCTGCGGTCGGCTGCACGGCCGCTTACCAGGGCTACGGCGGCGGCCAGACCGGCGGCCAGGGCCAGCGGCAGGCTCAAGGCGAAGATCCCGAACCCGGTCATCGGAGCGACCAGGCCGGCAACGCATAGAGCGGGACCTATGACGGCCGCGGCCAGGGCCGCGCGCGCCGACAGCCGGGACAGTTTCTCAGAGAAGGCCATTAGCGAAGTTACCGTGGAAGCCCATCGGAATGCGATGCTCCAACCTGGCCCGCACCAGCGGGCCGTCGGCTAGGTTGGCCGCGTCGAGCACAGCCAGATAGCTCCCGTCCTCGGGCGCATCGTACACGACGGTGAGCAAGAAACCATCGTCCTCGGAGGCCTCGGCCGAACGGGCCACGAACACCGGCTCGCCGGGGAACTGGCCCACACCGAGATCGCAGTAGGCTGCCGGACCACCCTGGCGGTCGTAACGGCACAGCGCGCCCCCTGCCAGTGGTGAGCTACTGTCACCCTCCACCAGCGAATAGCCGTAGCGGTTCTTGTGGCCGGCCAATCGCTCGTCGAAGCGCGGGAACTCGGCGCCGCGCTCACCCACACGCTGCTCACTGCAAGTGCCGGCCTCGAGGTCGAACTCGTAGAGATACGGGTAAGCAGCCGCCCCCGCTCCGGGCTGTCCGGTGCGGGCCCCGGCCAGCGTGCCGAGCAGCGCGCCGCCGTCGAGGTAAGAGCAGGCATCCATGTATATCTTGCCGTCCTCTTCGTAGGCGTTGCCGGTGTGGAACATGAAGGCCGGCTGGGGCGCCTCGAACCAGCGCACGGCACTGCCCGCCTCACGCCGCCGGAGGCCGAACTTGAGCCCCTTTTCCGGCTGCCAGCTGACCGTATCGGCGAAGCTTCCGCCGGCCATCAACTTGTCACCGTCTATGACGACAGGGCAGAGCAGAAGGATCATGTAGTTCTCGGTAATGGCCATGTCGTGCATCATGACCGGATAGGGCGCCTCGACGGGCTCGGCCAAGGAGGCCCGGCCGTCGGGTTCCACCACGTAGACCTGATAGTAGGGCTCGAAAGGCTGGTAACCGTGGATGATCATTTGCCCGCTGCGGCCGTCGATATGCGGATGGGCGCTAACGCTCATCCCGAGCCGCTGCGAGCCGAAGTCGGTCTCGCCGCGCGCCTCGAGGCTCGGAGCGTCCAGCTCGAAGGGCCAGGCGTTCTCGACCAAGGCCATGAGCTTGCCGCCGTGGTAGACGACGTTGGTGTTGTGCTGCTGCCGCATGAAAACGCGGTCGGTGGGGTTTTCGAGATGGACACCGACCGAACTCATACAGAAGTGGCCCTCCTCGGCCTCGACCAGGAAGCTCTCGTTCCTCACGAAACGTCCGCGATAACCGACCCGCCCATCCTCAAAACGGAAAGCGTGGACCATGCCGTCGCCGTCGAAGAGATGCAGGGCCCCGTAGCCACCCTCGGGCAGTATGTGCTGTGAGGGACCGTTGCGAAAAAGGGTGCCGTTGAGCTCCCGTGGGATCTCGCCTTCGATACGGGTGATCTCGTAGGCCTTCTCATCGTGGGAGGGCCGCCAGGAGTTCCCCAGCCAGTGTTCGGGCCCAAGGCCGGCCACGGCCAGGGGATCTGCGGTGTTGAGTGCTGTCTGTGTCATCGTTGGTTCTCCTCAGGGCGCGAAGCCCCGCGCTTTATCATCGCGAGCATCGGTTCGGCAAGCTCGTCGAGCCGGCGGCCCTGGACCAGCTTGCCCGCAAGGTGAAGCGTGACTATCCCGTGAAGCCCGGCCCAGAACAGATGGGCCAGGGTGTCCGGGTCGCCGTCGAGCACTTGTTCGGCCACGGCCTCGCCGACGAGCGCCCGCAGCGGCCCCCAGGCACGAACGCCGGCCTCGGCAAGGGTCGGATACTCATCCTGGCCGCTTTGGTCGAGCGCAAAGATCACCCGGTAGGCATCGGGGGCCTTATGCGCAAAATCGATGTAGGCCCGCCCCAGCCTTGCCAGCCTCTCCGTCACGCTAGCGGTCCCGCCGGCGGCCTCTTCTTGAAGGGCCGCGAAGCGCAAGAAGGCCGAGGCCCTCACCAGGGCGAATATCTCGGCCTTATCGGCGAAGTAGCGGTAGGGCGTCATCGGACTGCAGCCCAGCTCGGCCGCAAGCGCGCGCATGGTAACGGCCTCATAGCCACGTTCGGCGAACAGGTGCTCGGCCGCCGCCAACACCCTGCCGCGCTGCAGGTCGCGTTCGCTCTCGCTCAGGGCGGGCCTGGTCATGGGGTTTTATTTACAATGTAAACAATATCCTGTCAAGAGCCCCGCTTTTGACCACCCGGGGCCTGGAGCCTAGATTCCCCCCATGAAGGCGGCCCCCGTAGACCCGCTGGCACGCTTCAAGGCTTG
>CAYXZP010000016.1:0-16926 GCA_964469485.1 uncultured Myxococcales bacterium | reverse complement strand
CCGCAAGCGCGGCGAGCCGCTAGCCGAGGCCGGCGCCCTGGCCACCGTCGACGGGCGCGGGCGGCCCTCGGTGCGCTTTGTCCTTTTGAAGGACACGAGCGCCGGCGGCTTCAGCTTTTACACCAACACCGAGAGCCGCAAGGGCCGCCACCTGGCCACGAACCCCAACGCATCGCTGGCCTTTTACTGGCACCTTGCCGACCGCCAGGTGCGGGTCGACGGGCGCGTCGGTCTCCTTTCGGCCGCCGAGGCCGACCGCTACTGGGCCGAGCGGCCGCGCGCCAGCCAACTCGCTTCCCTTGCCTCCCGGCAGAGCCGACCCATTGGCTCGCGCGCCGAGCTGCTGGCCGAGGTCAGAAGGCTCGAGCGCGCTTACGGCGGCGCGCCAGTGCCACGCCCCGAACGCTGGACGGGCTACCGGCTGCAGCCGCGCGAGATAGAGTTCTGGCGACGCCACGAACCACGGCTGCACCACCGCGAGCTGTTCGTCCTCAGGGCAGGGCGCTGGTCGAGCCGCTTGCTCCAACCCTGACCGGCGGGAGATAATCCTTTATCGGCAAAGGGGGACCCGGCAACATGAACAGCAGAGCGGCAATGACGGTGCGCATACTTCTCGGTGCGGCCATGCTCGTCTTCGGTCTCAACAAGATCTTCCACTTCTTCTCGCCGCCCCCGCACGAGGGAGACGCGGCCAAAGCCTTCCTCGGTGGATTGGCCGGGTCGGGCTACTTCTTCCCCTTTCTCGGTGGCGTAGAGGCACTTTGCGGTGCCGCGCTCGTCCTCGGGCTCTTCGTTCCCCTGGCGCTCGTCGTGCTCGCCCCGGTGATGTTGAACATCGTGCTCTTCCACCTCTTTCTCGACATAGGAGGTATAGCCTTGGGCGGGCTGCTCGCGCTTATGCAGGTCTACGTCATGTGGACCTGCCGCGAGAGCCTCTCGACGCTACTTCGCCCCCGTTGACGACCGTCGACTTCGCCGGGAGGTTACGGGCCGAGGGGCTCGGCCCGCTGCTCAGGCGCGAGCCAACCACCGTACAGATCAACGTCGGCAAGCTCTGCAACCAGGCTTGCCACCACTGCCATGTCGATGCCGGCCCCAAGCGCACCGAGCGCATGGAACGAACCACCGCGCGCCGGCTCGTCTCTCTCATAGAGGCCAGCCCGGCCATCACCACCGTCGATATCACCGGCGGCGCGCCCGAGCTCAACGAGAACTTCGCTTACCTGGTCGAGTCCCTTGCCGGCGGCCGTCGCGTGATCGATCGCTGCAACCTTACGGTCCTCTTTGCCGACGGGATGCAGTGGCTGCCCTCCTTCCTCGCCACCAACGGCGTGGACCTGATCTGCTCCTTGCCCTGCTATATGGCAGAGAACACCGACAGGCAGCGGGGCCAGGGGGTGTTCGATGACAGCATCAAGGCGCTCGGCCTGTTAAACGGCCTCGGTTACGGCCGGCCCGGCTCGGGTCTACGCCTGGACCTGGTCTACAATCCGCTGGGTCCGAGCCTGCCGCCGCCGCAGGCCGAGCTTGAAGCCCGATACCACGAAGAACTCGACAGCCGGTTCGGCATCCTCTTCGACGGCCTTTTCACGATAACCAACATGCCGATCGCCCGCTTTGCCGAACAGCTGCGCCGCAACGGCCAGGACGAGTCCTACCTCGGCTTGCTCGTCAACCACTTCAACGCGGCCACCGTGGACGGTCTCATGTGCCGGGATCTCGTGAGCGTGGGCTGGGAGGGGTCGCTCTATGACTGCGATTTCAACCAGATGCTCGAGATCCCCCTGGCCGCCGCCGGGACCCGCCACATAGACAGCATCACGAGCTTCTCCGAACTCGGCGGACTCGATATTGCCACCGGCCCACATTGCTTCGGCTGTACCGCAGGAGCCGGTTCGAGCTGTTCGGGCGAGCTCGCCGCGCACTGAGGGTCAGGGATAAGGCCGAACGATCGAGATCTGCTCGGCAAACACTTCGGGGTCGGAGGTCGGCAGCTTGCACACCCGCCGTTCGCAAACGTAGGCGGTCACCTTGCCGCCGCGTGCAACCTTGCCTTTGATCAAGGGAATGGTCGCGGTGATCCGGCCGCCGGCATCGGCCGTGTTGGTAACGACAAGCACACGATTGGGAAGGAAAACGGTTGCCAGCTTCTCACGGAAATCCCATATGTCGGCACTTCGGTCGGGCTTGATGATGACTATCTCCTTGGGACTGTCCAGATAGTAGTCGAGCGCCGAGAGCATCTTCGGTAGAGCAGTCGGACTGCGCGTTATCACGCTCGAGAATGCGGCCAGGCTCATCTCGGCCAAACCCAGGTACTCGTCGTCGGTGGTCAGTTCGTAGAGGCGCAGCATGTTGGCCACGGCAACGGCGTTGCCCGATGGTTCGGCGCCGTCGTAGTAGGGCTTGTCGCGCGTGAGCAGGGGTTCGGCGAAGTCGGCCGTGAGAAAGAAACCGCCGTTCTCCTCGTCCCAGAAAGACTCCTCGAGCGTGGCCTGCAAACTGCGGGCCGCGTCCAACCAGCGTAGGTCCTGCGTGGTCTCGAACAGGTCGAGCATGCCGGCCGTCACGAAGGCGTAATCGTCGAGAATGCCGTCGTGGCGGGCGCGCCCGTTACGGTAGGAACGGTGGAGCCGGCCCTCGCGGGTCATCATGCGGTCAACGATGAAGGCGGCCGCGCGTTCGGCCCGGACTGCGTACTTGTCCCTTCCGAAGACCTGGGCGGCGCGCGCGAAGGCCGAGATCATCAGCCCGTTCCACGCCGCCACGATCTTGTCGTCCTTGCCTGGCGGCGGCCGCCCGGCACGCTCGGCGTACATGGCCTCGCGAGCGCCGGTCAGCTCGGCGTCAACCTCGGCGGCCGGCATCCTGAATTGTTTTGCCACGCGTGACAGCGGCCTCGGCGTATTGAGAATGGAACGTCCGTCGAAGTTGCCACGCTCGCTGACGGCATAATATTCACCGACCAGGGCGGCTAGGTCGTCCCCGAGAAGCGCGGCCAGCTCCTTGGGCGTCCAGGTGAAGAAATAGCCTTCCTCCTCATGACCTTCCGGCGTGGGGCTGTCGGCATCGGTGGCCGAGTGGAAACCGCCCTCGACGTCGCTCATCTCGCGCGCGACGTATTCGAGGATCTCAGCGGCCACGCGCGCGAGATCATCCCGGCCGGTCAACTGGTGGGCCTCGATATAGGCCACCGCCAGCAGGGCATTGTCATAGAGCATCTTCTCGAAGTGGGGGACCAGCCAACGAGAATCCGTCGAGTATCGATGGAACCCACCGCCGACGTGGTCGTAGATGCCGCCCGCGGCCATCCGTTCCAGGGTGTAAACGGCCATGTGCAGGGCCTGTTCGTCGCCAGTCCGGCGATGGTAACGCATGAGGAACTCGAGGGTGACGCTGCGCGGGAACTTCGGCGCCTTCCCAAAGCCGCCGTAAACCGCGTCGAAAGACTTGGACAGGCTCTCGTAGGCCTTGCGAAGCGGAGCGGCTTCGGGAACCTGTCCGGGACGTCTCGGGGCGGCCGCCCTTAGCAGGCGCTCGCTGATGTCGGCGGCCTTGGCCACCACGCCATCGCGGTCGTTGGTGTATGCATGCGAGAGGCGCTCGAGAATGGTGAGGAATCCCATTCGGGTGCCGCGGTCGCCGTCGCGGGCCGGGAAGTAGGTGCCGCCAAAGAAGGGCCTGCCGTCGGGGGTCATGATGACCGTCATCGGCCAGCCGCCTCCGCCCGAGAGAACGCGCACGGCGTCCATATAAACGTCGTCAACGTCGGGCCGTTCCTCACGGTCCACCTTGATGGCCACATAGTGAGTGTTGAGGAAGGCGGCGATCTCGGTGTCCTCGAAGGACTCGCGCTCCATGACATGGCACCAATGGCAGGTGGAGTAACCGACGCTGAGCATGATGGGCCTGCCCAAGCGGCGGGCGGCCTCGAAGGCCTCATCTCCCCAGGAATACCAATCCACGGGATTATGAGCGTGCTGGAGAAGATAGGGGCTCGTCTCGAAAATCAGACGGTTGGTGAAGCTCGGGCCGCCGCCGGGCTCCAGATGGTGGGTCCGCGGCTTGTATGCGGCCGGCATCCCGGCCAAGGCCACCCGCAGCTTGGCGCGCAAACGAGATGCGTAGGGCAAGGCGCCGGGAAGTTTCTCGGCGACCTTCCAGTCGCGCCCGGGGGCGGGCTCGGTCGCCGGCGCCGCGTCACGGCCTGCTGACGGGCCGCGCGCGGCCTCCTCCGACCTGCAGCCGGGGCCGGCCACGACGGCCGTCAAGAGCAGGGCCAAGAGGATCGTCCGCGGGTTGGCTGTCGTTATGGTCCGCACTGGTATGGGCTGGCCGCAGGCACCGTGGCAGCCTGTGCCAGCCTTTCCTTTAACTTGCAACGCAGCATCGGCAAAATCGCCCGTCTCGAAGCTCGGGAGGAGGATAACGATATGCCTGAAAGCGCCGCCTCGAAAGTACTGACCGAAAAGATCGACAGGACATTGCTGATTACGATCAACCGTCCCGACCAGATGAACTGCGTCGACGGAGAGACGGCTACCGCCCTGGAGGCCGCCTGGCTCCGATTCCGGGACGACGATGAGCTTTACGTGGCCGTTCTCACGGGGGCGGGCGACACCTCGTTCTGCTCGGGTGCCGACCTCAAGGCGGCCCACACGCTCGGACCCGCCGCGGACGCCTCGCTGTCGGAGCGCCGCCGCTTCATCAGCCACGGTAGCGGTTACATGGGCTACACGCGCGGGACCGATATCTACAAACCGATCATCTGCGCCGTCAACGGCTATGCCTTTGCCGGCGGCCTCGAACTGGCTTGCCTCGGCGACATGAGGGTCGCATCCGAGAACGCCGAGTTCTGGGTGGCATGCCGGCGCTGGAACGTCCCGCTCGTCGATGGCGGCACGCAGCGGCTGCCCCGCATCGTCGGCATGGGCCATGCCATGGACCTTATCCTGCGCGCGCGCCGCATCGACTCGGCCGAGGCCTACCGCATGGGATTGGCCAACGATATCGTCGCCCGTGGCAGTGCCGTCGAGCGCAGCCTCGATATCGCGCGCGAGATGGCCGCCTATCCGCAGGCCGCGCTCAGAACCGACAAGCAGGCAACGCTCATGGGCTCGGGCCGGCCCCTGGCCGAAGGTCTTCGTATAGAATGCGAGGTCGGCCAGAGCGCCATGGCAAGCCGCGACCTAGCCGAAGGGTTGGCGGCCTTTGCCGAGAAACGACCGGGAAACTTCGTCAACGATTGAAGCCGACCGTAGCGCTATCGTCGAGAACAAAGGAAGGAGGAGCGGCCAGATGAGACAAGGAACAAGACGGCAGGCGGGACTGTCGCTGCCCGTGTTCCTGTTGTTCTTGGTGCTGGCCGTAGCGGCCCTGGCCATGGTCCTGCCTCGTCTGGTCGGACGTTATCTCCTGACCCCCGACCTCATCGAGGCGCGCATAGTCCGTCCCTTCGAGGAGGCCAGCGGCCGCAGTATAAGCCTGGACTCGCTCGAATTCGGGCTCGGTGGCTTGCGCTTCAGCGGGCTCACGGTCGGCGAGGACCCGAGCTTCGGGGCCGAGCGCCCCTTCCTCGAGGCCGAGCGTCTCGAGGTACGTCTTGACTGGCTGGCCCTTTTCCTGCGGCGCCAAGTGTCGGGCGCCTCCGTGGCCGCCGACGGAGTCTCGGTCGAACTCAGACGCGGTGCCGATGGCCGCCTTGCCCTTGCCTCCCTGTTCGACGAACTGTCGGCCCGAGACACAGGCGACCGGCCGGCGTCCTGGTCGCTGGTGCGGATATCCATACGCAACGGCCGGATCAGCCTGAGCGACGACTCGGGAACCGTGCTCAGCGGACTCGACGGGCTCGAACTCGATGCCCGCGGCATCCTCGGCCCCGAAAGACGCGACCTTTCGGTTCGTGCCAAAGCCGAGCGCGCCAGCCACCGCCGCCTGGTATCGAAAGACCTGAGCCTGCGCGCCCGCCTGGCCGGACAAGCCGTGAGCATAAGCGGCGCCGAACTGACCGTGGCCGGCGGCCGGGCCGACTTCGAAGCAAGCCTGCTGAGCGGCGAGCAGCGACGCTTCGCCGCATCCTTGTCGGTCCGTGATATCGACCTCTCACGGCTGGTCCCCATGCTCTCGACGAACAAGGAGTTGAATATCGACGGTTCGCTATCGGGCAAGCTCGACCTGCGCTCAGAAGGCGCGCCGACCGAAAGCATGGCCGGAGAGGGACAGATCGACATACCACACGGTCGCATTTCCGGCTCCAAGGGACTGCGCACCCTTGCGGCCGCCGTCGGCGTGGAAGAGCTTGCCACACTCGAACTCGAGAACGCGGGCGGGAGCTTCGAGATCGGAGACGGCCGGGTGAGCAGCGAGCGCATGTTGCTCGGCGGGAAGGACGCACGCTTGATAATGAAAGGCAGCGTGGGCTTCGACAGCAGCCTCGACCTGCAGGCCTGGGTCGGTATCGGCCCCGGGGCCGAACGCGCCTGGCTCTCGGTCGGCAGCCTGCTGCCGCACATGCGTGACAAGGAGGGCTGGACCAACATCGCCGTCGCGATACGGGGCAAGCTCAGGCATCCACGCGTCACCGTTCCAACCCGTGCACTGGCCGAAACGATGGTGCAGCTCGTCCCCAACGCCGCCGAACTGATCATCAAGGGGGGCAGCGACGCAACGGGTACGATCATCAGGGAAGGCGTCAGCCTGCCCGGGACCATACTCAAGGAAGGTGCCGAAGGTATCCGCTCGGTCCTCGACGAACTCGAGCGTGTTCTCGAAGGCGACCCCTGATGGCTGGACTACGCGTGGACAACCCCGCCACGGGCGAGACTGTGGTCGAGGAAGAATTTCTCGCGGCCGGCCGCATCCCGGCACTAATGACACGCGCCAGCGCGGCGGCCCGTGACTGGGCGGACGCCGACCTCGACCGGCGCGTGGACCTGTGCGACGCGATGCTGGAACGCTTCAAGGCCGACACCGACCGGATAACCCGAGAGATCACCCTGCAGATGGGCAAACCGCTGGCCGAGGCCGGCGCCGAGTTGCGCACGATGGAACATCGCGCCCGCTTCATGATGGAGGCGGCCGCCGCCCAGCTCGAGCGCTATCCGTTGGCCGACCAGGGCGATACCCGGCGCTTCATAGACCGGGTTCCCGTCGGGGTCGTCCTCGACATCGCGGCCTGGAACTACCCCTTGCTGATCGCGGTCAACGTGGTGGTGCCGGCGCTGCTGGCCGGCAACGCGGTCATACTCAAACATTCGAGCCGGACGCCTCTTTGCGGGCGCGCCTTCGAGCGGGCCTTCGCCGAGGCCGGCGCTCCGCCGGGCCTGGTCCAGGCGGTAACGGCCACGCATGAGACAAGCTCGAGCCTGATCGCCCACGAGGAGATCGGTTACGTCGCCTTCACCGGCTCGGTCGAGGGTGGTCGCGAGGTCTCGCGCGCCGCCGCCGGCCGTTTCATAGACATCGGCCTCGAACTCGGCGGCAAGGACGCGGCCTATGTGCGCGCCGATGCCGACGTCGAGGCCGCGGCCGCAGCCATCGCCGAAGGCGCCTTCTACAATGCGGGCCAGAGTTGCTGTGCGGTCGAACGCGTCTATGTCGACCGTCGACTCTACGCCGGCTTCCTCGACGCGCTCGTCGAACAGGCAAAGCTTTGGACCGTCGGCGACCCGCTGCTCGAGGGCACCAAGCTCGGCCCCATGGCCAAGCCGGGTGCGGCGGAGGCCGTCGGGCGGCAGGTCGAAGAGGCGGTGGCGGCGGGTGCGCGTCTGCTTGCCGGCGGTCGGCCCGTGCAGGTGGAGGGCCGGGGGCGTTATTTCGAGGCGACCGTGCTGGCCGACACGAACCACTCGATGGCGGTGATGACCGAAGAAAGTTTCGCGCCGGTGGCCGCCCTATCGGCGGTAGACGGTGACGAGGAGGCCGTGGCCAGCGTGAACGACTCGCGTTACGGGCTAACCGCTTCCATTTGGACCTCAGACGAAAAGGCGGCCGAGGCGCTCGGGCACCGGCTGGAGGTCGGCACGGTCTTCATGAACCGCTGCGACCACCTGGACCCGGCCCTTCCCTGGGCCGGTCGCAAGGACAGCGGCGTGGGGCTGACCATGTCGCACCTGGGTTTTGACCGCATGGTCAGGACCCGTGGGTTCAACCTGCGGCGCAAAGCCTGAGATCTACTGCGTGACGTAGTCTCTCAGAAAACGGAGCTCGGTGGTGGACTCCTCCATCTTCGCCTTTACCACATCGCCGATGGAGATTATGCCGGCCAGCCGTTCACCGTCGAGAACAGGGAAGTGCCGGATGCGGTGCTCGGTCATCACGCGCATCACGTACTCTATGTCATCGTCGGGAACGCCGATGACGAGTTCGCGGGTCATGACCTCGCCGACGGTCTTGCCCATGGCTTCCGCAACGGACTCGCCGGCCACCAGACGCAAGACATCGCGCTCGGTTATGATACCGGCCAAACGGCCCTCGTCATCACAGACCGGCAGGGCGCCTATGTTGTGTTCGACCAGGCGCGCCACCGCTTCCTGCACGCTACGCTCGGGAGAGATCGTCTGCAGTTCGATCTCGTTCAGCTTGGCGATATCTCGGACCTTCACTCGCTTGCCCCTGTCTTGCCCGCGAGCCTAGCACAGAACCACCACCGGTGGTCAACGCCTTTATCACACGCCGACCGTGGGTTGTCCTTTGCGCCAGCACCGACCTAATCTGACCGATGTAAAGGGTTTAATGCGTTGAACCACGGAGCAAGAGGATTCGGCGGCTTGCGGGTGGTCTCTTTCGAGAGCCGTATGGCGGCCGAGACCAGTCGGCTTGTGGAAAAGTCGGGCGGGGTGGCCATCGTTGCACCGTCGATGCGCGAGGTGCCGATCGAGAAGAACCCCGAGGCCCGTGACTTCGGCCGCAAGTTGCTGGCCGGAGACTACGATGTCGTGATCTTCATGACCGGGGTCGGCACACGTTACCTGTTTGCCGCCATGGAGACGGACTACGAGCGCGACCGTCTCGTGGAGGCATTGTCCTCGACCGTGGTTGTCGCACGCGGCCCCAAGCCGGTGCGGGCGCTCGGCGAACTCGAGGTCCCGATAACCCTGACCGTCCCTGAGCCCAATACCTGGCGCGAGATACTCGAGGCCATGGCGGCCGACCGGCGCATAAAGCTCCGGGGCGCCCGCGTTGCCGTTCAACTGTACGGCAGGACCAACGAGCCGTTCCTGCGGGCCTTGCAGGAAGCGGGCGCCCGTGTCGACGCGGTGCGAGTCTACCGCTGGGATATGCCCGAGGACCGCGGCCCCCTGGTCGCAGCGCTCAGGCAAATGGTCGGCGGCACGGCCGACATCGCCCTGTTCACCAGCGCCAACCAGGTGACCAACGTCTTCCGGGCGGCCGAAGATGAAGGTATCGAGGGTGATCTTCGGCGTTCCCTCGAGCACCTGCTGGTCTGCTCGATAGGACCGGTCTGTAGCGAGGCGCTCAGCGAGCGCGGCGTTGACGTCGATTTCGAACCTTCACACACCAAGCTCGGCCTGCTCGTCAAGGAAACGGCGACCCAGGCCGCGGCCATGCTGGCCAGGAAACGCGAGTCATCCGCTCCCGTGCCCGCCGCCGCCAAGAACGACGGCGGAGCCGTGGCGGCCGCCGACGGCATCTTTATGCGCGCCTGCCGCCGCGAGCCGGTCGAGCGCAGCCCGGTGTGGCTCATGCGCCAGGCCGGCCGTTACATGAAGGAGTACAGACAGATCCGGGCAGAGGTTCCGTTCATCGAACTGTGCAAGCGTCCCGAGCTCGCCGCGGAGGTAGCCATCACCGCCGCCGGCCGTATCGGCGCCGATGCCGCGATCCTGTTCTCGGACATCCTGTTGATAGTCGAACCCATGGGACTGGGCCTGAGCTACAGCCAGGGTGGCGGGCCGCGCCTGGAAGGAGTGGTGCGCGGCGGCGCCGATGTCGCCCGGCTGCGCGAGGTCGAACCGCAGACCTCGCTTGGCTTCGTGTTCGAGGCCGTACGCGAAACTCGGCGCCAGCTCGCGCAGGACATCCCGCTCATAGGTTTCTCGGGAGCGCCGTTCACGGTGGCCTCCTACATCGTCGAGGGCGGCTCATCGAGGGAATGGACCGAGACCCAGCGCCTCATGCGCGAGGATGAGTCCGCGTGGAACGCGATGATGGCCCTTCTGACGCGAGCCCTGGCCGCATATCTCAATGGCCAGATCGAGGCCGGTGCCGCCGCCGTGCAGATATTCGACAGTTGGGTGGGCTGCCTGACACCCGCCGACTACCGGCGATACGTGCTCCCGCACACGACCGCCCTGGTGTCCGCGCTGCCGGCCGCTGTGCCCGTGATCCATTTCGGAACCGAGACCGGGGCCCTGCTCGATGACATGGCCGCTGCCGGGGCATCGGTGCTCGGGGTTGACCACCGCAGCAAGCTCGGCCCGGTCATGGAGCGGTTCCCGGAACTGGCCGTCCAGGGCAATCTCGACCCGGCCGTCCTGCTCGAGGACCGCGGCACCATAGAGAAGGCTGTAGCCGGCGTCCTCGATGAGGCCGCCGGCCGGGCCGGTCACATCTTCAACTTGGGCCACGGCGTGCTGCCGGCCACGCCGGTCGACAATGCGCGCATGGTGGTCGAGCTCGTACACGAACTGAGCGCCCGCTGAACCCTGCGCAGGTGGAAACAAGCGATACCGCGATACTGCTGGCGGGCTTCGGAGCGCCCGAACGCCCCGGGGACGTTGACGAGTTCCTGCGCCGCGTGGCAAGCGGCCGGGACATACCGGCCGCCCGGCTCCGGGAGGCCGCCGAGCATTACCGCGAGGTCGGGAGCTCGCCCTACAACGCATCCGTCAGGGCCCAAGCCGAGGCGTTGGGCGGCGAGTTGAGCCGGCGCGGCCTAGAGCTGCCGTTCTATGTCGGTATGCGTAACTGGAACCCATCGCTGTTGACGACCATTCGCAAGATGGCCACCGACGGTGTGCGGCGCGCCGCGCTCATCATCATGGCCCCGCACTCGGGTCCGGAATCCACCGAGCGCTACCAGACCGCGATAGCCGAAGCGCTGCGCCTTGTCGGCCCGGGCGCGCCCGCCCTGGTACCGGTGGCACCGTGGCATGCCGAAAGGGGCTTCGTCCAGGCCATCGTCGAACGGATATCGGAACTGCTGGCCCACCGCGAAAGTTATGGCCCGGCCGAGGCCGCCTGGATATTCACGGCACATTCGATCCCGCTGCGGGCGGCCAACCGGAGCCCTTACGTGACCGAATACAACGAGACGGTGGGCCGTGTCGCGGCCGAGCTCGGCATACAAGAACCCATACTTGCCTTTCAGAGCCGTAGCGGACACCGCAACACGCGCTGGCTGGAACCCGACGTGCGCGATGCGCTCAAAGAAGCGGCCGCGCGCGGCAAGCGCGCGGCGGTAGTGACCCCGGTGGGTTTCGTCAACGAGAACGTCGAGCTTCTCTACGATCTCGACACCGAGGCGGCACGGGTCGCGCGCGCGGCGGGCCTGCGCATGCTCAGGACCAAGACGGTGGGCGACCACCCCCGTTTCGTCTCCATGCTCGCCGACCTCGTCGACAAAGCCCTCTCACTGGGAATCTCGGTGTGAAAAGATCGGTCGTCGTCGTCGGGGCCGGCATCTCCGGACTTGCCGCCGCTTACCGCCTGCAGCGGGAGGCCACCGCGCAGGGCCACGAGCTCGAACTCACAGTCCTCGACGCTTCCAAGCGGGTCGGCGGCGTGATCCACAGCCTCCGTGCCGGCGATTGTCTTCTGGAGACAGGCCCAGACTCGATGCTCTCGGAAAAACCGCGCGGCCGGGAACTGTGCGAAGAGCTCGGGCTCTCCGGCGAGATCATCGGCACGCGGGAAAGCTCGCGCCGCAGCTACATCGCGCGCGGCCGCAAGCTCCTGCCCGTCCCCGAGGGCTTTTATCTTATGGCGCCATCGCGCCTGCTGCCGACGCTGGCTTCCCCGTTGTTCTCACCGCTGGGAAAACTGCGCCTGCTCCTCGAACCTCTGGTGCCGGCCAAGCGCGGCGACGAAGATGAGAGCCTCGCGGATTTTGTCCGGCGGCGTCTCGGACGAGAAGCGCTCGAGCGCGTGGCACAACCGATGGTCGCCGGTATCCACACGGCCGACCCGGAACGGCTGAGCCTCCGCGCGACCATGCCGCGCTTCCTGGAAATGGAGCGCGACCATGGAAGCGTGGTCCGCGGCATGCGAGCCAAGGACCGGCAGCCAGGGATCTCCGAGGCCGCAGGGCCGCGCTATTCGATGTTCCTCTCGCTGGCCTCGGGAATGGAGCGTCTGGTCACCCGGCTCTCGGAAGAGCTGCCGCCCGGAGCCCTGAGGACCTCGTCCGCGGTCGAGCGGGTCAGCCGTACACCGGACGGTTGGAGTGTCGAGCACCGCGGTGGGACGCTACGGGCCGACGGGCTCTGCCTGGCGCTCGGCGCACGCGAGGCCGCCGGTCTGCTCACGGCCACCGACGCCGGCCTCGCCCGTGAGCTGTCCGCCATCGGCTACGCATCGACGGCCACGGTCAACCTCGTCTACGAAGCATCCGCGGTGACGGGCTTGCCCGAAGCCGCCGGTTTCGTCGTTCCAGCCGTCGAGGGCCGTACTGTCATCGCCTGCACCTTTGCGGACAGGAAGTTCGACGGCCGCGCCGGACCTGGCAAGGCCGTGCTAAGGGCTTTCGTCGGGGGCGCGCTCTCGGAGGCCAGCCTCGAACTGTCCGACTCCGGCATGACCGAAGCGGTACGCCGTGACCTCGCCGATCTCGTCGGGATCGAGGCGGCACCCATTGCCACGGTCGTTCACCGCCACCGCGCGGCGATGCCCCAGTACGAGACCGGCCACCTCGAACGCGTTGCCCGTATAGAGGCGGCCGCCGGCCCTCTTCCCGCGTTCGTTCTGACCGGGAACTACCTCGGCGGTCCCGGCATACCAGACTGCATAGAAGGTGCCGAGCGGGCCGCCAGCGCGCTCTACCGCGAGCTGTTCGAAAGCGCCGCTTAGACGCCCGGTAACACGTCGGCCCAGAAACGTTCGGCTTGGGAACGGCCGTCGCCCGCCGTGGCGATGTCCTGGAAGAAGAAAATCATCCCGTGGCAACCCGCATCCTTCCACGAACGGAGATAGTCCGCGCACTGCTCGCGCGTACCCTTGCAGGCGGCAGCCTCGAGGAACCTCTCGCGCCTGAATCGCTGCGGTTCGATGCGCTCGAAGAACTCGTCGAGCTCGGCCTCGCTGTCGTAGGCGATACCCCCGGACATCGCGGTCACGCGGATCTCGTCGAAGTCCCGCCCGACGGCTTTGCAGTGCCCCTTTAGGATCTCGACGGTCTCGGTGAACTCGTCCAAGGGCCCATTGTAGTTCCAGACATCGGCGTACTGAGCCACGAGCCTGAGTAGGATCTTGGGCCCGCGCCCGCCTATCCAAACCGGTGGCCCCGGGCTCTGCAACGGCTTGGGTTCGCAAACGGCCTCGCGCAAACGGTAATGGCGCCCCTCGAAGTCGGCCGATTCCCGGCTCCACAAAGCCTTTACGACCTCAAGGTACTCCTCGAGGCGGTCGAGACGTTCACGCTTGCTACGGAAGTCGTAACCGTAGGCGTTGAACTCTTCCTCGAACCAACCCGAGCCGAGGCCCAGTTGCAGGCGCCCGCCGCTCGCCACGTCGACGCATGCGGCCACTTTGGCCAGATATGCGGGCTCGCGGTATTGGGCGCAGGTGACCATTTGGCCGATGAGGGCGCGGTTGGTGATCTCGGCAAGCGTCGTCATCATCATCCAAGACTCGAAGGTCGCTTCTACCTTCTTGCGCGGAAAAGTATGGAAGTGGTCGTACACCCAAAGGGAGGCCCAGCCCGTCTCGTCGAGCAGGCGGCTTACCCGCTTGCAGGTTTCCCACTTCTCGGCCGCGCCATCGACCCCCATCAGATCGAGGCGCCAGCCCTGCGGCACCATTACTCCGAAATCCATTGGCGACGGTGCTTAGCACGACGTGCGCACTTCGACGAACCGTGTTGTCGGCAGGGCCGGCGACGGCTACAAAGGTAGTGGTGGATTCGGAGATCCAGATCGCACCCGGCCTTCTTATCGCGATGCCGCAACTCGCCGACCCCAATTTCCACAGAAGCGTGGTGTTGATGATCGAACACCAGGGTGAAGGCTCCTTCGGCCTGGTGCTCAACCGTCCTACCGAGACCCCGCTGGCCGACCTGCTCGATTCGATAGAGATCGGGTGGTCGGGCAATCCCGAAGAACCGTCATGGATAGGCGGTCCCGTTCAACCCGAGACAGGGTGGCTCCTTCACGAGAGGGTCTCGGGATTGGAAGAGAAACTGACCCGCGAGATCAGCCCCGGTCTGTATCTGTCCTCGGCGCGCGACGCTCTCGAGCACCTTGCGTCCGACCCCCCGAAAAAAATGCGTTTCCTGTTGGGATATTCGGGCTGGGGTCCCGCGCAGCTCGAGGGCGAGCTATCGGAAGGCTCGTGGGTCAACAGCAACGTGGATGCGGCTCTCATATTCGACACGCCGCCCGAAAGCCTCTGGCAAGAGGCGGTACGGTCCATCGGTGTCGAGCCCGACTCGCTGGTGCCGGGCAGCGGCGTTCACTGAGTCACAGTTCGTCCTGGTCGGCGAAGCGCCCCCGGTACAGCGCTGAACCCTCGGTGCGTTCGAATATCATCTGGCAGATCCTCGTACCGGCGAGCAGGCGCAAGGGGCGGGCGGCCAGGTTGGAGACCTCGTCCACCTGCCGGTCGGCGCCGCCCGGGCTGACCACCCCGGGGCTTACAAAGCCGGCCGACACGTGCACGAGCAGGCCGACGCGGGCAAAGCGTGAACGCCCCTCCAGGCGCGCCGAGATGTTGGCCGCCAGCCGCACGTGCTCGTGTGTCATGCCCAACACGGTCTCGCCCGGGGCCAGTTCATACCCCCCGTCGAGCGCGACGACACGCGAGTGGTCGCGCACGTCTATGTCATCGCTGATGTCGATCGCCTGGCCACCGGTCTCCAAGACCCGCAGTTCACCGCCCAAACGAAGGTCGATCGAGGCCGGACCGACCGCGGCCTCTTCATAGGGATCGATGGAAATGTTGCCCGACCCGATCTCGGTGAGGATAGCGTCGTGGCTGAGGATCATTTTCCCGGCCGGGCGGCCAGTTTGGTAACGACCTCGAAGAGGATCTCGGTGCCGAGCCTGAGGTTCTCCCGGCTGATGCGTTCATCGTGGCCGTGGATGGTCATCAGCTCCTCGCGGTCTATGAGCGCGGGGATGAACCCGTACGCGTCCGCCCCCGACCTGCGGTAGGCGTGCGAGTCCGTGAAGCCCGGAGAAAGCATCGGCATCAGGCCGCCCTCTTCCCCGTAACGCTCACGGATTACCTCGCTCATCACCGACACAGCCACGGTGTCCACGGAGGATCGGCCCGAAATGTGCTCGAGCACACGCTCGACCTCTATGTCCTCGTCGTCGATGATCCGTTCGATCCCCTCGACGAAGGCGTCGGGATCGGTGTCCGGAAGAAGCCGGCAGTCGAGGGTGGCCTCCGCGGCCGCGGGGATGACGTTGTGCTTCTGGCCCGCGCGCAGACCGGTGACGTTGACGGTGTCGGTCGTGATCGCCTTGATATAGGGATCGACGCTGCCCATCAGCAGCAGCGTCTCGGTATCGGACGCGTCGAGGTCTTCCTCGAGAAGACCTTTCTCTTTGAGCGTCCGGATCATCCCGTCGACCTCGGCCGTCAGCCGCGGGACGGGAGGCCGGGCCTCGATCCGGGCCAGCGCCTTGACGAGCTTTACCACAGCGTTGTCGTCGTGCGGCACCGATGCATGCCCGGGTCTTCCGTTGGCCTTCAGACGCAACCAGCAAGGACACTTCTCGCTCAGCCCGAGCCCGAAGAGCTTGGTCGGCTTGCCCATGAAGCTCGAGAACCCGTAGGCGCCCTCGTTGAACACGAACTCCGCGTCAAAGAGTTCGGGGGCGTTCTCCATCAGAAAATGGACACCTTTGCGCCCGCCGGCCTCCTCGTCGGCCACAGCGACAAAGAGAAGGTCGCGGCCGAGTTCGAGGCCGTGGCGTTTGGCCAGAAGCATGACCATGAGCTCCATGACGCCCATGCCTTTCATGTCGAGGGCGCCGCGCCCCCAGATCACGCCATCGACGAGTTCACCGCCGAAAGGGTCACGTGTCCAGTGGTCACGCTCGACCGGAACGACGTCGATGTGCGAGAGGAGGCAAATGGGTCTCAGTCCGTCGCCCCCCCTGCCCTCGAGGCGGGCCGAGACCGACACGCGGCCTTCGCCTGCGTCATGGAGCCGGCTCGTGATGCCGTCGCCGGCCAGTATCTGTTGCAAGAAGAGCGCCCCGGCCTCCTCGTTGCCCGGAGGGTTGGTCGTATCTATGCGTATGTAGTCGCACAGGATCCTGGTGGCCTCTTCCTCGACCTCCGCCCAGTCTATCTCCGGTGGATCCGTGTCACGTCCCATGGCGCCCGTGATAATAGTTGCTCGCGCCAATGAGGGAAACGGTTGACTGTGGACCGCCCGGGTCCGACAATCGGCCAGCAAGAGAGAAACACATGCAAGACACGGGTTACGAAAGCATCAGGGTAGAGCGCAACGGGACGGTGGCGGAGATCGTGCTCGACCGGCCCGAGGCTCTCAACGCCATGCGCATATCCTTCTTCTACGAGATCAAACGCGCCTTCGAGGAACTAGCGGCCGACGACGACATCAGGGCCATCATCGTGTGGGCCGAAGGCCGGCTGTTCACGGCCGGTCTCGATCTCAACGAAGCCGCCACCGGCGTGCTCGGCACGGGCGGCAACGGCTCGGCCTCGAGCCAGGCCAGCACCAACCTTTCCGCCTACCGGAAGATCAAAGACCTGCAAGACTGTTTCACCGCC
>CAYXZP010000015.1:0-31992 GCA_964469485.1 uncultured Myxococcales bacterium | reverse complement strand
GGTGGGCCCACCAGGACTCGAACCTGGGACCAGAGGATTATGAGTCCCCTGCTCTGACCAACTGAGCTATGGGCCCGTAGGTCGGTCATCCTATGAGACCGCGCAACTTTTTGCTGCGCGAGGGAAGCCTGAGCTTGCGCAAGGCCTTGGCTTCAATCTGCCGTATGCGTTCCCGCGTGACGGAGAACCTCTTGCCGACCTCTTCTAGTGTATGGTCGGTTTTCTCGCCAATTCCAAACCTCAGCCGGACCACTTGCTCCTCGCGCGGGGTGAGCGATGCCAGCACCTTACGGGTCTGTTCCTGCAGGTTCATATTGACGATGGCCTCGGGCGGAGAGATCGCACGCTGGTCCTCGATGAAATCGCTCAGCGGACTGTCCTCTTCGTCTCCGATCGGGGTCTCGAGCGATATCGGCTCGCGTGAGATCTTGAGAACCCGGCGAACCCGGTCGACCGGCATCGAAACCTCTTCGGCCAGCTCTTCGGCCGTGGGCTCGCGGCCGTTGTCCTGCACGTACTGCCTGGTCGCGCGGATGAGCTTGTTGATCGACTCGATCATGTGGACCGGGATCCGGATCGTGCGGGCCTGGTCCGCGATCGCGCGTGTTATCGATTGGCGGATCCACCAGGTGGCGTAGGTCGAGAACTTGTAGCCGCGTTGGTATTCGAACTTCTCGACCGCCTTCATCAGGCCGATGTTGCCCTCCTGGATGAGATCGAGGAACTGCAGGCCGCGGTTGTTGTAACGCTTGGCTATCGAGACCACGAGCCTGAGGTTGGCCTCTATCAGCTCACGCTTGGCCTCGTCGGCGGTGGCCTGCGCCTTCTCTATCTTGCCGACAAGCTCGTCGAGCTCGGCCTCCGAGATCCCCATCTCGGCAACGATGGCGTCCACGCCGGCCGAGGCTTCGAGCACCTTGGATGCCAGGCGCTTTATTCCCTCGGCGTTCATCCGGAGCGTTCCGCAGATACGTTGGTCGGAGGTGCGGTCCTTGCCGAGCCGCCCGGCGAACTTGACCACATCCGCCGGCACACGCCCGGTCCTCTTCTCGGCCGTCCTCAACACCTCCCGGTAGGTGCTCAGGTGCTGGCGCACCCCGGCCAGCTCGGCGATGGCTATCTTTATCTGGGACGGCGCCAGGGGCACCGCGCGCAGGCCCTTGAGAAGCTTCACGTTGAGCTTGTCGATATCGGCCACAGTACGACCGTGCGCGGCGCCCTCGGTCTTGAGCTTGCCACGCTTGACGGTCAGGTCGTCAACTGTGAGCGCGATCTTCTGCAAACGGCCAAGTTGTCGCTTGAGCTTTCTGAACAGCTCGACCTCGTCCGGGGTTTCGATCTCCGCCAATTCGTCCTCGTCCTCAGCGGACTCGGGTTCGGTGAGCTTGACGATATCGCGCACGCGCAGTTCTCCGGCGCGCAGAAGCGCGGAAATAGCCTCGACGTGACGGCGTCCGAACGGAGAAGAGAACACGAGGTCGAACACGTCGTCCTCGGCGCTCTCTATGCGCTTGGCGATCTCGACCTCCCCCTCGCGGGTAAGAAGGGGCACCGACCCCATGTCGCGCATGTAGATACGAACGTAATCGGCCGTACCTTCGGACTCGTGGGCCTGGGCGGGCTTCCCGGCCGCCTTCTTGCCGGCGCCTTTAGCGGGCTTCGCCTCGGGCTCCTGGTCGCTTTCGCGCACCTCGACCTTGCTCTTGCGCAAGAGTTCGAGAGCGTTCTCGATGCCCGCCTGGTCGGTGACCTCGTCGTCGAGTAGGTCGTTGACCTCGTCCAGGGTCAGATAGCCTTTCTTACGGCCGGCCTCGACTAGCTTCTCGAGACCGGGGGGTGCTGCCGTGGCGGTAGCTGGGGGGGTCTTCTTACTAGGCATCCGAGCTGCTGCGCGGTCTCCAATCCGAGAGGTGCGGGCCCGGGTCATCGACCTCGCGCGTCTGCTCAATCTTTCTGAGTTCCTCGGCCAAGGCCAGGTTGTGGCTGCGACGGGCCCTGTCCTCGAGATTGCCGATGCAATCGCGGGCTACCTTCTGACAGGTCGCGACATTTTCCAGACTGCCGTCGCCAAGGCGCGCGGCCACGCGGTCGCGGAACTGTTCAGGCAATCCGCTGATGGTTTCCGACACATCGATGGACCGTCCTTCGCGGTGCGCGTCGATGATGGCCAGGGCCACTTCGTGCCATGGCGAACCTTCGAGCAAACGAACGCCCTCGCTCTCGGTGACCAAGCTGCGCGCGCTCTCGCCGGCAATCATCACCGAAACGAGCATCTCCTCGGGCCCCGGAGCCCCGCCCGGAGCCCCCCGCACCGCGGCCCGGGGCGCCGCGGCCTGCCGGCCCGTACCCGATGCACCCCGGCGCAAGACCTGTTCGGAAAGCCCCGTCCACAGGGAAGCCTTTCGTACCAAAAGGTCGCGTTCGAAGGGGTCGGCCACCTTGGCAATGAGCTTTGCCAACTCGGCCCCGGTCCTGGCCACACCGGCCGGCTCGGAGCCGGGTCCCTGGCCGAGACGCCCGAGGTAGGCGTCGGCCAAGGGTTCGGCCACCCCGACAAGCTCGACAAGCGCCGCGGCGCCCTTGGCACGCACAAAGGAGTCGGGGTCCTCGCCCTCGGGCAGGAAGACGGCCTTGGGCCAAAGTCCGGCCATTACGAGCACCGGGAAACAGCGTGCGGCGGCGGCTTGCCCGGCCTCGTCGCCGTCAAAGATAACAACCACGTCCGAACCGAAGCGCTTTAGCAGGCGGGCCTGTTCGGTGGTCATAGCCGTACCGCAGGTCGCAAGGGCGGGGCCTAGGCCGGCCTCGTGGAGGGCTATGACGTCGAGGTAGCCTTCGACGACCAGCAGCTGCGGGCTTCCCCTGAGCGCTTGGCCCGCCTCGGCCAGTCCGTAAAGCGCCCGGCTCTTCTGATAGACCGGCGACTCGGGGGAATTTAGATACTTCGGCCCGTCGGCCCCTTCGGCCACACGTCCGGCAAAGCCGATGGTACGGCCCTGGACGTCGCGGATCGGGAAAATGAGCCGTGCGCGCAGGCGGTCATAGAAGCGGCCGTCCTTCTCACCGAGCAGCCCTAGCCGGCAGCCCACGCCGAGTTCTATGCCCTCGCGGGCGAACCACTTTACGAGCGAATCACCCGTGGCCGGAGCCGCCCCCAGCGCAAAGGTCTCGATGGCCTCGGCACCGACCCCGCGACCGGCCAGGTAATCGAGAGCGCCACGCGCGCTGTCGGACTCGTGCAGGTGGCGCTTGAAGAAGCGCAGCGCCGAGGCGTTGGCCGCGAACAGCGCTTCACGCTCGGACCTGGGCGAACCTCCCTGCTCGGGCACATCGATGCCGTAACGGTCGGCCACCTTTCGCACCGCCTCGGGAAAGCTCAGGTTCTCGATCTCGATGAGAAACTTGAAGACGTTGCCGCCGGCACTACAGCCGAAGCAATGAAAGAAACCGCCCTCGTCGTTTACAGAGAACGAGGGGGTCTTCTCGGAATGAAAAGGGCAGAGACCCATAAGGCTCCGCCCTTTTCTTTTTAGCTCCACATGAGGAGCAATGAACTCGGATATTCGCGCCGATTGTCTTATCTCGTCGATCTTCTCCTCTGGGATCACGATGCTCCGCTGGTATATGTCCGAGCTTGGCTTTGCGTCGACCGGCCAACCGCAATCAGGGCAGAGACGACCTGGCCGGTCAAGCCAGCTAGCGGGGGCGCCAACACGGAATCCCCGACACGCTTGCCGATGGCTTCGACCGGTGCCGCCGCGGGCGCGGGAAGCGAGCCGAGGGTGCCCTCGAACGGGGGGGTGCCTTGGAGAAGCGCGACAACAAGACCGGCAAGGACGGCTCCCTTGAGACCGCCGACAAGCGTCCCGGCGACGCGGCTCGGGGCCGAGGTGCCCACCGATATCCACAACCGCCGCGCAATGGCCAAGAAGATTCTGAGGCCCATGTAGGCGATGAGATAGACAACGGCCAGGGCCGCCAGGTCGAGGACCTTCGAAATGCGCGCGCCAAAAAGAGAGCCAAAATTGTCGGCAAAACCCGGAGCGGCCTCGACGGCGATCCAGGCGGCGCCGATTACGGTCAAGACCGACAGGATCTCGCGCCCCATGCCGCGGCGGTAGCCGCGAAACGCGAACAAGGCCAGCACCGCGGCAACACCGATATCAAACCCACCCACAACGCTTGTCCGCTCCGCTTGGCGCGATTCTAGCACAGCTTGACTCGCTCCACCCCTCGTGAGACTCGCAACTGATTAGTTCCTGCGATGCGACCCCGAGTGATAGCGCTAGCGCCGGTCGTAGTGGCCGCCGCGCTCGCCACCGCCTGCCAACAACCCGGCACTAGCCACAAGAGCGCAAGCACCGAGGCGACCACGGTCTACCGGCTCGACAACGGAATGCGCGTCCTCATCCGCGAGGACCACTTCGCTCCCGTGGTGGCACTGCAGGTCTGGGTCGGGGCCGGCGGCGCGGATGAATCCGACCACGAGGCCGGCGTGGCCCATGTCCACGAGCACATGCTGTTCAAGGGAACCGCCCGGCGTGGGCTCGGAGAGATCGCCGGAGCGGTGGAAGGGGCCGGTGGCCGCATAAACGCCTGGACCTCCTGGGACAACACCGTCTACCACATCGTGTTGGCCTCGCGGCACGCCGAACTCGGCCTTGACGTGTTGGCCGACGCGGTCCGCAATTCGAGCTTCGACCCGGGCGAGCTGGACAAGGAACTGGCGGTGGTCATGGAAGAGTACCGGCGCGGGCGCGACCGGCCCGGCAACCGCCTCTTCCACACGCTGTTCGGCGCGGGTTTTAGGGAGCACCCCTACCGGCGGCCCGTCATCGGCACCGAGGAGTCGATAACCGGGCTTACGCGCGAGAAGGTCCTCGACTTCTACAGCCGCCACTACGGGCCGGGCAACATGGAACTGCTCGTCATCGGCGACGTCGACACCGAGACCACCAAGGCCGCCGTGGCCCGCCTCTTCGGTGATTTCGACCAGGGGACGGCCCGTGAGGTCGAACGCCCCGTCGAACCCGAGCAGACCGAACTGGCGTTCGAGAGCATCGAGATGAGCGTCAAGGAGGCCCACCTCGCCGTCGGCTTCCACATTCCCGCGGCCGACCACGACGACACGCCGGGCCTCGACCTGCTCTCCTTGGTGCTCGGCGGAGGCGAAAGCTCACGGCTTTACCGGCGGCTGGTCGCCGAGGACGAGAGCGCCACCGGGGTCAGTGTGTTTGCATACACGCCGCCCGACCCGGGGATGTTCGTGGTGACGGCCTCGATGGAACCCGGCCGCACGGTCGAGGTCTACCAGACGATAGTCGCCGAACTGGCCGCTGTCCGGCAGGGCCCGGCGAGCGCGGAGGAGCTGGTGCGAGCGCGCGTCAATCTCGAGGCTGATTTCGTGTTCAGGAGCGAAACGGTCCAGGGGCAGGCGCGCGAACTCGGCTACGCGCTTACCGTTCACGACGACCCCGATTACGACGACGAGTACATAAGAAGGATAAACGCGGTCAGCGTGTCCGACCTGACCGGCTTGGCCGGACGTTATCTCCGGCCCGACAACATGACCGTAGTAAGCCTCATGCCCGAGGATGCGGCCGCCGACGGACGGCTCGACCATGAAAAAGCGCTCGCGCTATCGGCGCCGCTCGCTGCAGACCCGGCCGGCACCAAAGGGGCGGCGACCGTTGTGGCGGCGACCGCTGTGGCGGCGGCCGGGCCGGCAGCCGGTCCCGAGCCGGGGCGGCCGGCCGACACCGAGCCCGATCTCATACGGCTCCCGAACGGGGTCCGCCTCATCATCCAGGAGCACCACGAGGTACCTGTGTTCTCGGTGCGCATCGCGATGCTCGGCGGCCTGCTGGCCGAGACCCGCACGGACAACGGCATCTCGAACTTCGCGGCCGAGATGCTCACGCGCGGCACCGAGCTGCACGACCGCCGCCAGTTCGCCGCGGCCGTCGAATCGCTGGGTGGCGGGATAGACGGGTTCTCGGGACGCAACTCGCTCGGTCTTGCCGGTTCCTTTCTGTCCTCGCGCTTCGCCGAAGGAATGGCGCTCTTCCTCGAAGCCTTGCTGCACCCGGCCTTTGACGCCGACGAGGTCGAGAAGGCCCGCCGCGAGTTGCTCCTTGCCATCCGTCACCGCGAGGACAGCAGTTCGCGTGTGGCCTTCGACCTGGCCTTCGAAACCGTCTTTCCCACACACCCCTACGGCATGACCACACTCGGCGAGGAACAGAGCGTGGCCGGGCTCACGGCCGACCGCTTGCGCGGCTTCTTCGAGGAGCGACTCGACCCGAGCAACATGGTCGTGACCGTCGTCGGCGACGTCGACACCGACCGCACGGCCGAACTGCTGGCCGGTGCGCTCGGACGGCTCGAGGTTAAAGCCGGTGAGTTCGTCGCGGCCGAGACCGATCCGGCTCCCGCCTCGGTCCGCAGCGCACGTCACAGCAGCGACCGCGAGCAGGCCCACATAGTGCTGGCCTGGCCGAGCGTGGCCGTCGACCATCCCGACCGTCACGCCCTGTCGGTGCTCGACACGGTGCTCTCCGGCCAGAGCGGGCGGCTGTTCTCCGAACTGCGTGACAAGCGGAGCCTTGCCTACAGCGTCGGCGCCTTCTTCACCCAGGGGCTGAGCCCCGGACTGTTCGGCGCCTACATGGCCACCGACCCTTCGCAGACAGGCGCGGCCCTGGAAGGCCTGCTGGCCGAGTTCGACCGCGTGATCGACCATGAGGTGGAAGGAGCGGAGTTGGAGCGTGCCAAACGCTACCTCATCGGCAGCCACGAGATCGCGCTGCAGAGCAACTCGGCGATCGCCGAAGAGATGATCTTCAACGAACTTTACGGTCTTGGCTATCTGGCCGGACGTGACTACGCACGCGACATCGAAGCAGTAACCGCGGCCGACCTGAAACGGGTTGCCGGCCGGTACCTGGCCCTCGAACGCCGCAGCGAAGTAAAGGTCGGACCCGAAGCCACCGGCCCGAACTAGGCCGGCTCAGGCCGCGGCGCCGTGCCTGTGCACACGGTCGGGGTAGTCGCTGAAGATACCGTCTACCCCGAGCGCGGTCAGAAGAGCTATCTCACCCGGTTCGTTGGCCGTCCAGGCCAGCACCCCGAGCCCGCGCTTGTGGGCCGCTGCGACCAAAGAGCCGTCAACCATGCTCACGTGCGGGCTGATCGCCTCGGCCTCGAGCTCGCGGGCCAGCTTGAAGGCACGGTCCATCCGCCCGCCCTTGATGAGCAGCCCGATGCGGGCATCGGGCGAGAGCTTGTGTAACTCGCGCAGGGCGTCGGTCGAGAAGGAGGAGAAGATGACGTTGTCGAAGGCGTCCGCGCGCGCGACCAGGGTCAGCGCGTGGCGAACTAGTGCGCTTACCCTCCCGTCGGGTTTGAGCTCTATGTTGCAGGTCACCTTCGACACGAAGGTCGAAAGCACCTCCTCGAGCGTGGGAACGTTGACGTTGGAATACGAGGCGGCAAACCAGCTGCCGGCATCGAGCTTGGTGATCTCGTCCAGGTCGTGGTCGGCCACCGCGCCCTTGCCGTTGGTGGTCCGGTCCAGCGTTTCGTCGTGGATGACGACCGGCACCTCGTCGCTGCTCAGTTGAACGTCGAACTCGAGCGCGTCGGCACCGAGGTCAAGCGCCTTCACAAAGGCAAGGCGGGTATTCTCGGGCATGATGCCCGAGGCGCCCCGGTGTGCTATGGCGAGCGGCCGTTCCTGCACGAACTGAGGCTAGCAGCGCAGGGCCGAAGGTCCAAAAAAATGTGGTTCAGCCTGGAATTACGAACAGTAGCCGGCGGCCTTGACCTGCTCACGGGCCGCCTCGCCGAGCTCGGCCACCGAGCAAGCGAGGTCATCGAGGACGGCAGCCAGGGCGCCCGTCTTCTCCTCTATATAGAGGCCGACGATAGCGCTGCCGCCGAGCGCTCCCGCGCCGGCCTGCTAGATAGCTTGGCCGGCCTGACCGATGAGATCGGTCAGGCCAAAGCCGTTGCCGAACAGCTGTGGACGGAGAACTGGAAGGCGCACTTCGAACCACTGCTCGTGGGGCGCCGTCTGGCCGTGGTCGCGCCCTGGCATGAGGCCGGCCGCGAAGCGCCCGGTCGAACAGCCGTGGTGATAGACCCCGGCATGGCCTTCGGCACCGGCCACCACGAGACCACCCACTGCTGTCTGGAATTGGTCGACCGTTACACGCGCGACGGAATTACGGTCGCCGACATAGGATGCGGCAGCGGGGTACTGGCGATTGCCGCCTTGAAGCTCGGGGCCCGGCGCGCCCTGGCCACCGACACCGATCCGGTAGCCCTCGATGTGGCCCGTCGAAACGCCGTCGTCAACGGCGTCGCCGAACGACTCGACATCGAGGCGGCAGCAGCGGCAGGACCGCCGGGACGCTTCGACCTGGTGCTGGCCAACATCGTGGCCGAGACCCTCGTCGAGCTTGCCCCCGCCCTGGCCGCTTGTTTAGCGCCCGGCGGGCGGGTGGTGCTTTCCGGGATTGAGTCAGGCGGGGCACCTCTGGTACAAGGCGCGTTCAGGCGCCTGGGCGCCCGCTGCATAGAGGAACTCGAGCGCGGGAGCTGGACCACGCTGGTCCTTGTCCCCGGCAGCGGCTGAGCGCCAGAGACCAAATGGCCAGACCAGAAGTAAAGTTGTCGACGGCAAGCGCGAACGGTCTCCCGAAGACCCGGCTCTTCGTCGAACCCGACAAGCTCACGGCCGATCGCGCCGTGGTCAGCGGCAGCGCCCACCACCATCTCAAGAACGTGCTTCGTGCCGATCCGGGAACCGAACTGCTGGTCTTCGACGGCGCCGGCCGCGAGGTGATCGGCGTGCTCGAGATGTATCAGGGTGAGACGGCCATGGTACGGGTCACGGCCGAGACCGGCACCAGCACCGAATCGGCGCTCGACCTCACGATCGCGCCCTGCATGGCCAAGGGACGAAAGACCGATCTGATCGTGGAGAAGGCCGTCGAGCTAGGCGCCGACCGCATCTGCGTTGTAACCGCCGAACGAAGCGTCGGACGTCTGAGCGAACAGCAAACCCTCGACCGCGTGGAGCGTTGGCGGCGCATCGCCGTCGCGGCCGCCGAACAGTCCGGGCGCACACAGATGCCGGTGGTCGAACGGGTACGCCCGCTGGCAGAGTTCCTGGCGGCCAAACCGGCGGCGAGCCTGGGCCTGGTATTTACGGCCGGCGCCGACCCCGACCCGCCGGCCACATTGCGCCAGCGCTACCCGGATACCCAAAGCGTCATCTGCGTGCTCGGTCCCGAGGGTGGGCTCACGGCCGAGGAGATCGCCACGGCCCGTAGCCACGGTTACATCGACGTCGGACTCGGTCCGCGCGTGCTGCGTTCGGAGACGGCGGCCATAGTGGCGGCCGCGGTCTGCCAACACCTGTGGGGCGATCTCGGCCGCAAGCCGCCGCAACGGGCCTGAGACGGTGCGGATCCTCCACATCATGGATCCCATCGAAGGGATCGACATCAGCAAGGACACTTCCTTTGTCTTCATCCGCGAGGCCCAGGACCGCGGCCATGACAACCACTATTGCGGTATCAAGGACCTGGCCGTGAGAAACGGCGGCCTGTCGGCACACGCCACAAAGCTCGGCATCACCGAGGTGCAAGGCCAGCATTGGAGCTTCGGGGAGTGGGACTGGCAGAGCGCCGCCGGCTTCGACGCGATCTTCATGCGAAAGGACCCGCCCTTCGACATAGATTTCTACTTCGCCACCCACCTGCTGAGCCTCATCGACCAAACCAAGACCTTCGTCTTCAATCGCCCCGAGGGACTTCGCGAGGCCACCGAGAAGCTTTTTATCCTGCGCTTCCCGGACCTTATCGCCGAGACCGTCGTTAGCGCCGATGTCTCGGAACTCCTGAGCTTCGGCAAAGCCACGGGCGACATGGTCGTAAAACCGCTCGACGGTTGCGGCGGCATGGGAGTGTTCCGGATCGCTTCGGGCGACCTCAACACCCATTCGATACTCGAGAGCGCCACCGCCGGCGGCCACCGCCAGGTGATGGCCCAGCGCTACCTCCCCGAGTCGCGCCAGGGCGACAAGCGCGTGATCTACATAGACGGGCGCGCGGCCGGCTGCATGACACGCGTACCGAAGGACGATGACCTTCGCAGCAACATACACGTCGGCGGCAACTGTGTGGCATCCGAAATCGGCGAGCGTGAGCGCGAGATCTGCGACCGGCTGGCTCCCGAGCTCGACCGCCTCGGCATCTACTTCGCCGGCCTCGATGTGATCGGGCCCTATCTTACCGAGGTCAACGTCACCAGCCCCACCGGCGTGCAGGAGACCAACCGGCTCACCGGCACCAAGCTTGAGGTGGAGGTCATCGACATGGTCGAGGCCAAATGCGCCGCGCTTGCCGGCTGATTTGACCGCCTACACCCCAGCCGTTAGACAGGTCCGACCTTCGTTAACCGAGCGCTCGCCCAGGTAGCTCAGTTGGTAGAGCACGTGACTGAAAATCACGGTGTCGGTGGTTCAATTCCGCCCCTGGGCACCACGGTGACGAATCGCCTCTGTAGTCGCTGACCTCTAGCGTGAGGGTGAACTCCCCCGCACTGACAGCGTTACCATCCACATCGTCGATGTCCTCGACCTGTATGACGAAATCATCCGCGCTTACCGTTCCCACAGGTCTGCCCCCCACAGCTGAGTCGGCAGAACCGCCAGCCCCAGGACCAACACTATCGCTGTACATCAAAGTCCATTCACGAGGTCCACAGGCCCGCGGTTGGCGCTAACCAGCGGTATTAATAGGAGAACATGTGCCCACCCTCATAGCCAGAGCCCCCTCTTCATCAAGCATAACGCCGCAACCCGGGTCATTCTCGTCACAGAACTGCGGCTGCTCGAACCCCGCCTGCTCGAACTCCCTTATGAGGTCGGGGCGCGAGAAGGCGCGCATCTCGAGCGTGCCGCCGGCTCCCCCGTGGAAGCTGAGGTTTTCAAAACGTTGCTCGCGGCCGTCGGTGGTGCGGTTAAGCAACACCTGGCGTCCGTCGAGCTTCTCGATGCGGTAATCGTGAAGCTCGGGGAAGTGTTCCACCGTCGAGCCCTCGTAGGCATAGGGCACGCTGAATACCATCACTCCGCCGGCTTTGAGCAAGCGGCGGCAGTTCTCGAAGGCGCGCGAGACCGGCGGCACGATGTGCTCGAAAACGTCCGATGCAATGATGAAATCGAGAGTGCCCGACATGGCCGGGTCGGGACGGCAGATGTCGAGGCGCGGCCGCTTGTGGTAGAAAGTGTTGGTGTAGGCCAGCTTCCTGCGTAGGCGTCGCGCGTAAGGCCCCGCACAACTAAGGCCAATGCCACGGATGTCCTTGCGGCGCGGGAACTCACCGATGGCAAGGCTCCGTCCGAAAAGCGACAGCGATAGCATGTGAACGATGGACCTGAAACGGACCGTCGAACCGCAGCGACGGCAGGACCTTATCTCGCGGCCCAGCTGATCGAAGGGTACGCGGTTCTTCTTCGAACAGATGTTACAGACGAACTCGTGGAGTTCCGCTGGCACCGCTTCCCAGCCAGCCTAGGACTCGTGACTGGACCGCGAGGCCACGAGTGCGAACAGAAGGAGCGCAAGTATTACCGGCGCGCCGAACTTGCCCGGAGCATCGACCGGGAAGGGCTTGTAGAACCAGATGACGAAAACGCCGAGGCTGAGGCGCAAGACCTCGACGGCCAGCATGAGGGGGACAAGCACGCGATAGCGAAGTCCCACGAACAGCTCGATGAGCCCGGCCGCCAACTGCCCCGAGCCCCAAACGGCGAACAGCGCAACGATGACGTCGCCGTTCTGGCTGAGGTCTATGCCGGCGATGCGACCGGCCCCGCCGTCGGCCGCAAAAACGTGGATGCTGCCGCGAAGGAGATTTAGAACGCCGAGGGCGACAAGGATCTGCCAGGCAAGGGCCCTTCCTTCATAGCCTGCGTTGTTGGTCGGAAGCTTCATCTAGAACCAGGCCGCAAGCCTGTCACGAACCACGGCCCAGGTCGCGCGTACGACCAGGCCGAGCTTGCGCACGGTCAGGCCGCTCGTCCTTACACGCCTGCCCTCCAGGTAGGTCTCGACGACCTCGATGTCCGTCAAGCGGTCGGGCTCGACCGCAAGCGGGTTGTCGCTAAGGACGAGCAGGTCGGCGAACTTTCCGACCTCGAGAGAGCCGATCTCGTGGTCGGCAAAGAGTTGCCAGGCCGCGTTTATCGTCATCGCCCGTATCGCGTCCTCTACCGACACTCTCTGTTCGGGACCGAGCACGCGGCCCTGCCCGCCGCCGGCCGTGCGCACCTTGCGGGTGACCGCACCGCGCATAACCCGGAAAGGCCCCAGCGGGGAAGATGGCGTGTCGGTGTGCACGCTGAAGCGGTGTCCGTGTGCCTTGGCCCAGCCCAGCGGCATGAAGCGCGCGGCCCGGTCGGGACCGACGATGTCGGCCGAAAGCGCGCGACCGTACAGATGGACGTGGTCCACATAAAAGCTAGGCGTGACCCCGAGGCGCACAGCGCGTCCGAGTTGGGCGTCGGTGATAAGCGCGTTGTGTTCGAGACGGTGACGGTGGTCAGTGCGCGGGTGCCGGCTGAGGGCGGCCTCGATGGCATCGAGGTACTGGTCGGCGGCGCGCTCGCCCTGCACGTGTGCGGCCACTTGGCGACCGGCCCGGTGGTGGCGGGCCACCAGGTCTCCCAAGCCCTCGTCAGTATTGTTGAGGTGGCCGCGACTGCCCGCCGGAATGCCCAGGGCGCCGGTCGTAAGCGCCGTGGCCAGGTAGGGCTCGCGCATGGCCATGCCGCCGGCATAAGGCGAGCCGTCCACGTGGAGCTTTACGCCGAGGGTGCGATACTTCGGTCCCTCGGGCCCGGCATCTGCGAAGTCGGCGCCCATGATGCCGTCGAGCACATACACGAAGGTCCGAAGCGGAACCTCGGGATGGGTCGCAGTCCGGCGCAAGATCGCGAGATGTCCGGGCACCACCGGCGGCGCGCCGGCCGACGTGACCGTGGTGTAGCCATGGCGGGCGTACTCATCGTACTGCGAGGCCAGCAGATACTCGTAGACCGTGGCCGGAAAGCCGCCGAGCTCGGCGCGAAAGCGGCTGATGGCCGGCGGCTCGCGCACCGTGCCGTTGAGCTCGCCCGCTTCGTCCTTGTCAAAGGAACCGGTCCCGCCCGGAGCGGGAGTGTCGCGGGTAACACCGGCCTTCCGGTAGGCCAGTGTGTTTACGAAGATGGTGTGCATGGTCTGCGTCATGACCATCAAGGGGTTCTCGGGCGCCAGGGCGTCCATCTCGGCAAGGCTCGGCGCCCGGAGCCCTTCGACCATGGCCGGGTCCCAACCGAAGGCCACTATCCATTGATTCGCCTTGGCCCGGGCGGCTGCCTCTTCGAGCACCGCCATGACCGACCGGCGGCTGTTGTGACTGAAACCCGAAACGTCGACGACGCGCCCCATGAGCGCGGCGATCAAAGGATGGCTGTGCGGCTCGATAAGGCCCGGCATGAGCGTGCGGCCGGCCAGGTCGATGACGCGGGTCCCGCTGTCCTTCAGGCGCAGGACCTCCTCTTGGTCACCGACGGCAACGATACGGCCATCACGAACAGCCAGCGCCTCGGCGCGTGGTGCCCGGTCGTTGACCGTAATGATGGGACCGCCGAGGAAGATGGCGTCGGCAGTCTCGGACGCGCCCCCGAGGGTCGTCGCCAGCATCGCCACGGATACGACCAGAGACCCCATAACGACCTTACGCCTCAACAACGGTTCAGTTATAACGCGCCCGCTTGTCGCTGCTGCGGGTCTTCCCGCCGCGCACCTCGCCCGCACCCCGGGCGAGGTCGGCGAGGAACTCATCGACGATGCGCGCGTGCTCGGGTGAGATCATCATGTGGAGGGCATCGGGGTTGTTCTGGCGGTCGAGGTGCCAGCCCTTCCCGTCCATCAGGTCGCCGACGGCCATGATGTCGAGCTCCATCGAACCGAAGGAGAGAACCGTGGCCGCAGGGTCGCCCCAGATGACCAAACCTTCCACGGCCTCTATCCCGGCCCTCAAGCGGGCCGCGGTTTCCAGAAGAGAGCGCGTGCGCTCCGTGTATCCCTGCTCGCCGAGGTAGTTCATTACGGCCCAGGCCGCCGCCACCGGCGCTGCCGGGCGCGCGCCGGCCATCGCCGGCGAGCCGTACAGCCCGCCCGGCCACTGGTCATAGAGAAAGATCTGGTGGCGCAGGTTGGCCGCGTCCTTGTGAAGCAACACCGAGGCCCCCTTGGTGGCGTATCCGTACTTGTGAACGTCGGCGGATATCGTCGTCACACCCGGCACGCTGAGGTCGAAGGGCACCACCTCATGGCCCAGCCGTCTGATGAACGGCAGCAGGAAGCCGCCCACGCAGGCATCGGTGTGAAAGGATATGCCACGGTCGGCGGCCAGCGCGGCCAGCTCTTCTATCGGATCGATAACGCCGTGGGGGTAATTGGGCGCCGACCCGACGATGAGGGCCGTGCGCTCGGTCACCAGCCTGCCGGCCGCCGCGACATCGGCGCGCAGGTCGGCGGCCAGCGGTATACGGACGTGCTCGAGTCCGAGATAGTGGGCCGCCTTGGCAAAGGCCGGGTGAGCCGACTCGGGTGCCAGCAGCTGCGGGCGGCTGACCCCACGCTCCTCGCGCGCTCGTTCGCGCGCGGTCTTTACGGCCATGAGAATGCTCTCGGTTCCCCCCGAGGTCATCGTGCCGCCGCCGCCCTCATCCCCGCCAAGGATGGACGCCGTCATCGAGACGACCTCGGCCTCCATGTCCTTGAGGCTCGGAAAGCGGAACGGGTTGAGCGCGTTCTCGTAAAGATAGAGCAGGTTGGCCTCGCGCAGGACCTCGTCGATGTCGTCGCCGGCCGGGTAGATGAGGCTCCAGGTCTTGCCGCCCCGCCAGTCGGCGTCCTCGCGCTTGCGCTGCCGCATGCGCGCAAACAGAGCTTCGGGCGCCAGGCCTTTTTCGGGCAGCTTCATGACCGGCCCTGCTTATCCGAGCGCGCGGGCTTTTGGAATGGGCTCAGACCAGAGCCAGATCGGTCTTGGTGGAATCATCGCAAGCGCGCACGTCTTACTCCTCGATCATAGAATCGCAGAGAATTATATAATCACCACTCGCCGACAGTGGCCACTACCTGGAAAGCGCCGACACCGGATATGCGGTCCACCAGCAGGTGCCAGGTGCCGGCCGCAGGCGAATCGATCTCTATGAACTGGGCCTGGCCCTGTGTCTGCGAACTGTCGTCACCCGGACCGGCCAGCTGCCCGTGGGCAAGGTAAAGTCCGTAAACGGAACCTTCCTGCTCGCTGCTGTTGAGCGTTACTCGCAATGTTGCGACGCCTTCGGCCACCGAAACGGTCGCGCGGTAGTCGTGCTTTGCCTGCTCGAGAACCCCGGTGACCGCATCCACCGCCGAGTCGTGATCGGCGCGCAGGCAAAGCAGCATGTCGGCAAGACCGGCCACCCCCGCGCAGCTTCCGCCGAAACCGCCGGCCGCTTCCAGACCGGCAATGTCAGCCGCCGTGCAGCGCCGGTTGGCGGCGACCACCAGTCTTTCACGCATGCGTTCGATATCGGGCGTGTAGTCGGGGCCGGGACACTCGATAACCTCGTCGTCCCACACCGCCCAGTCGCGCCACTCGTTGCAGTCGTCAAGTAGTTTCTGTCGCTTGAGCGCGTACTTGGCCGACATCTTGGCAAGGGTCTGCTGGCACTTGCGCCCTGCCTTGTCGGCTATGGCGGCGTCGCGCACGGCGTGGGCCGAATCGACCATCTGATCGCTGGCCGCCCCGGCCGCGCCCGTAAGACAGGCCGCGAGGCCCCCCGGGTCGCTGGCACCCTGGCAGGCACCGGCAAGCGTCATGGCCTGGATGTGGGCCGGGCGACACCTTTTGGACAGTTTCGCGGCTGAAAGTTTGGCGGCCGCCTTTGCGATCTTGGCCTGGGCGCGGGTGTCCGGACAGGGGCCCTGCGAGGCGCCCTTGGTCACCTTGTAGATACACTTTTCGGTGAGCTTGGTGGCGGTCTTGAGATATTTGGCCAAGCCCTTTCTCACCGCCCGGCGGCAACGCATTGTCGGATCGCTGTAGCCTATGGCATCGCTGATCTCGGTGACGGCCACACCCGCCTCACCGACCTGGGGTCCATCGCCACAACGCTCGGCGCCGAGATCCCCGGCCGCCACCGAGTCTATGAACGCGAGCGCGTCGTAGACGTTGGCGTCGGTCGAGAAGCCGGGGCCGCGACACTTGTCCCCGCCCGAGGTTATGCCGGCAAGCGTCATGCCCGCGCCGAGGTCGGCGAACAGGGGTCCGCCCGAATCGCCGTAACAGGTGTTGGAATAGCTTCCGGCGGCCGTCGTTCCCGCGCCGGCATATTCCCAACATATGTAGGCCGGTTCGGCGTCCACGCCCTGGCAGGTTCCGACCGTGGCAATGCCGCGGCGTTTGATGCCGGCATCCCCGGAAACGTCATCGCTGGTGCCGAAGCCCGAGATGACCGCGGCCGTTCCCGGCGGCGGCGTTCCGATACGGTTAAGCGCCACGGGCGCTATACCGGTAACAGGTTCGGCGAGAGTGACAACGGCAACGTCGTTTCTATACTCGAACTCCCAGCCGGGGTGCACGGCGATGGAAGCGATGTCGAGTATGCCGGCGTGTTGCAGGTAGACCTTTTGCACTGCCGCCTCGGCGGCCGCGGCCGCCTCGCACTGGCCGTTGTCGGTCGAATCATCGTCGCAGACGCAGTGGGCGGCCGTTATGAAAGTGCTGCAACCGACAAGCGTGCCGCTGCAACTGAAGTAAAGTCCGTCGTCGGGGTCCTGGTAAAGGAGAGCGCCCACGGCCGGGTCGGCGGCCGTCACCAAGCCGTTGACCACGCGCGGGTCACCGGCTTGCGCGCCGGGCGCAAGGGCTAGTGAGACCAGGACCAGCAGGGCCAAGGGGCGCGACATCCCTTCGAGCCTAACACCGCCGGTGCGGGGCTGTCTAGGGTGTATTCGCGCTAGCGGCCCGAGCGCAAAAGCGCCGCGCGTGCCGGGTTAATCGCCCGAACTCTTGGTCCAAAGGCCGTCACGCATGACCCAATTGTAGCGCGCATGTCCGTTCTTTTTGTGAACGCTCTGGTCCGTAAGGGAAAGCTCGTGGGCCGAAGAACCACGCATGAAGAAATCGAGATCGTAGCTAGTGCCGTCCTCGGCCGTGAAGTCCGCGCACGCGAAATAGGTGTCCTTGCCGACCCGCGCCAACCGCTCCTTGTGAACCTTGTCGAGGACAAGCCGCAGCGTCTTGCCGCTAGTCGAGTCCTCGACGACGAACGCTCCGGCCCCGGCCGAGGCCGCTTTGACATGGTTCGCGATGGCCGTGGCAAGGGCCTCTTTGCTTACCGGGCTTGTCTTCGTAGAGGCGGGGTGCTCGGCCGGATGCTCCTTGGGGTGCTCGCTGGGGTGTTCGGACGGGTGTTCGGCCAGGGCCGCGCCGGCTATCAGAACAAGCCCCAGCACTACGGCATACAAAGCGCGTGCATTCCGAATCATGTGCATTCCTCCCTTGGCCGGCGGCCCGACCGCCACGGCTCAGACGTTCCTGTAGGAGAAGCTGAGCTTCACCCTGTTCTTGTCGCTCAGCGGCTTGCCGTCGAACTCCACATAAGGATACACAAAATAGTTCAGCGGCCCGCCCTTCTGCGGGGGGTTGAGCACCAAGTCGCGCCCTTTGGTGAACTCGACACGGTGCGGGTCGAGGCTTCCGAAGTAGTACTCATGACGCTCGGGGTTCTTTTGAGCCTCCGAGGAATCCACCGGGATCCACCCTTTGCCGTCGATGTAGAACTCGGCCCAGCAGTGGTAACCGCCGACGCTGCCCGTCGCGACGCCGGCCTTCAGAGGAAAACCGATCTCGAAGCGGGCCGGAATGCCGCTCGCGCGCGCCATGGCTATGAACAGGGCGTGGAAATCGGTGCAATTGCCGACCTTCGCATCGCAGGCGAACAGGGCATCGCCGCGGCCCCAACCGGTGCCCGACTTATCGTAAGTGACGGTCTTGGTGACGAACTCGTAGATGGCACGGGCCTTCTCGATGTCGGTGGTGGCGCCCTTGGTCGCACGCTGAGCCAGCTTGGCGATCATGCCGTCGGTGGGCACCAACCTGTTGGGCCGCAGATATCTCGGGTCGGGTTCGCCGGTGTCCGCGCCCGTGTACTCACGACGGATGACCTCGATGGTCATCGTTGCCTTTAGCGGCGCCGCGCCAGGACCGTCCGCGACGATGTGTATCATTCGGTTGCCGTAGGCCGCCTCGGTCGTAAACCGGTAGTCGGCCTCGGTGTCTATCCTTACCTTGCCGATGTCCTGGCCGGGAATGTCGATCGGCACGGGCACCCAGGCCTCGATACGGCGCGCGTCCCTGGGGGGATCGAGTACGAGATCATAGGTGAACTCGAAACGGCGGCTGTCGGGAATGCCGTCCGGGGAGGCAGCCCCAAGGCATAGCATCGCGCCGGCCACAATAAGGGCCGCCGTACTGAAGCTCTTCATCCTCGCAACACCTCCTAGTCTCACTCCCCGCGGAGCTTTAACAAGGCTCCTCGTGCCATTCAAGCCTCGCCGTTTGCGGCAAAAAGGCGCTCACGCGAAACTAACCGGCTCGGAGGAACGCCGTAGCCTTGTACATCGACCTGACCCCGGAGCAGAAGGAACTGCGCGACGAGCTGCGCCGCTACTTCCAGGCCCTCATGACGCCGGCGCTCGAGGCCGAGACAACCGGCGGCGAGGGCGGCGGACCGCTTTTCCGCAAGGCCATGAAAAAGCTCGGTGCCGACGGTTGGATCGGTATCGGCTGGCCCGAGCAATACGGCGGCCAGGGCCGCTCGCCGGCCGAGCAGTACATCTTTGCCGAGGAAGCCCAGCGCTCGGGCTTTCCCCTGCCCTTCCTGACCATCAGCACGGTCGGCCCGACGATCCAGCAATTCGGCACCGAGGAACAGAAGGCCGAGTATCTGCCCCGCATACTCAAGGGCGAGATCTTCTTCGCGGTCGGTTACTCGGAACCGGAGGCCGGCACGGACCTTGCCTCGCTCAAGACCAGGGCCGAGCGCAACGGCGACGGTTGGACCATAAACGGCCACAAACTGTGGACCAGCCTTGCCGACCACGCCGACTATATATGGTTGGCCGCGCGCACCGACCCTCAGGCCCCAAAGCACCAGGGGCTCTCGATGTTCATCGTCGGCACACAGCTAGAAGGATACAGCTTCACCCCCATCAACACGGTTGCCGGCATCAAGACCAACGCGACCTATTACGACAACGTGCGCGTCTCCGAAGCCGCCCTCGTCGGGGAGCCGGGCTCGGGCTGGACGCTTATAGTCAACCAACTCAACCACGAACGCGTGTCCCTGTTTCACTGCGGCACCATGGAACGCCTGCTCGCCGAAACGGTCGCCTTTTGCCGAAAGACCAAGCTCGATGACGGTTCGCGCATGATCGACGAACCGTGGGTGCAGATGACGCTGGCCGAGGTCGATGCCAAGGTCGAGATTTTGAAGCTCATGAACTGGAAGCAGGCCTGGAACATGAGCAACGACTCCCTTGATTACGCCGAGGCCTCGACCGTAAAGGTCTACGGAAGTGAACTCTACATCGACGGATACCATTTGCTGCTCAAGGTGCTCGGCCAGGCGGGCTATCTGCGGCGCGGAACCGAGGGCGGGGTCCTCAAGGGCAAGGTCGAGCGCATGTACCGGGCCATGTTGGTCCTGACCTTCGGCGGCGGCACCAACGAGGTACAGCGCGACATCATATCGGTGGCCGGCCTGGGGATGCCGAGGCCGCTCAGGTAAGGGCACACCATGGACTTCTCGGTCACACCAGAACAGGACGACCTCAAGAAGCTCGTCGCACGCATATTCGACGAACGCATCGACCCCGAGAAACTGCCCGGCTACGACACGGGGCAGGACTGGTTCGACCGCGACCTTTGGATGGCCCTGGCCGATTCTCAGCTCCTCGGAGTGGCATTGTCGGAAGAGGTCGGCGGCGCGGGGCTCGGCTTCGAGGAACTGTGCATCATCATCGAGGAGGCCGGCCGCACACTAGCGCCCGTCCCGCTGCTCACCACGCTGGTAAGCGCCGCGCTCACCATCGACCGTTTCGGCGCGGCCATCCACCGTGGTTCCCTGCTACCGCGGCTGGTGTGCGGTGACTGCGTACTGACGGCCGCCCTTGCCGAGGAAAGCGCCCGCGATGCGCGCCGTCCGCGCCGCACGGTGGCGCGCCGCGACGAGCTCGGTTGGCGGGTCGACGGCGTGAAGGCCTACGTGCCGGCCGCGTCCGTGGCCGAAAGCGTGCTCGTCCCGGCCCTTGCGCACAACGGACTTGCCGTTTTCATAGTCGCGATGGATTCCGACGGCCTCGAGCTAACGCCCCAGGAAACAACCACGGGCGAGCTGGAATACCGGCTCAAACTTACCAATGTGCGCGTCGAGGACGACGCCGTGCTGGCCGAACCCGGCAAGGGCGAGGAAGTGCTCGACTGGATGATCGACCACACCAGCGCCGCGCTGTCGGTGCTGGCCCTCGGCGTGGCAGAGCGCGCGCTCCGGATAACGGCAAAGTACACGGGCGAGCGGGAACAGTTCGACAAACCGATCGCCACCTTCCAGGCCGTCGCCCAGCGCGCGGCCGACGCTTATGTCGACGTGGAAGCCATGAGACTGTCGGCCTGGCAGGCCGTCTGGCGGCTCGGCCAGGGACTGCCGGCGCGCCGTGAGATAGCCATTGCGAAGTACTGGACCGGCGAGGCCGGCCACCGTGTTACCTATGCCGCCCAGCATCTCCATGGCGGGATCGGCGTGGACACCGATTACCCGCTGCACCGCTACTTCCTGGCCGCTCACCGCATCGCACAGACGCTCGGAAACGCCCAAGCCCAACTAGCCGGCATGGGCCGCATGTTGGCCGACGGCCGCTGATCGATCCATAGGAGTTACTTGATGTCGAAGGAAAACGGATTTCACAGGTTCACGGGCACCGAGGGCTATATCGCCTCCGAACCCTTGATAGACGCCGTGAATTGCGCCGTCGCACTAGAGCGGCCCCTGCTCATCAAAGGAGAGCCGGGTACCGGCAAGACGCTGCTGGCCCAACATATCGCCGAAGGCCTCGGCATGCCGCTGGAGAACTGGCACATCAAGTCGACCTCCAAGGCCGCCGACGGACTTTACGTCTACGACACGGTGCAGAGGCTCAACGACAGCCGTTTCGGCACGGGCGATGTCGCCGACATCGAGCGCTACATCAAGCTCGGCCCGCTCGGCCGCGTGTTCGCCGCCGAAACCCGCCATGTCCTGCTGATAGACGAGGTCGACAAGGCCGACGTCGAATTTCCGAACGACCTGCTCCACGAGCTCGACAACATGCGCTTCTCCATCCTCGAGACCGGCCGGGAGATCGCCGCCACCGAACGCCCGGTCGTGGTCATCACGTCGAACAACGAGAAGGAACTGCCCGACGCCTTCCTGCGCCGTTGCATTTTCCACTTCATCGAGTTCCCCGACCCCGAACTGATGAGGGAGATCCTGACGGTCCACCACCCCCGTCTCGAAGAGGAGCTGCTCGATCAGGTGCTGATCAAGTTCTACTGGCTGCGCGAGCAGAGCGAGCTTCGCAAGAAACCGTCCACCTCGGAACTCATCGACTGGATAGCCGTGCTGCTCAAGGCCGGCATCAGCGAGGACAAGCTCCACTCGCACATTCCCTTTGTCGGCTCGCTGCTCAAGAAGGAGCAGGACGTGGACGCACTCACCCGTTACGACGACGGGGACGGTAGCTACCCGGTGAACTGGGAAGAGCTGGGGCCGCGCTACAACCAGTAGGCGTGTTTCTCGACCTCTTCTACGGATTGAGACACGAGGGGGTGCCGGTCGGCATCCAGGAGTGGATGACGCTCGTGGAAGCCATGCGCAAGGGCCTGCACGGGGCGAGCCTGCCGCGTTTCTACCACCTGGCCCGTTCCTGCCTGGTAAAGAGCGAGACCTATTTCGATTCCTATGACCGTGTCTTCCTGCGCGTGTTCGAAGGGGTGGAAAGCTCGCTCGACATCGAGGACGAGGTGCTCGAATGGCTGCGCGAGTCCGGCGACATGCCAAAACTCACCCCCGAGGAACTCGAGGTCCTCGAAAAGCTCAGTTCCGACGAACTCATGCAGCGCTTCCTGGAAACGCTGGCCGAACAGACCGAACGCCACGACGGCGGCGACCGCTGGGTGGGCACGGGCGGGCGCTCGCCCTTCGGCAACAGCGGCCAGCACCCGACCGGCATCCGCGTAGGCGGACACAGCCGCAACCGTTCGGCCATGAAGGTGGCCGGCCAGCGGCGTTTTCGCGACTACCGGACGGACGTCACGCTCGACACACGTCAGATACGCGTCGCGCTCAAGAGGCTTCGAAGCCTCACGCGCGAGGGTCTGGCCAGCGAGCTCAACCTCGATGAAACGATCGACGAGACCTGCAAGAACGCGGGTGAAATAGAATTCGTCTTTCGCGCCCCAAGGAAGAACAACGTGCGCCTGCTGCTGCTCATGGACGTCGGCGGGACAATGGACCCCTTCTTCGAACCCGTGAGCCGGCTCATAACCGCGCTATACGAAGAACGCGGTCTGCGAGACCTACGCGCCTACTACTTCCACAACTGCATCTACGAACGTGTCTATCGTAACGGGCTCATGCGCGACCGCGACGCCATAGCCACCGGCGACCTGCTTCGCAGTCTCGACGAACGATGGAAAGTGGTCATCGTCGGCGATTCGGCCATGCACCCGGCCGAACTGTTCGAACCCTACGGCAACATCAGCCACCACCTTGCCAGCGAGACCACCGGTATCACCTGGCTCCAGAAGATCGCCGGTCACTTTGAACGCACCGTGTGGGTCAACCCCGAGGACCCGCCCTACTGGGACGGCTCGATGACCTGCCGGGTCATCCAGCGGCTCTTTCCCATGTTCCACCTCTCGGTCGACGGCGTGGCCGAGGCCATCACCGCGCTTGTCGGCGCCAGACAGTGAACGCCCGCGAGGTCCTCTGCCGCATGCTCGCCGGCAGGCTCGATGAGCACGCCCGCGCATGGCTCGACACGACGCTGGTAAATATCGCCGCCGGTACGGACGGCCGGAACTTTGCGCTGCTCTTCTCCAAGGCCGTCCGTTATGCGCCGCGGCGCCCATTGGACCCGAACCCGGCCGAGATCGAGGCGGCCGCTGTTGCTCTGGCCGGATGGAATCCCGAACGCTGGACGGCGCTCGAGGCCCTGCGCGTCCTCCTGCTCCTGACGCGCCCGGATCTCGAGGAGGACAGTTTCAACACGACGCTCGAGGAATGCTTCAGGTACGCCGACCAGGGTGAAACGGTGGCCCTTTACCGCTCGCTGGCCTTGCTGCCCGGCGGCCGTCGCTTCCTGTGGCGGGCCGGCGAAGGGTGCCGCTCGAACATGTCGACGGTCTTCGAGGCGCTGGCCTGCGACAATCCTTATGCCTTCACGCACTTCGACGACGTTGCTTGGCGCCAGCTCGCCATCAAGGCCGTCTTCATCGACGCTCCCCTGTGGAGGGTGTACGGGCTCGACCGCAGACTTTCCGAAGAACTGGCCTCGATGGCGCTCGATCTGGCCGACGAGCGCCGTAGCGCGGGGCGTCCGGTGCAACCGCAGCTCTGGCTTTGCCTCGGAAGCCATGGGAGCGACCGGGCCATCGAGGCGCTAAAGGCCGAACTCGAAGCCGGGGACCCGTCGGCGCGGGCGGCCGCCGTACTGGCGCTGGCACGGGCGGGGCATCCCGAACTGGCCGGCGAGGCGCTGGCTCGCGAGCGCGACGAGAGGGCCGCTGCTACCATGAGGCAGGCTAGCCGGGGACGAAGCGACCAGGCTCTGTTCGCATCCCTCGGCGCCCCTGAGCTCTGAGCCGCGCTATCTCGATGCGATCCTTCGACCCCCACATCCACATGACCAGCCGCACCACCGACGACTACCGCGCCATGGCCACGGCCGGGATACGGGCGGTCATAGAACCGGCCTTCTGGCTCGGACAGCCGCGCACGACCGTGGGCAGTTTCGTCGATTACTTCTCCTCGTTGGTTGGTTGGGAACGCTTCCGGGCCGCACAGTTCGGGGTCTCCCATTTTGCGGCCATCGGACTCAACGCGAAGGAGGCCAACAACGAGGCCCTGGCCGCCGAGGTCCTCGAACTCGTCGAACGCTTTGCGTTCAAGGAAAATGTCGTTGCCATAGGTGAGATCGGATTCGACGAGATCACACCGGCCGAAGAACGCGTCTACCGCGCGCAGCTCGCCTTTGCCGCCGAACACGACATGGTCGTGATGGTGCACTCACCGCACCGGGACAAGAAACGCGGCATATCCCGTTCCCTGGATATCGCGCGCGAGGCCGGCATCGAGCCGCGCAAGCTCGTCATCGACCACAACAACGAAGAGACCGTCGCCGAGGTCCTCGACAGCGGCGCGTGGGCCGCTTTCAGCATCTACCCCAACACCAAGATGGGCTCCGAACGCATGGCCGAGATCGTGCTACGACACGGAACAGACCGGATCATCGTCGACAGTTCGGCCGACTGGGGGATCAGCGACCCCCTGGCTGTGCCCAAGACGGCCCGGCTCATGCTCGAGCGCGGCATATCCGAGAAGGACGTCGAGCTGTGCACCTGGACCAATGCCGTCGATGCGTACGGACAGTCCGGGCAGATAGACGTGGATGCCCTGATGAAGGGTCCGGTCATCGACCAGCGCCAGCTTTTCGAGGACAATTCGATACTGCGCGGGCAAGAGCCTCGTGTCGATGAACCGGTGACGAACTGAAAGGGGGCGGTCATGGCAATGAAAGCGGTCTCTGCGTTGCTCACCCTCGTCTTTGCACGCTCCGTGGTGGTTCAGTTCAACGACCCGGACCCCCTGGTCTGGATCGCCGTCTACAGCCTGGCCACCGCGATAAGCGTGGCCGCCTTCTTCGACCGGCTTCCGGCAGCGGCGGCGAAGGGGGCCGCTGCGGTCTTTGCCGCCGGTCTGCTGTTCAGGATAACCGCCCTCCCGCACATCAGCGCCGAGGTCTTCTCACTGACGGGCATGGGGAGCGTCGAGGTCGAACAGGTCCGCGAAGCATGGGGGCTTCTCATATGTCTGGCGTGGTCGCTGCTGCTCGTCGCACGCGGACGGCCAAGTGAGACTTCCTGAGACAAGAGCGGCCGCGCTAGCGCTTGCGGCCATCGCCCTGGCCGAGGCCTGTTCGCTCGGAGCCGGCCGGCCCGCGTCGAGACAGGGTCCGGTCCTGGTGGCCGGCGAGCTCGAGCGGGCCGACGTGGCGCGCCGCCGCGTGGCCAGCGGTCTCGCCAATCCGCGCGCGATGCTGCGCAACGCCGACGGCTCGTTGCTGGTGGCAACGGCGGGCAGCGGGCGCAGCGCCGACGGCGCAAGCGGAGCCGTCCTGATCCTGACCGACAGGGACGGCGACGGCAGCTATGAAGGCACGAACGAACGCCGTCCGCTCTTGAAGGGCGCGCCGTCGGTCAACATCGTCGAGATGGTCCGCCGCGACGAGGTCTTCGGAATGTCCGCCCTGGCCCGCGGCGACGGCCGCACCCTGGCCGCGATCGCCTTTTTCGACCGGCCCTCCGAGCTTTGGTCGATTGCCGGTGCTTCGGTCGAGTCCTGGTCGACGGTCGATGGCAACATCAACGATCTCGTCTTCGACGACAAGCGCGGCGCTTGGTTCGCCGTGTCGAGTTCGAGCGACGAACTGTTGCGCCTCGACACCGATGGCCGCTCCGAGATAATCGCGCGTTTCGGCCCCCTCGAACAGGGGCAGGACGCCGTCCCGGGCTACCTTGCCATCGACAAGGAACGCGACCGGCTGCTGGTGAGCCTGTTCAGCGGTTCCGCCGCCGGCGAGACCGGCGGACTAGGCACCGAATTTGTCAGGGGCGCCGGCAGGATACTGAGCGTGGACCCCGACACGGGCAAAGCGGAGACCCTGGTGGCGGGTCTTACGGCTCCCACCGATCTTGTCCTGGCCGCGAATGGCCGGCTCCTGGTGCTCGAGTTCTGCGACGGTTTTCTCGACCCGGTCACGGACCCGGCCGCACTGACCGGCGGCGCTTCGCACGGAGGCTTTCGCCGCTTTTCCGGACGGCTGATCGAGATAGACCTTGTGACGGGAAGCTCCCGTCAGTTGGCCGGCGGCCTGGATACGCCCACTAACCTCCTGCTCGACGGTTCCTCCGTGCTCGTGTCCGAGGGCATGGGAACACCCGGCCGGCCCATCCCGGGACCGGAGGGCACCACGGCGCTCGACGGGTTCATCGAAGCTTTCCGCAGGCGTTCCTAAACCCGCGCCCCCGCGTTACGATCAGTAGGTAATGAACGAGATACTGCAGAGCTTCGAGGTCAGCTACAGCTATCCGGTCATCTTCACTCGCGGCGTGTTCGATGCCGGCAACGGCGCGCTGGCCTCCGTGCTCGGCCGTGCCGGGCCCGGTCCCCACCGCGTGCTCGTGGCCATCGATTCGGGGCTGCTCGAAGCCCGGCCCGAATTGCCGGCGGCGCTGTCAGCGTACGCGCGCGACAACACTGAAGTGCTGGACCTTGCCGGCCGGCCGCTCGTGGTCCGTGGCGGCGAGGTCTGCAAATCCGACCCCCGCGAGGTCACCGAACTGCACCGTCTGATAGAAGGTCACGGGCTTTGCCGCCACTCCTTCGTACTGGCCATGGGCGGCGGTTCGGTGCTCGACGCCATAGGTTACGGGGCGGCCACCGCGCATCGCGGCATACGCTTCATCCGCATGCCGACGACAGTGCTGGCCCAAAACGACGCCGGGGTCGGCACCAAGAACGCGATCAACCTCAACGGCCGCAAGAACTTCATCGGGACCTTCGCGCCGCCCTACGCGGTCATCAACGATTTCGACATGCTGGCCACCCTCCCCCGGCGCGACATGCGTTCGGGCATCGCCGAGGCTGTAAAGGTCGCCCTTATAAAGGATGCGAACTTCTTCTCGGAGCTCCACGACAACCGCGGCCGCCTTGCCCGCTTCGAGGCCGCGGCGATGGAGCGCATGGTCGTGCGTTGCACCGAGCTGCACCTCGAGCATATCCGCGTCACCGGCGACCCGTTCGAGCTGGGCTCGGCCCGCCCGCTCGATTTCGGACACTGGGCGGCCCACAAGCTGGAGGCAACGAGCGGGTACAATATACGTCACGGCGAGGCGGTCGCCGTTGGCGTGGCCCTGGACTCCCTATACTCCGCACGAACCGGACTGCTCCCGCGCCCCGACGCTGAACTCGTCATCGATACGCTGTCGGAGATAGGCTTCGAACTGGCTCCCGCGGAACTGGCGGATCTCGACATAGCGGCCGCGCTCGACGAGTTCCGCGAACACCTGGGCGGCAGTCTCAACATCACGCTTGTCGAGCGGATCGGCCGCGGGGTCGAGGTCAACAACATCGATATCGCCGCAATGTCCGAGTGCGTCTCGGAGCTGCTCGCGGCGTCCTAGCTTGCTCACTTACTGCAGCAACATACACCCGGGCGAGTCCTGGCGGTCGGTGCGTTCCAACCTCGAGGATCACGCCCTCGAGGTAAAGCGGCGTTTCTCACCGGACCGTGCCTTTCCTTTGGGGCTGAGAATATCGGCGCGCGCCGCCCTCGAGGTCGACGCCGGCGAGGCGGCCGCTTTCGCCGGCTGGTGCCGGGACGAGGGACTGTTCGTGGCCACGGTCAACGGCTTTCCTTACGGAAACTTCCACGGCACCCGGGTAAAGAACGAGGTGTACCTGCCCGACTGGCGCACGCCGCAACGCGTCGATTACACCCTGGCTCTGGCCGGGCTTCTCGATGCCTGGCCGGATGGCCGCACCACCGCTTCGATCTCCACGGTGCCGGTTGCCCACCGGGCCGGCTTTGCCGACGATGATTGGGCGACGGTTCGCCGTAACCTGCTCGCATGTCTCGAGGGTCTCGACCGGATGCGCCAGGCAAACGGGCGCCCACTGCTGCTCGCGTTCGAAGGCGAGCCGGGGTGCGTTATCGAGACCACTGCCGACGCGGCTGACTGCTTCGAGCGACTCGACATTCCCGCGAACCTGGCCGGCCTCGTGGGCATCTGCTTCGACTGTTGCCACCAGGCCGTCGAGTTCGAGGACCCGGTTCGCGCGCTCGCCACGGTTCGAGAGCGCGGCCTCGAACTGGCCAAGGTGCAGGTCTCTTCGGCCCTCGCGGCCAGCGGTGACGAGATCGAGGCACTGCGCCGCTTCGACGAGCCGACCTATCTTCACCAAGCCGTGGCCCGCGGCAGGGATGGCCGGCTCACACGCTTCGCCGATCTGCCCGACCTGTTCGCCGCGCTCGATGGCGGCGGGGCTCCGCCCGAGGAATGCCGTGTGCACTTCCATGTTCCCGTATACGCGGCGCACCTGGGATACTGCGGTACCACCCGAAGCTTCCTGGAGACCTTCCTCCCGCTGCTCGACCGGGAGACCCTTCTGGAGATCGAGACTTACAGCTGGGAAGTGTTGCCCGCCGACTTGCGCGAGGGTGACGTTGCCGACTGTATCACCAGGGAACTCGAGTGGGTGGCCGGACTTCTGGATGACGAGAACAGTCGTACTTGATGTCGTCGGGCTCGAGCGCTCGCACCTGGGCGCACGCACGCCCCGGCTCGCCGCCTTTGCCGCGGACCCGCGTGCGATCGAACCGGTAACCCCCGCGGTCACCTGCACCGCCCAGGCCACCTACCTGACCGGCCTGTTGCCCGCCAGCCACGGCATAGTCGCCAACGGTTGGTACTTCCGCGATCTCAACGAGATCTTGCTGTGGCGCCAGAGCAACCGGCTGATCGAAGGCGAGAAGATCTGGCACAAGGCCCGCCGGCAGGCCCCCTCCTTCACGGTGGCCAACACCTTCTGGTGGTACGCCATGGCCACGGAAGCCGACCTGACGATAACGCCACGGCCGCTTTACCTGGCCGACGGCGTAAAGGTCCCCGACTGCTACAGCGATCCGCCCGAGCTTCGCAGCGAGCTGTCGGCCAGCCTCGGCAATTTTCCGCTGTTCGGGTTCTGGGGTCCGCGCACATCCATCGCCTCGAGCCGCTGGATCGCCGAGGCGGCCCGCCACATAGAGCGCGAGTACGAGCCGACCCTTCAGCTGGTCTACCTCCCGCACCTCGACTACGTGCTGCAGCGCGAAGGCCCCGGCGGCGCCATCGACAAGGATCTGGCCGAGATCGACGAAGTGGCCGGCGACCTGATCGACTTCTTCCGCGAGCGGGGGCTCCGCGTGATCCTTGTCTCGGAGTACGCGGTAACCGCGGTCTCCGGTCCGGTCCATATAAACCGGCTGCTCCGCGAGCACGGCTACCTGGCCGTCAAGGAGGACCTCGGCCGCGAATACCTCGACCCCGGCCGTTCGCGGGCCTTTGCCGTCTCCGACCACCAGATAGCGCACGTCTATGTGCGCGACCGGTCGGACAGGGCCGCGGTGGCCGCTCTGCTGGCCGCGACCGAAGGCGTCGGCCGGCTACTCGACGATGACGGCAAACGGCTGGCCGGCCTCGACCATCCACGGGCCGGCGAGCTGGTCGCGCTAGCCGAGCCGGGGGCCTGGTTCACCTACTACTTCTGGCTCGACGATGACCGCGCACCCGACTACGCGCGCATGGTCGACATCCACAACAAGCCCGGCTTCGACCCCTGTGAACTGTTCATCGACCCGGCGCTCGGCGCGCCGGCCCTGAACGCCGCTTGGGCGCTGGCGCGCAAGGCCGCGGGGTTACGCTATAAGATGGAACTGACTCCCCTGGACGCGGGCCGCGTCAGGGGTTCGCACGGCCTGCCCTCACCGGGCCCTGTCCTGGCCAGTTCCGAGCCCGGCCTGCTCGCCAAAACTGAATACTCCGCCACCGAGGTCTGTCAGGTTATACTGGACCATCTCTACGGGGACTGAGGCCTTGACCGGACCCTTGTTAAAATTACGCGCGCTGGCCGAGTTGGGTCGCGTGAGCAATCTGCCGACCGTATGGATGAACGTCACCACGGCTGCCGTGCTCACGAGCCAGGGCGCCGCCGTGGACGGCGCCGGGCTGCTAAGGCTCTGCGTGGCGATGTCGGCCCTGTACGCGGCCGGCGTCTGCCTCAACGACATCGTCGACCGCGAGCACGACGGTCGCGAGAAACCGGCCCGCCCCATCCCGTCGGGCCGGGTGGCCCTGTGGGAAGCGCGCACCCTTACCGTCCTCTTGTTCCTGATCGGTCTCACGGTCGCGGCCCAGGATGCGCCGCCCGAGGCTGCCACGGCCGCCCTGGTCCTGATCGGCTTCATCATCGCCTACAATCTGCTCCACAAGCTCAACCCCCTGGCCATACTGCTGATGGGCGCCTGCCGCTTCCTGGTCTATCCGACCACCGCACTGGCACTGAGCGGCGACGTCACGCCGGTGGTCGGCCTGGCGGGAATGGTCGCCTTCTCCTACACCCTGGCCATCAGCTTGGTGGCCCGCTACGAGACCACCCGTGGCCGGGCCTACCAAAGACCGATAATACCGTGGATGTTGAGCGGCATGCCGCTGATCGACGGACTGGTCATCGCGGTGTTCGCCGGCGGCCTGTGGCCTATGGCCGGCGGTGCCGCCTTCCTGCTCACCCTTGCCGCCCAGTACCGTTTGCGCGGCGACTGAGACTTCGGGTCAGATTGCCAAAGCGCTCGGTTGCCAGCATTGTCGGCGCCCTGCGGGATACCCGCAGTCCTTTCGATGCCCTACCAGAACCTGCGCCTCGAACGTGACGGCGGTGTTGCGGTCATAACGCTGGACCGACCCGAAAGCTTCAACGCGATGTCGCTGGAGCTCTGTCGCGAGCTGTCGGAGGCCGCGATGGAATGCGACACCGACGCCTCGGTTCGCGCGGTCCTCATAACGGGCGCCGGCAAGGCCTTCTCGGCCGGCGGCGACCTGGCCTCCTTCAAGGACGCGGGTGACCGCGTGCCCTACCTGCTAAAGGAAATGACGACGCATCTTCATGCGGCCATCTCGCGGTTGGCGCGCATGTCGGCACCGGTCATCGCGGCAGTGAACGGACCGGCCGCGGGCGCCGGTATGAGCCTGGCCTGCGCGGCCGACATTACCGTGGCGGCGCGCTCGGCGAAGTTCACCATGGCCTACACCGCCGTCGGGCTCAGCCCGGACGGAAGCTCGACCTTCTATCTACCGCGCATCATAGGAATGAAACGCACCAAGGATCTGATGCTCACCAATCGCAGCCTGACCGCCGAAGAGGCCCACGCATGGGGACTGGTCAACACGGTCGTGGACGACGAGGCCCTGCTCGAGGAAGCCACAAAGCTGGCCGCGTGTCTGGCCGCCGGTCCAACGGCCGCCTACGGAGCGATCAAGCGCATGCTGGTGAGCACGACCAGCGAGAGCCTCGAGGGCCAGCTCGAACTCGAATCGCGCGCGATCGCCGATTCCTCCGGCACGGATGACCACCAAGAAGGGCGTGCGGCCTTCTTCGAGAAACGAACGCCAAAGTTCAAAGGAAGCTAAGGGAGGCCAGATGAGCGGCTACACCAAGAAGAAGGCCGACGTTGACGGCGTCAGTATGGCCTACATAGAGGTGGGCGAAGGCGACCCCATCGTCTTTCTCCACGGCAACCCCACGTCCTCTTACCTGTGGCGCTTCGTGATGCCCGAGGTCGAGGGCAAGGGGCGGCTTATCGCCCCCGATCTGGTCGGCATGGGAGATTCAGCCAAACTGCCCGGCAGCGGACCCGACCGTTACACCTTCGTCGAGCACCGCCGTTACCTTGACGGTCTGCTCGAACAGCTGGGCGTTGCCGACAACGTAGTGCTCGTGGTCCACGACTGGGGCTCCGC
>CAYXZP010000014.1:0-32680 GCA_964469485.1 uncultured Myxococcales bacterium | reverse complement strand
GAATTCACCATCCCCCTTGATATCGTTGGGACCGAGTTCCAGCGCGCCGTATGGCAGGGCCTCTTCCGTATCCCCTTCGGTGAGACGAGCAGCTACGGCGATGTTGCCGTATCGATCGGCCGCGCACGCGCGGTCAGGGCGGTGGGGGCGGCCAACGCGGCCAACCCGCTGCCCATCGTCACCCCCTGCCACCGCGTCATCGGGGCCGACGGAACGCTCACGGGCTATGCGGGCGGGCTAGAGATCAAGCGTTGGTTGCTCGGCCACGAGGCCTCGTTCTCGGAAGAGCCGGCCACAGGGACCCAGCCGCAGCCGCCGGCCTGATCAACGGGATCAGCAGGACTCGAACAGGCCGGCCATACCCTGGCCGCCGCCGATACACATCGTAACCAGCCCGTAGCGCTTGCCCTGGCGCCTGAGTTCCCTCAGCAGATGCCCGACCATGCGTGAACCGGTCATCCCGTAGGGGTGGCCGATGGCGATCGACCCGCCGTTGGGGTTGAGCCTGTCGTCGTCGCAACCGAGCTCACGCGCACAGTACAGCGTCTGGGAGGCAAAGGCCTCGTTGAGCTCGACAACGTCGATATCGTCCATCGTGAGACCGTGACGTCCGAGCAACTTGGGAACGGCGAAGACCGGCCCGATGCCCATTTCCTCGGGACGGCAGCCCGCGACCGCGAAGCCGCGGAACACCCCCATCGGCTCGACGCCAAGCGCGGAAGCACGCTCGGCCGACATCATCACGGTCGCAGACGCGCCGTCGCTCAATTGGCTGGCATTGCCGGCCGTCACCGTGCCGCCTTCTGGTTTGAACGAGGGCTGCAAGCCGGCGAGGCCCTCGAGCGTAGTGCCGGGGCGGGCACACTCGTCCTTGTCGACGGTCGTTTCGACCATCTCGGTCTCACCGGTGGCCTTGTCCTTCTTGGCCCACACGGCGTCCATAGGAACGAGCTCGTCCGTGAGAAGTCCGTTCTCGACGGCGGTCGCGTAGCGCTGCTGGCTGCGCAACCCGTAGGCGTCCTGATCTTCGCGGCTGATGCTGTAGCGCTCGGCCACGATCTCGGCCGTGTCGCCCATGCCCATGTAAACGCCCGGCCAGGTCTCGCCGATCTTTTCATTGAAGATCCCGTTGGAGTTGGCCTGGCCCTGCCCCATGGTGATGCTCTCGGTCCCGCCGCCTATCGCGACATCCGCGCCCTCGCAGACTATCTGATGGCCCGCCATGGCCACGGCCTGCAGTCCGGACGAGCAGAACCGGTTGACTGTGGTGGCGGCCACCGTTTCCGGAAGCCCGGCGCCCAAAGCGGCTATGCGAGCCACGTTCATGCCTTGGGCCCCTTCCGGAAAACCGCACCCGATGACGACGTCCTCGACCTCGGCATTGTCAACGGCGGGAGCGGCCTCGAGTGCGGCCTTGATCACGTGGCTGCACATGTCGTCGGGGCGGGTGTTGTTGAAGCTGCCGCGGTAGGACTTGGCCAGTCCGGTGCGTTTGTTCGATACGATAACGGCCTCTCTCATTTGCTGAACCTCTCCTTTGACGGGTAATAAGCGCGCCAACCTAACCGTTGCGCACGGGCAGGCAAACCGCCGCCGCTCAGAAGGTGACCGGCAGCACGGCGTCCATGGCAAGACCGAGCACGAACAGGCCGCCGGCACGCCGGTTGAAGCGGAAAGCCCAGGCCACGTACCACAGCGGCCACAGCGGATAGCCCTCGGGCGGGCTCTCCGGGGTCGGCTCGCGATAGGTGGCAAGCGTTTCGCGCAAACGTGGCAGCGCCAGCACCACCAGTAGCGGCCAGGGCCCGACCATGGCCGTGGCCACCAGCAGGAGCACCGCCGGGAAGAAAAGGACCATGAGCAGCCTGGCCACGCTCTTGGAGCGCTCCCGTCCGAGGATCACCGGAAGCGTCCTTATCCCTTTGCCTGCGTCGGCCTCGAGCTTGTCGATGTGCTTGCCGAACAGCACCGTGGCCACCAGAAGCGCATACGGGAGACTCACGAGCACAACGGCGGCCGGCAGCGTACCGGTGGCCACGTAGTAGCTGCCACCGATCATGAGCGGCCCCCAGACCACGGCCACGGCCGGCTCGCCGAGCCCGTGGTGCTTGAGCCTGAGCGGCGGGGCTACGTAGAAGACGCTGATGAAAAGGCCGGCCAAGGCCAAGGCGACGACGGGCCAACCGCGCGGCGCGGCTATGTAGGCCAGGATGACCAGGTCGACGAGGTTGAGAACCATGATGGCGCCAACAAGGCCGCGACGACTTATCAGGCCCGAGGCGATCGGGTGCGGCGCGTACATGAGGCGCGCGTAGCCGGCCTCGTCGACGCCGGACTCCGAGTCAAAGTAGTCGTTGATCATGTTGTTGGCCGCGTGCGCGATGACCAGCCCGATGACCGCAAGTCCATAAAGATCCCAGCGCGGCCCGGCAGTGCCGACGGCCAGCAGGCCGCCGACCAGGGCCGAGATAAGCGTCATCGTGAACACGCTGGCCCGCGTGATCAGCAACCACCGGGAAACGGCGTCCATCGGACGGCCGTCGGCCAGGTTCTGTGTTCTGATGATCTCGCGCCAGTTGCCGGCGCGCTGCTGTAAGGTCAACGGGGCCAAGGCGGGCAAGCCTCTCAGACACTTCCACGGCGCGCAAGCATCGCCCGGCGGTCGTAACCATCGCAGGTCATGGCTATAAATGTCCCGTGGAGCTGCCACCGGTCCTCGGCAAGGCCACGCGCGACCCGGTAGTCCTGCTCGTCACGGGACGGACGGCCGTGTCCCGCATCGGCGGCATGACAGCGATCGCGCGTCACGCCGCCAGTGTCGGCAGACTCGGACTCGAACCCCTGGTCCTGTACCCGCACGAGATGAAGGCGCTCGGTGCCGAGATCGCCGGCCAGGTCGATGAAGCGACCGCGTGCATCGCAGCCGACGGCTTCGGCGCGGAGGCCGGCCCAGACGACAGCCTCGTTCTCGTCATAGCCGGCGACTGGTACATATCGCCGCACGCCATAATCGAGTTCAGTAGCGGCACTAGGGGACGGGCGGCGGCCCGTTTCAACGACCGTGGACGCACGGTTGCGCCCATGGCCAGGATCACGGTCGGCGAACTGCGCAAGATAATTCCCGACCTGGCCACCAATCCCTCGGGGGAGCTCATCCTCAAGGCCGCGGGCAGTGGTGCGCCGGGATTCGAGCTGGCGGTATCGCAACGTCATCGCCTCAGCGATAACGTCGCCGTCGAGCGCGCCGAGAAGAAACTGTTCGGCGGCCTTGCCGGTTCAACCGGGCCCTGGCCGCTCAAAGCGGCACAGGCCAGGATCTCGTTCCCGCTTGTCCGCCGGCTGTCCGCCGCCGGCGTACCCCCGCTGCTGGTGGGCGCGGGCAAGCTCGTGCTCGGACTCCTGGCGGCGTGGATGATCTCGGCGCTTTCCTACGGGTCGAGCGTCCTCGGTGCGCTACTGTACCTCTTCGCGCGGCTGCTCGACGGCGTCCCGGGCGAACTGGCCCGCACGGCCGTCGGCGACAGTTCGAGCCCTGAGAAGCTCGAACTTGGCGGCGACACGGCCGTACAGGTGGCTATCGTCTTCGCGCTTGCAGGCACGACGAGCTTGGGACCGGCCCTTGCCTGGGTGGCGGCCGCGGGCCTCGTGGTCAGCGCCTACGTGGCCTGGGCCCGAATGCTCGCCCCGCTGTGGAGCGCGCGCCGGGCCGGGCGGCTCTACGACACGGCCCCTGCCGGTTTTGCGCCACGTCTGGCCAGTCGTGACGGAGCAGCATACGCTCTTCTCGTGACCGCCGTAATCGGCAGAACCGACCTCTTCCTGTGGGCCGCCGCGCTGGCCTCACATCTCCACTACCTGCTGTGGTTGCTACCGGCCGCCAAGGAGACCAGCAATGAGCCCGGCCCTTGACGCCCACGACGACCATGGCCCGGCGCTAGTACGCGCGCGTGGGCTCAGGCGAAGTTACGGTCCGGTCGAGGCACTGCGGGGCGTCGACTTGGAGGTCGCAAGGGGAGAGAGCCTGCTCGTTGCCGGTGACAACGGCTCGGGCAAGACGACGCTCCTGCGCCTCCTGACCGGGCTGGGAAACCCCGGCTCGGGCAGCCTCGAGGTCTTCGGCCAACCGGCCCCGCTCGACGCCGGGTGCCGCCGCCGTATCGGCATGCTAGCCCACGAGACATGGCTCTACCCCGATCTCGGGGCCGCCGAGAACCTTTCCTATTACGCTCGCCTCTACGGTGTCGCCGAGGCGCGCGCTGATGCCGCGCTGGCGCGCGTGGGGCTGTCCGGTATCGACGGGCGGCCGGTACGGAACTACTCGCGCGGCATGGCGCAGTTGCTCGCGCTGGCGCGGGCGATAGTGCACGAGCCCGAACTACTGCTTCTCGACGAACCCTTCACCGGACTCGACCGAACGGCGGTCACAAGGGCACGGGCCATCCTCGAGGACCTCGGCGCGGGCGGCACCACCGTGGTCATGGCCACCCACGACATCGAGAAGGCCGACGGCTGGGCCAGCCGCGCCATCCTGATCCAGCAGGGCCGCGTAGTGTGGGACTCGGGACCGAGCCGGCCCGAGGCCTCGCGTATCGCCGGGGCTTGGGACGAGGCGCACCGCGGCGCGAACTGAGATGCTGGCCGTCGTCTGGAAGGACCTCGTACTCGAGACACGCAGCCGGGACACCGTGCTGGCCCTGTTCGCCCTCGGGCTGGTCATTCTCGTGGTGTTCAACTTCGCGCTCGACGTGGTGCCGGCCAATGTCGGCCGCGTCGCGCCGGGCATCCTTTGGGTTGCCATCGCCTTTGCCGGCATCAGCGGTTTCGGGCGCGCCTTCCTGATAGAGCGCGACAACGAATGCATGGCAGCGCTGTTGGCCTCGCCCCTGGACCGTGGCTCGGTCTTCACAGCCAAGCTCACCGTCAATGTCGCCGTATTGCTGGCCTTCGAAGCCATGCTGCTGCCGGTCTTCGCACTGATGTTCGACCTGTCGCTGCTGGCGCGCCTGCCGGCGCTGGCACCGCTCGCCGCCGCGGTCAGTATCGGTCTGGCCGCTTCCGGCACCCTGTTCTCGCTGGCAGCGCTCGGAACCAGGGCGCGCGAGCTCATGCTGCCGCTCCTCGTACTGCCCCTGCAGGTGCCCCTGCTCATGGCGGCGGTAAAGGCCACCGAAGCGGTGCTCGCGGGAGCCACGCTCCTCGAGACCGGCGCTTGGGGCCAGATAATCGTGGCCTTCGATCTGCTGTTCGTGACCTGCGGCTGGTTGGCCTTCGAATTCATAACGGTAGACTAGTGGACAGGGTGCTCGACAGGACCGTCACCTTCATTCTCAAGGCCGTGCCGCCGGCGGCCGGTATCGCCTTTCCGGTAACGCTGTGGGCCGTCTTCTTTTGGGTGCCGACCGACGCCGGTCTCGGGCTCAGCCAGCGAATCTTCTACTACCATATGCCGGCCGCCTTGGTCTGTTTCGCCGCCTTCGCGCTGGCCGGCGCCGCCAGCATCGCCTATCTCAGAACCGGCACGAACCTTTGGGACCATGCCGCCAGTTCTGCGGTCGCCGTCGGAATGTTGTTCGCGACCATCGTGCTGGCGACCGGTTCTATCTGGGCCAGGACGGCCTGGGGAACGTGGTGGACCTGGGACACGAGGCTGACGACCTTCCTTATACTGTGGCTGCTGTTTGCGGCCTATCTTCTGCTGCGGGTCATGGCGCGCGACAACCACATGGCGCCACGCTTCGCGGCCGTGCTCGCTATCGTCGGGGCTCTCAATATACCGCTGGTGATGATGGCCACGCGCCTGTGGCGCACCATCCACCCGCAGGTCGTCCGCAATGAGGCCGGCGGCATCCAGGACCCGGCGATGTCCGCTACACTGCTCGTGTGCCTGGCCGCCTTCGCGCTCTTGTTCGCGTGGCTGTGGGCGCTTAGACTGCGTGTGGCCGGTCTTGAAGAAGCCGTCGAGCGGCTGAGCCACCACGCCCCGGCGGCAGGGGTCCAATGAGCGCGCTGGCATATGTAGGCTTGGCATACGGGGTCGTCTGGGCGCTGATATTCCTCTACCTGTGGCGGCTGACCTCCCAGACCAGACGGCTCGCCGAACGGCTCGACCGCCTCGAGAACCGGCGATAAAGGACGCTTCGGACCGCAACCCGTCCCCGCTCTCCTACAGCATACGGGTGCGGCGTTTCGGCGCGGTGGCTCGCATGGTCGTCGTCATCTACGCCGGCTACAAGACCCTACAGCTCTACGCGTTGGTTCGTGGCCGACGTGCGCCGGACGGCATCTATGACCGCCACCACCGCCGTTCGGCACTGCTCGTTCGGCGTACCGCACTGTCACTGGAAGGTTTGCTCATCAAGGCCTGCCAGTTTGCCGGCAGCCGTGCCGACATCCTGCCGGAGGCCTACGTCGAAATACTCTCCGAACTGCACGACCGTGTGCCGCCACGCGGTTTCGACGAGATCGAGCCCTGGCTCGAGAAGGAACTCGGGCGTCCCTTGTCCGAGGTCTTCAAGCGATTGGACGAGGTCCCGGTGGCCGCCGCCTCGCTGGCCCAGGTACATCGCGGCCTTCTACACGACGGCCGCGACGTGGCGGTCAAGGTAAAGTACCCGAACATCGAGCGCATCGTGGCCACGGACCTGGCCAGCATCGGGTTCTTCATCAATTGCTTGGCCCGCATCGAGAGCCGCTTCGACATGCGCCTGGTGCTCAAGGAGATCTCGGAGCTGATGCCCCTCGAACTCGATTTCGTGTGCGAGGCCGCACACGCGCGACGCTTCTCGGGCAACTTCGCGGGCGATGACTCGGTACGCTTCCCCGTGCCCATAGAGGAACTCACCACGCGCAACGTTCTGACAATGAACTATATCGAGGGAACCAAGATCACCGACGTCGAAGCCATGCGCGCCGCCGGTATAGACAAGCAGGAGGTGGCCAGGCTGCTGACCCGCACCTACCTCAGGCAGATCCTCGAGCATGGCTTTTTCCACGGCGACCCGCACCCGGGAAATCTTCTGGTGCGGCCGGGCCCGCAGCTGGTCATCCTCGACCTGGGACTGGCCAAGGAATTCACCACCCGCATGCGCGCCGGCTTGGTGGCCACCACCGCGGCCATCGCGGCCAACAAACCCGACAAGGTAGCCGAGTGCCTGCGCCGTCTCGGTTTCCGCACAAAGAGCGGTCGCGGCCGCACCCTCGAGATCCTCGGCGAGGTCTTTCTCGGCCAGGCGCTCGAAGCCCGCCGTGCCTACGCCGACCCGGCCATGGTGGAGCGCATCGGCGACGAGCTGTTGAGTGCGCTCAGCAAGGACCCGCTCGTCGAGGCGCCATCCGACCTTTTGTTGGTGCTGCGCGTGATGGGACTGCTGAGCGGCATAGGCAAACAGCTCGAGTCCGAGGTCGATCCCCTCGAAGCGCTGATGCCGCACATCGGCGGCGTCAAGAACTGATCTTGAGCGCCGGCCCGGCCAGTTTGGCCACATAGCGCCCGATGATGTCGGTCTCTATGTTGACCGCATCGCCCGCGCGCAGACCGCCGAGCGTGGTCACCTCGAGGGTGTGAGGGATCACGGCCACCTCGAAGCTGTCCTCACCGCAGGCGAAGCAGGTAAGGCTAACGCCATCGACGGCCACCGAGCCCTTTTCGACCATGAGACCGGCGATGGCCGCCGGAACTTCGAAACTGAGCAAGGATGAGCCGCCCTCCGGGCGGGACGAGGCCAGGCGGCCGACACCGTCTATGTGGCCGCTTACAAGGTGGCCTCCGAGACGATCGCCGAACTTGAGCGAACGCTCGAGATTGACCTCGGCGCCGGTCTCAAAACCGCCGAGTGTGGTCCGGCGCAGCGACTCGGCCGAGATCTCGAAGGCGAAGGAGTCCTTGTCACTCGAAACCACGGTCATGCAGGCACCGGCCACCGCGATGCTCTCGCCCACCGCTAACCCGTCGGCCGCCATCTGCGCCTCCACGCCGAGTCGGCGGCCACCGCCGGCCTCCTCTACGGAAACGACGGTCCCGGCCTCTTCGATGACCCCGGTAAACATACGGTCGTTCAGTTGTCGAGCACCGAACGCATCCAACGGCTCACCCAGCCCTCCTCGGCTCGTTCACCGACGGCCTCGAGCTCGCCCTTGTCGAGCCATATGCCCCCGCAGGCCGAACACTCGTCTATCGAAACGCCGAGATGACTGCGCTCGGCCAGTGCCAATCCGCAGCGCGGGCAAAGCCCGAGTTGTGGCTCGGCCTCCGCCCCCTTGTCCTTGCGGATGGAGTCGAGCTTGGCGCGGTCCTGTTCGGCAAAGTAGCGGTCCTCCTCGGCCTTTTCCTTCTCTTTCAGTTTGTCGCCGAAACGGTCCTTCTCGCTCATGTCAGTTCCTCCTAACGCGTCCGGCCCGCGCCTTGGCCCAGGTGAGAGCCCGTCGGGCCATGCGGCTTTCGGGCGCCATCAGCGCCAGGCCGGCCAGCACGAAAACCCAGCCCTGCAGTATGGGGATGAAGCCGCCGATGACACCGAAAAGCACCAGCGCGCCGCCGCCCACGAGCCTCGCCCATCTCACGAGGGTCCCTCGAGTCACCGCACACCAGCCCCTACGGCCTCAGGCCAAGTCCCCGTCCCATGCCGGCACCGGGAACCCGGCCGTCATCGCACCATCGACAGGAATGGCCGTACCGCTGACGAACGAAGATTCCTCACTGGCCAGGAAGGCCACGACCTTGGCAACCTCCTCGGCCTCCCCTATGCGTCCGAGCGGATGCACACGGCGGCCTATCTCTTCGAGATAGTCCTCGCCACCCCCTTCGCGTACCGAACTGCGCGCCATCGGCGTGCGTATGACCCCCGGACACACGGCATTGACCCTTATTCCCATCGCGGCGTATTCGACCGCTGCGTTCTTGGTCAGCAGCACGACAGCGCCCTTGGCCGCGTTGTAGCTCGACATGAACGGCACACCGGTAAGCCCGGCGACCGAGGCCGTATTGATTATGGAACCGCGCACCGGCCCCTCGTTCCCGAGCATCGCCTTGATGGACTCCTGCAAAACGTAGTAGACGCCGTTGACGTTGACGTCGAGGACCCGGCGGTGCTCCTCGGGCGCGGTGGCCGCCAGCGGCCCGTGCGACTCGACACCGGCGTTGTTGAACACGATATCGAGACGGCCGAACCTGTCGAGGGCGCCGGCCACGGCCGCGGCCACATCCTCGGGACGGCGCACGTCGGTCTCGACGAAGATGCCCTCCAGTTCCGCGGCCAGATCGGAAGCGTCGTTGATGTCGGCCAGCACGGGCTCGGCCCCGCGCCCGGCAAGCTCGCGTACTGTGGCAAGGCCTATGCCCGATGCCGCGCCCGTTACCAGGGCGACCTTTCCCTCGAGGCTTCGCATGTTCGCTGTGACCTGCCGTCTCATGCCGAGCGGAAATGAGAGACGACCGACCCCACGGTGTAATAGAGGGGGTAAAACAATGACACCAACGCGAGCACGGGCGAGGGTTCGGGCAGGCGGGCTATCAAGACCACGCCCATCGCCGTCCAGGGGATACCGAGCAGCAAGGTCATCGTACGCATCCTCTCCATGCGGCTGGGGTAGAGCCAGCGCATCGGAATGAACACCAACGCGACGAGAACGAGAAGGACGACCAGATTGAACACGGCGGGAGAGCCCAGCACCACGAAGTAAAAGGCCACCACGTTCCAGTAGGACGGAAATCCCTGGAAATAGTGCTCCACCATGCCCTTGGCATCAGTGCGCGAGAACCCGTAGGTGCTCGCGAGCACCACCAGCAACGCCGCCGGCCACGAACCCTCCGGGAGTATGCCCGGCTGTACGAAGATAGCGGCCGGCACCACCACGTAGTTGAGATAGTCGACCAGATTGTCGAGCGTCTCGCCGTCTATCCAAGGGATGAGCCTTCTGGTGCCGACGGCACGCGCAAGCGCGCCGTCGGTGGCATCTATCAAGAGCGCTGCCGCCAACAGGGCGAAGGCGGCTTTGAAGTCCCCGGCGAACACTCTGCCGAGCGCCATGAACCCGAGGACGGCACCGAGCGCCGTGTAACAGTGTATGGCCCAGGCCAGGGCAAGCCTGGCCCCCTGTCGGGCCGACATCCCTGCCGCTTGGTCCACGTCTACCCGTATAGCCCTATGCCCGAGCCTCGCAAACGACGAGGCGGGCCAGTTCCTCTGGCCGTTCCATCGGAACGAAGTGGGTGGTTCCGGCCACCGTCACCATACGGGCATCGGGGATGGTGGCCAGTGCCTTGGCGGCCCGCTCTTCGGGAAAGGACCCGCTGGCCTGGCCGCGAACCACGAGACAGGGAACGCGCAGGCGGGCCATATGGGCGAGCGCGTCGAAATGGGGCGCCTGTTCGTAGACCTGGGCCTCGATACGCCCCGGACATAGAAGCTCGACCATGCCGTCGGGGCGCTCGAAGGTGCCGGCGGCCACATATGCCTCGAGCGCGCCGCCCGTCCATGTGTCGTATGGCTCCCGGCAGCAAAAGGAGTCGATGATCTGCCGGCGCGAGTCCCAGACCATGCGCCGCGAACGGGTGCGCTCGGCCAAGGGATTGGCGTCTCGGCCGATAGCCAAGCGCAGTTCGGTGTCGAAGATTATGGGGTCGACCAGCACCAGACGACGGAAGCGCGAGGGATTGTCGGCCGCGACGGCCGCCAGCGTCGTGGCGCCGGCCGAGTGGCCGACCCCGACGACCGCCTCCATCCCGAGACCGTCCATGAGCCGCTCGGTGTCGGCGACGAAACAGTCCCACTGGTAGCCGTTGTCCGGCTTGGAGCTGAGTCCGTGGCCACGCTGGTCGTAACTCATGACGCGGCCCGTGAAGCCTTGGTCACGGATGGCCTCGACCACCGGCCCCCACACCGCGCCCAGGAAACCGGTGGGATGGGCGAGCATGACCGTGTCGCCGTCCCCGCCCCAGTTCTGGACCGAGAGGCGCAGGTCGCCCACGCTCATGAAATGTTCCTCGTAGGCTGCCATCTCGGAGAGGCCCGGTGGACTCCGGGCCGCGCTTTGTCACACTTGGTGCGGCCACATTCAAGCCGCCAATGTCATCAACGGACGAAACAGCAGCACCACTAGTGGCCGTCTACGGCAGCTCGATGGTGACCGGGGAGGAAGCGGCCTTCGCCGAAGCACGTGAGGCTGGACGGCTCCTGGCAAGGGCGGGAGCGCGGGTGGCCTGCGGCGGCTACGGGGGAATTATGGAGGCTGTGAGCCGGGGCGCCGCCGAGGCGGGCGGCCGGGTCATCGGCTATACGGTCGCCACCTTCAGGGGCCGCAGTCCCAATCTTTATCTCAGCGAGGAACGCAGCTGCCGCGACCTCTATGAAAGGCTGGCCCATCTGATAGACGGCGCCGATGCGATGATCGCCATGGGCGGCGGCATCGGCACCCTGGTCGAGGTCTTCCTGGCCTGGAACGAACTCTATATGGGCCTGCTCGAGCCCCGTCCCCTCATCCTCGTCGGTGAGCCCTGGAAAGCGGCCGTCGACGGCCTCGCAGAAACAATGGAAATAAGCCCGGCTCACCTCGCCCACGTGGACTTCTGCCAGGACGCGCACGCCGCCCTTGCCCTGCTCGAAGCCCGCGGTGTGCTCTCGGGTGAGCCGGCCTCGTCGTAGCGGCCGGGCTACATCCCCGAGTGGCCGGCGCCGCCCACCCGGGCCCCGGCCGAGACCCAGGTCGGCCACTCGACGGTGGTAAAGGCGGCCACGGAGGCCGACTCGATGCTGCGGCGCGGTTGGACGCCGCATAGGAGGATGGCGAAGGAACCGGCCCGGTTCACGTAACCGGCCTCACGCCCGGCACGTTCTCCCTCTCCCCAGTAGAGGTCCACGCGCGCGGGCCCCTTGATCGCAAAGCCCGAATCGTGGCTGAAGGCGAAGCGCGAGAAGCGGCGCCAGCTTTCGAACCGGCCTTCCTTGTCGACCACCGGACGTTCGGTCGTCACATAGGTCACGACCCCCGGTGGAACGTAACGCCGGTCGGTGGCCAGCGAGCGCCCGCTGACCAGGGGCACCCCCAAAGAGCCGAGCGGCCCCTGGTCGGAGGCAAGTTCGACCTGGCGGAAGAAGATGTAACGCTCGTTCCTGAACATCAGGTCGTCGCGCAGTTCCGGGTTGGCGGCAAGGTAGGCCTTCATGTCGCCGGCCGAACCCTTGTTTGGCGGAAGATAACCACCGTTGAGCATGTAGCGCCCCACACTGGTGTAAGGCAGTCCGTTGCTGGCGGCGAAGTTTATCCGCATCACCCTGCCATCGCTCATGCGCAAACGTCCCGACCCCTGGATGTGGAGGAAGAACAGATCGACCGGATTGTCCAACCACGCGATCTCGAGCCCGCGGCCGCTCAAGCTACCCTCGCCATCGATCTGACGACGGGTGAGATAGGGATACATCTCGCCCGACTCCACGCGCCCGTGGACCGAGCGGCGGTCGCCCTTGAAGAAGCGCGCCAAACGGACGGTGGTCAGTTCTTCGGGGCTGGCATAGACCGGGAACCGGAAGTTCCCGTCGGGTCCATAGGCGGCCTCCAGCATTGGCTCGTAGTAGGCCGTGAACCGGGGCCTGGAGGTCGGCACATAGGTACGGCATTGCTCGCGCAGGCTGGCGTGCACCTTGGCCCGCGGCGTGGTCTCTATGATGTTGAGAAAGTTGGCCACGCTCGCGCGCAGCTCCCCGCGCCCGTACAGGTCGTATCCGAGCTTGTAGACCCCGCGGCGCCCGGCGGCATCGTCCGGAAGGGCATCGAAGTAGGCCAGGCTGGCCTCGGCGGCCCGGCGTAGACTGGCCAGGTCGAGGTCGTCGCCGACCACCTCGGCGCTACGGGCCTTGTAAGGCGCCACCGGCGGGGCATGCACGGAGAGCCTCAGACCGGCGCAGCCGGCAAGGGTCATTATCACCAACGCGGGTGCGAGCGCCCGCAGGACCGACCTCATCTCCACCACCACCACCTCCCCGGAGCCCGCCGCCGGACCTCCTCGAACAGGAGAGAACTTTAATTATCGCCGCTGCGGGACGGAATTCAACATCAAGAGCCCAGTTCTTCGGATACCGCGGCCAAAAAACGCTCGACGTTAGCCCGCCGGCTCGACTCGCCCATCAGGCCGACCCGCCATACCCGACCCGCCAAGGGCCCGAGCCCGGGGCCGATCTCTATGCCGTGCCGCTCCAACAGGGCGCGTCGAAGCCCGGCTTCCTCGCTGCCGTCGGGAACCCGGATGCTGTTGAGCATCCACAGCCGCTTGCCCTCCTCGACGAAGGGCTCGAGCCCAAGAGCGGCCGCTCCCTCGACCAGAAGCCCGTGGTTGGCCCGGTGGCGCTCGAAGCGTGCCTCCAGGCCCTCTTCCTCGACCAGGGCCAAGGCTTCCGACAGGGCGTAGATCATCGAAACAGGCGCGGTGTGGTGGTAGACACGCTCGCCGCCGAAATAGGCGCCGATAAGTCCCAGATCGAAGTACCAGGTACGGACCGGTGTGTGGCGGGAGGCCACCCGCGCCATCGCGCGTGCCGAGAAAGTGACCGGCGAGAGGCCGGGCGGGCAGCTCAGACATTTTTGCGTCCCGCTGTAGGAGGCGTCTATCCCCCAACCGTCGATCTCCACCGGACAGCCGCCGAGAGAGGTCACGGTGTCGAGGAGCACGAGCGCGCCGGCCTCATGGGCCAGCCGAGCTATCTCCTCGACGGGCTGCCAGGCCCCCGTCGAGGTCTCGGCGTGGACCAGGGCTACCAGCGCCGGTCGGCGGCAGCCGGCCAGCGTACCGGCGACCTGGCCGGGGTCTATCGTGTCGCCCCACTCGGCCTCCACACGGCGCACATCGGCACCCAGCCGGCCGGCAAGGTCGGCTATCCGCGTACCGAAGACACCGTTGGTACCGACGACAACCTCGTCTCCCTCCTCGACGAGGTTGTGCAGGCAGGCCTCCATGCCGGCCGAGCCCGTGCCCGACACCGGGAGCGTCATCTCGTTCGTGGTCCTGAACAGCCTTCTCAGTCCTTCCTGCACCTCGTCGAGCAGGCCGAGAAAGGCGGGGTCGAGGTGGCCTATCAGCGGCCGGCTCATCGCTTCGAGCACCCGGTCGTTGACCAACGAGGGCCCCGGTCCCATGAGCAAACGCTCTGGCATGTCGGCTACGGGCATGTCGGCGCCGGAATAGTGCTCGGCCCGGCGTTTTTAAACAACAATCGCGTCACTTATCGCAGCCACTGTGCTAGGCTCGACGCCCTTGCAGCCGCGGCTTGCGAAGAACACGAAACGGCGCCTCGCCGATGCCGTCGGCCGGGACGGTGTCGTAGAGGGGGAGGCCGGACTCCGGGTCTATGAGTGCGACGGCTACACGCTCGAGAAGGCCAGGCCCGAGCTTGTGCTTCTGCCCGGCGATACCGAGTCGGTGGCCAAGGTCGTGGCCATACTGCGCGACGAGCGGGTTCCCTTCGTGCCGCGCGGAGCCGGTACGGGGGTAAGCGGCGGCTGCCTGCCCGCAAATATCCCGGTGATGATCGGGACAAGCCGCATGCGGCGCATCCGCGAGATAGACCTTCCCAACCGCCGCGTCGTGGCCGAGGCCGGTGTGGTCAACCTCGAGATCAGCCGGCGTGTGGCGGACGCCGGTTACTATTATGCCCCCGACCCCTCGAGCCAGTCGGCCTGCACCATAGGCGGCAACATCGCGGAAAACTCCGGCGGACCACACACGCTCAAGTACGGCGTTACCGTCAACCACCTGCTCAGCCTCGAAATGGTCCTCCCCGACGCCTCGGTGATCGAGATCGACCGCAGTGGCGCCACACCGGGCTACGACCTGGCGGGGCTCATCACGGGCAGCGAGGGCACCTTCGGCATAGTCACCGCCGCCACCCTGCGGCTCTCGGTCATGCCAGAGGCCGTGGCCACGATGCTCGCCGTCTTCCCGGGCGTCGCCGAGGCCAGCCGTGCAGTCTCGGCCATCATAGCCGCCGGCATCGTGCCGTCGGCCCTAGAGATGATGGACGCCCTGGTGATCTCGGCGGTCGAGGCAGCCTACGGCTTCGGCTTTCCCGACGGCGCCGGCGCCGTCCTCATCATAGGGCTCGACGGTCTCGAGGCCGGCCTCGAAGACATCGTGGAAAGGGTTTCCGAGGCCTGCAGGGGCGCGGCAGCCAGCGAGGTGCGACGCACGGCCGATGACAAGGAGCGCGAACTGCTGTGGAAATCCCGCAAGCGCGCCTTCGGTGCCATGGGCCGCCTGGCACCGTCCTACTGCACCCAGGACGGTGTCGTCCCGCGCTCCCGGCTCCCCGACATAGTCGAGATCATCGACAAAGCAGCGGCCAAATACGGGCTGCGTATAGCCAACCTGATGCACGCCGGCGACGGCAATATCCATCCCCTCGTGCTTTACGACGACCGTGACGAGGAAGAGGTCGCTCGCGTGGTGGCCTGCGGCAACGAGATACTCGAGGGCTGCCTCGAACTCGGCGGGTCTGTGACCGGTGAACACGGCATCGGTGTCGAGAAGACAGGCCTGATGTCGAGTAGTTTTGCGGCAGTCGACATCGAGGCCATGACCGACATCAGGGGCGCTTTCAATCCGGATCAACTCTGCAATCCGCACAAGATCTTCCCGACCGATCGCGGCTGCGTAGAGGTAACACGACCGCGACCGCGCGGCGGCGGCTAGAGATGACAGAGGCGCACGCCATCCCGGCCTCGCTAACGGCCTCGCTAACGGCCTGTTTCGGGCCCGGCCAGATACGCCGCGGCCGTGCCGACGACGAGATCGACGGCCTGGTCCCGGCCATGGCCCTGACGGTGCGAGAACCCAGCGAGATCGCCAACGTCGTTCGCGAGGCCGCTTCCGGCGGACTCGGCGTAATAGCTGTCGGCGGCGGGACCTCGACCGTGCGCGGGCGGCGCCCCGACCGCTACGACATAAGGCTGTCGATGCGCGGCATGGCCGCGGTCACAGAACTCAGCCCGGCAGACATGACGGTGACCGCCGAGGCGGGCATGACCCTTACCGGGCTCAACCGCCGGCTCGCCGAGCACGGCCAGCGCGTCACGCTTGACCCGGAACTGCCCGAGCAACGGACGCTCGGTGGTATGGCCGCCGAGGGATTCTCCGGTGGTATGGCCTACGGTTTCGGTGCCATGCGTGACCTCGTGCTCGGCCTATCGACGGTCGACGGCAAGGGACGCATGCTCAAAACCGGCGGCCGCGTGGTCAAGAACGTCGCGGGCTACGACCTTCCCCGCCTGTTCGTGGGTTCGGCCGGCACGCTGGGCGTGATCACGGAGCTGACGCTTCGTACCCACCCGCTGCCCGAGACGGCCGCAACCCTGATCTTCGATCTGGCTTCGGCGGACGAACTCGCCGAAACCGCGGCGGTCCTGTTCGGAGCGCCGCTTCCCCTGGCCGCCTTCGACTTCTCGTTCCGGACCGCAAGCGGCGACCGCTCGGCCTGGCGCTTGCACCTTTGCCTGGAGGGAAGCGAAAAGCAGGTCCGTTACCAGTACGCCTGTATCACCGAACTCTTGGGCGGCGCTCCGCGCCAGCAGCAGGCCGCGTGGTCAAGCCCGGCCCTCGTACGCAAGACCGACGCCATCGCCGCCGCCGGCACCACCCCACCCGCCGCGGCCGTGGCGCTTGCCTCCGCACTGGCCGGGGCAGGCCAGGGCGGGCAGATGCGCATCGGCGGTAACCTCGGTTCGGGCAGGGTCATGGTCGCGCTGGCCGAGTCACCCGGCGACGAGGTGGCATGGATAACGGCCATGCGGCAAGCGGCGGCCAAGCAGGGAACGGGCCTCGAGGTCGAAAAGTGTTCGGCCGCAGCCAAGGAGCGGCTCGATGTGTGGCCGCCGGACCGGCGGTCTCCTGGAACTTCGCGGCTCATGGCCGAGATCAAACGCCGCTTCGACCCGGCCGGCGTGCTATCGCCGGGCCGCTTCGTGACCAGCCCGTGAGCGAGCCGGCCACAGCCCTCCTCGATGCCGCCCGGGGCCCGGGGCTGCCCTGCGTCCACTGCGGTCTTTGCCTCGACCACTGCCCGACCTACCGCTTGCTCGGTACCGAGGCCGACTCCCCGCGCGGCCGTATCTATCTGATGGAGGCCGCCGCCGGCAGCGGCAAGGGCCTGGAAGCGATGGCATCGGTACACATCGACCGTTGTCTGGGCTGCCTGGCCTGCGAAACGGCCTGCCCCTCCGGGGTGAGCTTCTCGGAACGTATCGAAGAGGCGCGGCCTTCGGCCCGCCACAGCGCGCTGCGGTCGCTCATCAAGAAGACCGCGGCTCGCGTGCCGTCTTGGCCCTGGCTGGCCCGCTTGTCCCTGGCCCTGGCGTCCCTGTTCGACCGTGCGGGGCTCGAAGGCCTGCGGCGGCGCCTGCCCGTCCTTGGACTGGTGCCGCATGGACAGGCCAAGGAACGTATCGAAATGTCGAAGCTGCCGGTGGACCAGCGTGCAGGGGGCCGCCGTGGCGAACAGGCCCGGGTGGCCCTGCTGGTCGGCTGCGGTGACGCGATGCGGCCCGAGATAAACCGCGACGCGGTCGCGGTTCTGCGCAGCAACGGTATCGAGCCGACCCTTGTCGAGGGCTGCTGCGGCGCTCTGGCCCTTCACGCCGGCGAACAGGATCGTGCTATCGACCTGGCCCGTCGCCGCGTGCGCGAGCTATCCGAGCTTTGCCTTCCCCACGTCATCACGACCGCGGCCGGCTGCGGGGCGATGCTCGGCATCTACGGCAGGCTGCTTGCGGACGAAGCTTTGGGCGGGGCCGCCCGCAGGATCTCGGAGACGAGCCGGGACATCTCGAGCTTCCTTTGCCAGGCCGGCTTCAGGACACCGAAGGTCGGCCAGGGCGGAACAGTTGGCTATCACGACGCCTGTCACCTCCGTCACGCTCGAGGAGTGACCGAAGAACCGCGGCGCATCGTTGAGGCCGCCACCGGCGAGAGGCCTCGTGACCTCGGCGACAACGAGATCTGCTGCGGCAGCGCCGGCAGCTACAACATCGAACACCCGCGGCTCGCTCTCGAGATCGGACGAGCCAAGGCCCGGTTGGCGGACACCGCCGGTATCGAGACGCTGGCCGTGGCCAACATCGGCTGCCTACTGCAGCTCGAACGGGCGATGAGGAGCGCGGGGCTCGCCGTCGAGGTCCGCCACCCCATAGAACTGCTGGCCGAGGCCTATCGTAGAGAAGAGGACCGGCCGGCCTAGTCGAGCTGGAAGCTCACGGGGATCTCGAAGTCGAAGCGTTCGCCCGCGAGTTCCTCGGGCAAGGCGGGAAATGGAGCGGCGCGGTCGACCATGGCAAGGGCCGCGCGGTCCAAGATCTCGGATCTGCTCGGCGTCACGATCGCCCGTCCCACAACCTTGCCGTCACGTGCCAGGCTCAGTCGCAGCAGCGCATCGCCTTCGAGCCTGCGCCGCGTGGCTGCGTCCGGATAGCGCTTGTATCGCTCCAGGCGGGCGGCCAACAGCTGCTCGTAGCTCCCGCGTGCCCGCGCGGCCAGTTCGCGGCTGCGGTCGGGAACCGAACGGGGGTCGGCCCCGGACTCTCCGCCACGAGCCACCGAGGCCTTGTCTTGGAGACCCTCCCCGGTACGAACCTGTGCGCGCCCGCCGCTAGCCAGCGCCGGCTGCAAGCTGGCCGCCGGCCGGCTTGCAGCCGGCCGGCGGCCGAGCTGCTCTATCCTCAAAAGCAGTGCGGGGGCCCGGGACAGCCCGGCACTTGGAACCCGGACAGCGGCAAGCCCGATGACGCCCATGTGCAGGACCATAGATGCGAGCAGCCAGGGAACCAGAGAGCGCTCAGCGGTCATCAAGCAGACCTCGGGTCTCCAGCGCCAGTTCTCTGGCACCAGCCCCGCGCAGGTCGTCGAGCAGACCGACAAGCCTGTCTATGCTGAGGCCGGCATGGGCGCGTACCTGCACGCGGCGTTGCGGACCGGAGCTCAGCAGCCCGGCCAGGGCCGGGCCCAGCGCCGCGCGCGAAAGTGGCTCCCCGTTGAGGCTCAGCCGGCCCTCGCGGTCCAAGCCGACGACGATGGCCGTTTCGGGGCCCGGCTCAGCGGTGGCCGAGCCGGGCAGTTCCAGGTCGAGAACCTGCGGAACGACATAGCTGCTGGTGAGCAGAAAGAAGATCAGCAGTAGGAGTACGACGTCGACCAGCGGTGCGATCCCCAGCCGGACCGACGGCCGCCGGCTGCGGCTAAATTCCATAGTCCTCACCAGCGGCGCGCCCTGTACTGAGACTGGCCGCCAGTCCGTCGGCAGCGGCCCCGGTGGCCAACAGAACACGCACGGCGGCATCTGACATGGCCGCACGAAGGCGGTCGACCTCGCCCTCCAAGAGGTGGAAAGCGGTAAGTGAGGGAATGGCGACGACCAGGCCGAGGGCGGTGGTGATCAGGGCCTGCCATATGCCGGCCGACAGTACGGAGGGATCGACCACAGCGCCGCTTTGCTCGATGTTCATGAAGGCGGTTATCATTCCCATCACCGTTCCCAAAAGACCGAGCAAGGGACTGGTGTGGGCGATCACGGCCAGACCGCGCAGCCGTGCCTCCAGGCGGCGAAGCTCGGCCGAACCCACGCGTCCGGCCTCGGCCTCGCTGCCCGATCCGACCACCGCCTCGAGAACGCGGGCCACCGGGTTGGACGAGGAGGCCAGCAGCGCCAGCGCCCCCTCACCGTCGCCACCGGCAACGGCAGCTTCGACGCCTTCCACGAAGTCGAGCCGGCGCAGCGCGACACGTCTGAACTCGGCCAGCTTGGCCAGCACTATGGCCAGCGCCGCCACCGACATCAGCAGCAGAACGGCGACCACCGGACCGCCCCTGGCGAGCATCTCGACCAACCCCATGGCCGCTATAAGCCCCACCCGTACGGCCGAATGCAAGCGTAGCGGCCAGGCGGCCGGGCGTGGCCAGGGACCCTTGACTCAAGATTTTGATATTGATACTGATAATCAATATCGATTTCTGAGGGGGACAAGGTGGAGATCAGGAGATACGTTCTAAGGCGGCCCTTGGCCGCGGCGCTGGCGGCCTTGATGGCGCTCGAGGCGGCCCCGGCCCTTGCCGGCCAGATCGAGGATATCGAACGCAAGATCGAGGTTCTCAGCGAGGAGGTCCGAAAGCTCAGGGCGACCAGCGTCATCCCGGAGACGGCCGAGCTCAAAAGCTACTACGGAATGGGACCGGCCGCTTCCAAGGTCTATTCAGTCGAGCGCGGGCTCTCGATCGGCGGTTACGGCGAGTTCAACTTCACCGACTACGACGACAGCACCAAGGACGACATAACCGACTTCTACCGTTTCGTTCTCTACTTCGGCTACAAGTTCAACAACTGGATAGTTCTCAATAGCGAGATCGAGATAGAACACGCCACCGACGACAACGGCTCGGTGGCCCTGGAGTTCGCCTATCTCGATTTCCTTCTACGCCCCGAGCTGAACGCCAGGGCCGGCCTCTTGCTCGTCCCCGTGGGCTTCATCAACACCCTGCACGAGCCGGTCACCTACCATGGCAACATGCGACCGACGCTGGAGCGGCAGCTCATCCCGAGCACCTGGCGCGCCAACGGTGCCGGCATCTACGGACAGCTCACCCCTGGTCTCAGCTACCAGAGCTACCTGGTCACGAGCCTGCTGGGCAGTGAGTTCAGCGAGAGCGATCTGCGCGGCGGACGGCAAAAGGGTTCGCAGGAGAAGTCCAACGACTGGTCATTGGTGACACGTGTCGACTACTCGCCCACGACCGAACTCACCATCGGCGGGTCGGCTTACATAGGCGACCAGGGCCAAGAGGTGGCGCTGACCGATGCCGACGACGCCTCCGCGCTCGGAACCGTGGATGCCCACATGGAGATGCTCGAGGGCCACATCGAATGGAAGCACCGCGGCATAGAGGTCCGTGCGCTTGCCATGACCATCGACCTCGACGATGCGGCCACGCTGAGCGCCGCCAAGTACGAGGATTCCACCGGTAAGTCCGTGGCCAAGAGGATGAAGGGCTGGTACGGCGAGGCCGCCTATAATGTGATGCCGCACCTCAGGCCGTCCTCGGATCAGTATCTGGCGCCCTGGGTCCGCTATTCCTGGATCGACTCCCAGGACGAGGTCCCGAGCGGCTTCACGCCCAACAAGGACAAGGAGCGCTCCGTCACCGAGGTCGGGCTCAGCTACAAACCCATCCCCAACATCGTTCTCAAGCTCGACTACCGTGACTGGAGCGACGAGAGCGGAGCCGGCCCATCCGACGAGGTCCGCCTGGGAGCCGGCTTCGTGTTCTAGGGGCCGTGGCCAGGCTTCTCCTGACAACCCTCATCCCCCTGCTCTTCGGGGCGGCGCTGGCCGTCCCATCGGCCCGGGCGACCGTGTTCTACGCGCTCGATGAGGTGCCGGCCCTGGCCTTCCCCGAGGCTACCCGTTCCGAGGTACGCAACCTCTTCCTCGGTCCCGCCGAACGGGCCCGCATAGAAAGGGCGATCGGCAAGGAGCTCGAGTCCGGCCTGATCTCGGTACACCTCGGCTGGCGTGACAACGAGTTGCTCGGTTATGCCATGCTCGACACACACCTGGTGCGGACCCTCCCCGAGGCCTTTCTCGTCGTCCTCGACACGGATGGCCGTATCCGAGGGACACATATCCTGGCCTTCTACGAACCGCTCGAGTACATGCCGAGCGAGCGCTGGCTGGCAAAGTTCGGGGGCGAGACACTCCATTCAGAGCTTCGCCTGGGGAGGAACATCACCGCCATCACCGGCTCCACCCTCAGTTCGGCAGCCGTCCTGGGGGGGATACGGCGGGCGCTGGCCCTGCACGCGGAACTTGTGGTGCGGTCGGGCCGGCTGCCGCGCTGATAGCGGCCGCGGCAGCCAATAGCTAAAGTGTTTCTACCCCATGCGATTTGTCGTCACAGGTGAGTGGTCGAAGAACCGTTTTCTCAAGACGATCGTGTGGTGCTTCCTCGTCTACACGGCCGTCTTCTGGCTGACCAACGCGGGCCTCTACTTCGCCAAGATGGGGCTCGACCCGGCCTCGGTGGTCGAGTACTACCGCGGCAACCCGGAGCGCTACCTGCAACCCCGGTCCTATGTCGGGTTGCTCGAGACCCTCCACTTCCACAGCTTCGCAATGGGCATTCTGCTGATGACGCTGACCCATCTGATGCTGTTCGTGCCGCTTTCCAACGCGACCAAGGCCTGGGGCATCGCAACGGCCTTCACGGCCGGAATGGCCGGTGAGCTGTCCGGCTGGGCGGTTCGTTATCTGCACCCCGGCTTTGCTCCTTTCAAGGTGTTCTTCTTCGTCCTGCTGCAGGCCTCCGTACTTTACCTCATGGCCGTGGTGGCGCGCGCCCTGCTGGCAGAACCACCGGCCGCCTACCCCGACGGTGAGTAGAGCCAATAGGGCGGCGCTGCCGCCCCTTACGCTTGTAGCGCTGGCCGCAGCGCTGTTCTCGCTCGCCGCGCCCCAAGCCCTTGCGGCGACCGCACGTCTGGGACTGCCCGTCATGGGCACCGTGCTGCAGGTCGAGGTCGTGGCCGGCGACCGGCAAGCAGCCGAGCTTCTCTGCCGCCGGGCCGTCGAGACGGCCCGCTCCTACGACGACCTGCTCACCACATGGAGGACCGATGGCGAGCTGGCCCGGCTAAACGAACAGGCCGGCCACGGCCCTGTCGCGATAAGCCTGGAACTTCACGACGCGCTCCTACGGATGCTCGCCTTCACGGAGGCTACAGACGGCGCCTTTGACCCGAGCGTGGGACGGGCCGTCGAGTTCTGGCGGCAACAAAAAGGGATTGCCGAAAGCAGTGCAGTAGCACCCGCGCCTGCGGGCTCGAGCGACCGCGTGGCCCTGGGTACGAACCGTTCCGAGACCGATGGTCTGCGTCACTGGGCTGCGCTCGGCGAGGGCGTAAGGCTCGACGCCGGCGGCATCGGCAAAGGCATGGCGCTCGATGCCATCACCGAGCTCTTGCGCAGCGGCGGCGCCAAGGCCGCCTTCCTCGACTTCGGCGGCTCGAGCCAGTCCGCCTTCGGATCTCCCGAGAAAGGGGGCCGCTGGACGGTCGCGCTGCCCTCGCTCACGGGCGTGGTGGGAACGGCCGTGCTTGCCGACCGCGCCCTGTCCACCTCCATCGCAAGCGTAGCGGGCGCGACGGCCGGTCCCATCATCGATCCCCGGAGCATGCGACCGGTGCCGGTGCCACGCCTGGCCACCGTCGTGGCCGCTGATGCGACCACGGCCGAGGTATGGTCGACGGCGCTCATGGTGTTGGGCCGTAAGGGACTCGACAAGGCCGCCGCGGCGGGCCTCCAGGCGATGTTCGAAGACGGCGAGGGAAGAACGAACGTCGGACCGTCCGGCTCAAGCGGAGCGGCGGGTCTCGAAGAACGCAGCCTCGACGGCGCCGAACAGCATCATTAAGAAGCCGACCAGTTCCGAGCTTTCCTCCACGGTGTTCTTCACAAGCCGTATGTAGTCCTCGCCCATGGCCGCCTGCCACAGTTCTTTCTGGCCGAGCACCTGCGAGTAACCGACAACGAGGAAGAAGCCGAGGAACATCAGTACAAAGGAAAGCGGCAGACCCACAGCCTTCAGTTCGGCGGCCAGCTCGAGACGGTGGCGCACGGCGATCACGAGCATTGCGACGAGCACAGGCGCGTTGAGGTACTTGTAGGCGCCCTTGAACCACAGCTCGTCGAGAAAACCGTCGAGCTCGCGAATGACGGCGAACAAAGCGGCCAGCGCCGCCAGCCTGAGAAGCGTCCGTAGATCCTCGCGGCGGCCGGCCGCAAGCATGAGCAGCCCGGCCGTGGCCAGCGCGAACATCACCTGGGCCTTCTCGATCGCGCCGTCCTCGGAACTGATGGCTTCGAGGTGACCCGCCTCGGCGGCGCCGACGATAACATCGAGGCAGAGGGTGGCCAGGACACCGTAGACCAGCAGTCTCAGACCGACGAGCAGCACCAGGCCTCTAGCTTGCATCGAACGTCCGTCGCCGCAACTAGGGTCAGCCCATGCCCCAGAAGCGAGAGCAGGCGGTCGATGCACTGGTTGCCAGCGTGCTGGCAAGTCCGGACGCCCGCAAGGACTCCAGACGCGAGACCGTCGTGCGCGCCATGGTCGAAGCCCTCGCCGGCATCGCCGCCGGGCCGGTGGAGGTCGCCGACCTCAAATTGGTTGCCGCGGCACTCTCGGAGATCGGCGATGCTTTGGCGCGTTTCCGTCCCTATGCCGGAGTGCGCAAGGTAACCGCCTTCGGGTCGGCCCGCACGGCGCCGCGCGCCCGCGCCTACAAGCTTGCCCGCCGCTTCTCCCGGCTTGCCGCCGATGCCGGCTTCATGGTCATAACGGGGGCCGGCCCCGGCATCATGCAGGCATGTAACGAGGGCGCGGGCCGGCGGCGCAGTTTCGGCGTCAACATCCGCCTGCCCTTCGAGAACGAGGCCAACCCGATCATCCAAGGCGATGCCAAGCTGGTGGAGTTCAAATACTTCTTCACGCGCAAGCTGTTCTTCCTGAAAGAAGCCTCGGCCGTAGTTCTGTTCCCCGGCGGCTTTGGCACGCACGACGAAGGTTTTGAGACACTCACCCTGATCCAGACAGGCAAGGCCCAGCTGATGCCGGTCGTCATGCTCGATGTGCCGGGTGGCGGCTACTGGAGTTCCTGGGACCGCTACGTGCGCCGCCAGCTCCTGGCCGGCGGCCTGATAGGCCAAGACGACCTGTCCTTGTACCGCATCGCGCGCTCACCCGAGGAGGCCATAGAAGAGATACGGTCGTTCTACCGCATCTACCACTCGGCGCGCGTCATCAGGCGGCGCCTGGTCATACGCATACTGCGCCGCCTGGCCGACGACGACCTGGCCCGTCTCTCCGGGCGTTATGCCGACATTCTCGGTGGGCGGCCCATAAGACAACGGGGCGCCTTCAAGGAAGAGTTCGACGAACCCGAGGTGGCCGAGCTGCCACGGCTCGTACTCAACTTCAACATGGCGAGCTACGGGCGGCTACGGCTCCTGGTCGACGACCTCAACCGCCTGGCCTGAATCTTCGCCAACGCCAGTGCCGGAAAGAAGGCGCGGGAGTTCGCTCAACTCCTCCATATGAAAGTCCCGTCCGGCGAAGTGCGGGCCGGTGGCAAGGAAACCCGTTCCGGCACGTCCCGCGGCCTCGCGGTCGATCTCTTGGTCACCGACGTAGACCGTCTCGTCAGCGGAAACCTCGAGATGCGCTATGCACTTGAGGATCATATCGGGGTCGGGCTTGGGCCTTTCAACGTCGGAGGCACCGACGGCCAGATCGAAGAACGAAGCGAGCCCGAAGTGTTCGATAACGCCCGTGAGCGTGCGGCTGCGGTTGGTGGCAAGCGCGGTGTGAAAACGCGCGTGCACCAGTTCGAGCGTCTCACGCATGCCCGGCCGCGGCCTCATCAAGGAAAAGAAAGGACCGTAGTCGGTGGTCGCTGCCGCCTCCTTGACGGCGGCCAGCATCTCGGGGCGCTCCCCGAAGTAGCGCTCGAATAGGTTGGCCGAGGCCAGCTCGCGCATGGCCTGAAGGCCGCGCCAATCCACCGCTGGCACGCCGGCATTGGTCAGCACACGGTCGTAAAATGCGATGTTGGCTTCCTCGGACTCGAACAGGACACCGTCGCAGTCGAAGACGACAAGGCGCGTGGCCATCCTAGCGATCCCTTCCCGCCGCCACGGTCTCGAGGCGCCCTGCCCATAGCTCTCTCTCGGCACGCCGTTCCTGCTCGGAAAGCCGCGGCTCGAACCGGCGTTCGACACGCCATAGCCGCGCGAGTTCTTTCTCGGAACCGTAAAGCCCCGTCCCGAGACCGGCCAGCTCTGCCGCTCCCAAGGCGGCGGCGTCGCTGGTCTGGCCGCGTTCGACCGGAAGGCCGAGGAGATCGGCCTGGCGCGCCATGAGGTAGTCGTTGTGACTGGCTCCGCCATCCACTCTCAGGACCTCGGGCCGTGGGCCCGGGTCCCACAGACTTTCGGCCGCATCGGCAACCCGCTGGGCCACACCGTCGAGCACGGCACGGCAGATCTCGGCCGCTCCGCTCCCGCGCGAAAGCCCGCCGATCATCGCCCGCGCGTTCGAGTCCATCGCCGGGGTACCGAGGCCCTGGAAGGCCGGCACGGCCCAAACGCCTCCGCTGTCGGCGACCGAAAGGGCCAGATCCGAGGTCTCGGCCGCGTCGGCGACCAGGCCGAGGCCGTCGCGGAGCCACTGCAGGGCGGCACCGGCCGTCACCACGGTAGCCTCAACACAGTAGACCGTGCGGGCCGCGGTGCTCCAGGCCACCAGCGGGTAGGTGCCGGGGCCCGCCAGCGTCACAGAATCGCCGGTGTTGGTGTCGAGCATCGCGGCAGTTCCGAACGAACACTTGCTGGTGCCCGCTTCACGGCAGGCCAGTCCGAACATGGAGGCTTGCTGATCGCCGCACATGCCCGCCAAGGGCAACTCGGCACCCAAGACATCGGCGCTGATGACACCGACCCGCTCGGCCGAGTCCACTATCTCGGGCAGCCACGCCTCGTCTATCCCGAGGGCTTCGAGCAAGGGGCCGTCCCAGCAGGCATCGAGATAGGCGTACAGGCCGGTGGCGCTGGCGTTGGCCCGGTCGGTCACGTGGGCGCCACCCGTGAGCTTGGCCGCCAACCAGGAGTTGGGAAACCCGAAACGCAGGCTGCCGCCGTCGGCGGCCGCGCGGGCCTCTTTCTCATTGTTGATGATCCACTCGGCCTTGGAAGCGGCCATGAAGGTGGTGACGAAGAACCCGGCCTCGACAAGCTCCGTGCAGCGCTGCTCGGTACGGGTGTCCTGCCAACCGATCATTGCCGAGAGCGGGCGCAGGCTGCCGGCCTCCCAGGCCATTACCGAGGAGCGTTGGTTGGCTATGCCGACGGCGGCCAGAGCGCCCGCGGCGACCCCGGACCTTTCGAGCGCGCCGCGCATGACCGCGACCGTCGCCTCCCACATGGCCGTGGCATCCTGCTCGACCAGGCCCGGCTCGGGGAAGCGGGCCTCGAGCTCACGATAATCGGAGCCGAGAAGACCGCCGTCCCCGGAGAATATGGCCGCCCTTACCCCGGTCGACCCCAGGTCGATCCCCATGATCGCCCGCAAGCTCATTCGCTCCCCATGTCAATGAGCGCTCCGGGGTTCATTATCCCCCCGGGATCCAAGGCGCGCTTGAGGGCGCGCAGCACCTCGTGGGCCTCGCCCAGATGCTCGCGAAGCCAGGGTTTGCGGACCCTTCCGATACCGTGGTGGTGAGCGATCGAGGCACCGAGGTCGAGGGTGGCGCGCATGGTCGCCGCCCAGGCCTCATCGTAGATACGAAGCGCCTCGGCTTCGGCGTCGGCCTTGCCGACGAAGGTGAAATAGATGTTGGCCCCGTCCGTGTAGCAGTGGGAAAGGTGTGCCGAGGCAAGGACCATTGCTTCCACCGATGACAGGTCGGACACGACGCGCTCATAGAGCGGCCCCAATCCGTCCCAATCGGCCGCCACCTCGATGGTATCGAAGACCAGGCCCTGGTCGAGGAGATCGTCAAAGACGGGCACCTCGTTCCTGTGCTCGAGCCAACTGCTGACCGGGGCCTCACCGAGACTGCGGCCGCCTAGACCCGCGACTATCCCGGCCACCGCCTCGGCCTCGGCCTCGGTGCGCGAAGGCTCCCCCTCGCTCATGGCAAGCAGCACCGGCAAGGGGTCGGTACTGTCGGTCCCGGCAAAGTGGCGGCCCGCTTCGCGTTCGTCGTATAGACGGGTGACGGCCGGCCGCCAGCCGCCCCGCATGATGAGGCGGAGCGCTTCGATGCCGGTGCCTAGGTCGGCCACGGCGTATGCCATGCCGCGGCGGAGTTCCGGGGCCGGCCGGATGCGCAGGGTCAGCTCCGTGAACACGCCGAGCGTTCCTTCGCTGCCGAGGAAGAGATGCCTCAGGTCGGGGCCGGTGGCCGAGCGCGGCACCGGCGGCAGGTCGAGCATGCGACCGCCGGCCAATGCGACCTTGCAGCCGAGCAGGATGTCCTCGATGTTGCCGTATAGAGTCGAGAACTGCCCCGAGGCGCGCGTGGCGCACCAACCTCCAACCGAGGAGATCTCCATCGACTGCGGAAAATGCCCTAGCGTGTAGCCGCGCGCGGCGAGCGTGGCCTCGAGCTCGCTTCCCCTCAGTCCCGGCTCGACCGTGACCGTGAGCGTGTTCTCCTTGATGTCGATCACACGATTCATCCGGCCCATGTCGAGGACCACGGCATCGGTGCCCGGACTGACGGCCCCACAAACCCCCGAGCCGAGCCCGTAGGGGACCACCGCCGTGCCGGTCTCTTCGGCCCAGGCCAGAACGACAACGATCTCTTCGGCCGTGGCCGGCCTGAGAAGGGCCCGTGCCGGTCCCGTGGCAAGACCGCCGCGGCGCTCCACCAGGGCGCGCACCCAGCTGTCGTGGCTCTTGGCGGCAAGCTCGTCACCTTCGCTGATGACCTCGAGCGACGGCGCCCGGTCCCGGAGTAGGTCTAAGGTGGCTGCCATCTCCCCGGCCCCGCTGTCAGGCCGCCCGCACGGTATCGAGTCCCGGTCCGAGGTCGGCCCGTAGATTCTCCGCCGCTTCCCGCCAGCGTCCGTCATCCCAGCCGAGCAAGCGGCCCAACACACGGCTCACCTCGTCGGCTGCGGCAGTGGCGCGCACGGTGTCGAAGTTGGCAACGCGGCAGCGCCGCCGCAGGAGATCGTCGACACACATCGCCATCTCATGGCTCACAGCGTACTCGATCTCGGCACCGGTAAGCTCGGCGAGCCCGCCCACCGGTTCGCCGTCCTCCGGGCGGCGCGCGATCGCGTCGATCAAGGACGAAGCAACGCTGCCGTACTTGGCCCACAGACGGGTGGCAAGCTCCGGGTCGCCGATGTTGGGCGACACGGCGCGCGCGCGCCGCTGGCTGTCGAGGTCTCCTCCGAACAGCGGGATCACCGACGAGTCGACCTCCTCGGTCGAGGCCCCGAGCATATCGACCACCTGGCGCACCACCCGCTCGGCCATGCGGCGGAAGGTCGTGAGCTTGCCGCCGGCCACCGAGACCACCGGCCCCGGACCTATCATTATCTCGTCGCGGCGCGATATTTCGGACGGGGACCGCCCCTCTTGCTTGAGAAGGGGCCGTACGCCGGACCAGGTGCCGATAATATCGCTGGCCTCGGGCGCGTCCTCGAAGGAGTGGGCCACCGAGTCCAACAGGTAGGCAACGTCGTCGGCCGAGGCACCCGGCTCCTCGGGCTCGCCTTCATACATGGTGTCGGTGGTACCGATGTAGGAATAGCGCCCGCTCGGCACGACGAAGGTCGAGCGTCCGTCCCCGGCCCTGAGGATGACTATGGCACGGACCGGCAGCCGGTTGTGCGGCACCACGACGTGAATGCCCCGGGTGAGCTGGACCCGGCCCGCTTCCGAGCTGGCGTGCAGCCGGCGTACCCGGTCGAACCAGGGACCGGCCGCGTTCACCAGACAGCGGCAACGCACTACCAAGCTCTCGCCGCTGCTAGCGTCCAGGGCGCCGACGCGAAGACCGCGCGGGTCCGACCCAATGGAAACGACCTCGCAATAATTGGCCGCAAGGGCTCCGGCCATGGCGGCCGCCTTGACGGTCTCGAGCGTAAGGCGGGCATCGTCGGTCGCATACTCGCTCATCACCACCGACCCGGCCACGCGTCCGCGCCTGAGCCTCGGTTCGAAATCATGGGTGGCCGTGGCACCGAGCTGACGATGCTGCTCATCGCCCCGGCCCGAGGCCAAACGGGCAAAACTCCACAGGCCCGCGGCCAGTTTCACGCGGCCGGCGCGCGAGCCTGCCGGGATCATCATCGGGGTTGGAACGGCCAGGTGAGGAGCGATGGCGCGCAAAACGGCCCGTTCACGCGCGGCCTCGCGGACCAGGCCTATGTCACCCTGCTCCAGGTAACGGATGCCGCCGTGGATAAGCTTCGAAGAGCGGCTGCTGGTGCCGCTGGCAAAGTCGGCCTTCTCGAGCAGCACGACCGTGAGGCCGCGCAGCGCCGCCTCGCGGGCCACGCCGGCCCCGGTTATGCCGCCACCGACGACGACAAGGTCGACAAGGCTCTCGGCGGCGCGTTCCAAGCCCTGCCTTCTTGTTTCGTGGGAGAACTCCACCGTGCCCGACCACTATTAGCGGCCCGGTAGTCTGTCAACGCAGCCTGCGGGCGGGCACAAAAAGTGCTTGACAGGCGGGACTGCGTCGTAGTAAGTAGATAGTCGTACTATCCACTCGACGTGCCAGACATAAGCGACAGCAAAGAAGGCCTTCTGAGGATCTCCGACCTGGCCCGTGAGACCGGCGTGGCGGTCGGGACCATCAAGTTCTACATCCGCGAGGGCCTACTGCCGGCGCCCACGCTCAAGACCGGCCGCAACATGGCCTACTATGACCGCTCCTTCATCGAGCGGACCCGCATGATCAAGGAGTTGCAGACCAAGCGATTCCTGCCGCTCGACGTGATCAAGGCCATCCTCGACCGTGACGAGGCCGTCATCAGCCAGAGCGAGGTCGACACGATGCTCGGTCTCGAGGGAACCTTTTACGAGGCCATCCACTACGCCCCCGGGCACCCCCCGATCACCCTGGCCGAAGCCGCCAGGCGCTTCGAGCTCGAAGAGCAGGGCATCCGCTACGCCGCCGACCTCGGCATACTGACGCCGGTGGTCCGTGACGGCCGCGAGGTCTTCGAAGGCGACGACCTTCTCATCCTCGAGTGTTTTGCCGACATGCAGCGGGCCGGTTTCGACGAAAACTTCGTCCCAGCCGAACTGGCAATGCCCAAATACGTAAAGGCCATCGAGGCTATGGCCCGCGAGGAGTTGAAGATGTTCACGCAGGCGGCCACGGCCAACGGCAAGGACGCGCCTCAGGTGGCGCGTATGGCACTCGACGGCCTGAAGCTCCTGGAACGTTTCATCGTCCTTGTGCGCCGCAAAATGATGCTACGAGCGATCCAAGAGCTCAGGATAGATGCCGAGAGCGAATCGACCGGAACGGGGGACTGAGGAGAAAAAATGGACAACGGTTCAGAGCGAAAACATTCACTGGCCGCGCGCGCCTTCGACAGCATCGAACACACCTATTCGACGACCTTCCTCGCCGACTACGAGCACCTCCGTGGCGATCTCGGCCGCCTCTACGGCATGGCAAAGGAGGCCCAGTGGAACGCCGACACGTACATGGACTGGTCCATCGATGTCGACGGCGAGAAACCCTTCATGCCCGTCGAACAGTCGGCCCTTTACGGGACCCCGCACTGGGACAAACTGACGCCGGCCGAGCGTAGGCGCCTCAACCACGAGTTCATAGCCTGGACGCTCTCGCAATTCCTACACGGGGAGCAGGGGGCGCTTCTTGCGACAACGCAGATCGTCGACGCCGTTCCCAACATCGATGCCAAACTGTACGGCGCAACCCAGGTCGTGGACGAAGCGCGCCACGTCGAGGTCTACGACCGCTATCTGCACACCAAGCTCGGGATCGTGTATCCCGTGAACCCGGAGCTCCAGACGCTTCTCGACCAGATCCTTTCCGACTCACGTTGGGACATGAAGTACCTCGGCATGCAGATCCTCGTCGAGGGATTGGCGCTGGCCGCCTTCCAGGTCATGCGCGACAACGTCCAGGAACCCCTGATCGCCGAGATCACCCGCATGGTCATGAAGGACGAGGCCCGCCACGTCGCCTTCGGGGTTTTGAGCCTCAAGGACTACTACGCCGAACTGAGTGAGGCCGAGATCGACGAAAGGGTCGAGTTCACCTACGAGGCTTCCCGGCTGATGCGCGACCGCCTGCTCGGCCGCCAGGTCTACGAGAAGATGGGCATGGACGTGGAGGCCTGCCTGGAACTCGAGTTCAACGACATCCGCTCACGCGAGTTCAGGCAGATACTGTTCGCCAAGATCGTTCCGAACGTCAAAAAATTGGGATTGCTGACCCCGAAACTCAGACGCGGCTTCGAAGAGCTCGGCGTCCTCGAATACGAGAATCTGCCCTCCTCGGACGAGGAACTTTTCGAGTCGGGCGGCGGGCTCGAAGGCCTGCTCGACGAAGAGACCCGGCAGACGGCAGCGAATTAGATCAAGGAGACCAAATGAACGAGACGACCGGGAAGACCGAGAACAAAGAGACCACGGAAGAACCCAAACGCCGCGGGACGGTTTGCGTCGAGGACCCGGCCAACACCATGGTCGAGCCGGACACTATGACCCCGCTACAGTTCTTCGAACGGCAGTTCGCCGAAGCCTCTCTCGTGCCCGAGAAACGGCTCATGTTGGCCGTGCTCGAAGATGCGATCGCCTCCTTCCAGCGAAACCTCGTGCAACCGCGTGTCGGTGAGGAGAACGAGGAGGGCAAGGTCGAGGAGTGGCTCGACTCCGACGACATGAGCTGGCCCTTTTCTTTTGCCAGCATCTGCGAGGCTCTCGACATGGAGCCCGCGTACCTCCGGCAGGGGCTGGCACATTGGCGCACCAAGGCCGTAGAGCAGGGAAGGAAGGGCGAGATATACCGCTTCCCCTTCAGGCGTGTGAACGGCAGGCGCCACTCGATCAACGCCAAGCGCGAACGACGCAAGCGTCAGACGGCCCACTAGGCCACAA
>CAYXZP010000013.1:28027-34079 GCA_964469485.1 uncultured Myxococcales bacterium | reverse complement strand
GGATGTGTCCCTTGGAAAACAGACCCTATGGTCCAGACAACTTCGACGACGTACATTGGCGACTACTGCAGGCGTTTCGTTGGCTCGCCGCCAGCTTTTGGGAAAGAGCCTCTTAGCTCAGCGCCCAAATTGGCCCACTTTTCTCTGGTGGGACACAATCGGAACCAACTCTGTAAAAGTGGCGTCCCCGACGGGATTTGAACCCGTGTTGCCGGCGTGAAAGGCCGGAGTCCTGGGCCAGGCTAGACGACAGGGACCGGCGCGTAGCTTTAGCCGCCGAGCCCGGGGCTTTCAACAGTTGGAGGCTTCCGTTCGTAGGGGCGCGGTGCTAGGGCCTCGTGCCCGGAGGCTATAACGAGATGAACGACGAACACCCCGCACTACTGGCTTCTTACAATTCCTGGAGCTGCGTCCACCGCAAGGCCAAGGAGGAATGGCTGGCCCTGTTCGATGAGCGCGCCATCATAGAAGACCCCATCGGTGTTTCCGGGCTCGACCCGACCGGAAGGGGCCATCATGGCAAGCGCGAGATCAGCGCCTTCTGGGACACCAACATCGGCCCCAACACCGTGCGCGTAGAGATGGAACGATCCTATGCGGCCGGACCCGAGGCCGCTCACCTCGGAAAGATCCGCACCACGCTGCCCGACGGCACCACCATGGTCGTCGAGGGCATCTTTACCTACAAGGTAAACGATGACGGCAAACTACTCGCCCTGCGGGGGTTCTGGGATGTGGATGCGATAAAGGTGGAAGCGCCCGCATAGGACGCCGCGCTCAGTCCTGGTCGGACTCTGTGCTCGCAGGCCCATCCTCAGCATACTTTCTGACATACCAGGACCCGAACACCAGTATGGTCGTAATCGACCCGACCAGCGTGGCTAACCACATGATCTGCCACTTATCGAGCCCTAAGAACTCAGCCATAACGCAATTATAGTGGCCGCTAGCGCCAGAGCAATAGCAATCATGGGCAAGAGCAGTTCCTGCCCCTCCGACCCCCGATCGGACAGCGGTGCCAGCACGCCGCCAACAAGCAGCGCCAGGCTTACATTGTACAGGTAGCGGGTGAAGTCGCGCCTGCTCTGCTTGTCCACCCTGTTGGATTAACAGGGCACAGTCATGCCCGGCAATGCTATGGCTGGAATAAAAGGAGAATGAGGCGTGCAGGATTCGAACCTGCGACCCGCGGCTTAAAAGGCCGCTGCTCTACCGCCTGAGCTAACGCCCCACAGACTCAACTTTCTTGGTGCAGATACAGGGTCTGGGTCGGATACGCGAAATCCACCCCTTCGCCCTCGAAGGCCTTGTACATGGCCAGGTTGATGTCCTGCTGTATGTCCATGTAGGCGATATAGTCGGGGCTCGAGACGTAATAGACCATCTCGAAGATAAGCGCCGAGTCGCCATAGCTGTGAAAGTGCACGCGTTCGATGCGCGCGTTGTCGACCCCGTCTATCAACTCGGTGATGACGCCGGGTATGCGTTCGAGCTTTTCGGACGGGGTCTGGTATGTCACCCCAAAGGTCGTAAGCACGCGGCGCTCCTTCATCTTCTTGAAGTTCTGTATGCGGCTGTTGACCAGGTCGGAGTTGGAAAACACCACCTGCTCGCCGCGCAGGCTGAGCAAGCGCGTGGTCTTGATACCGATGCTCTCGACGGTGCCGCGCTGGTCGTCGACGATGATGAAGTCGCCGACCTCGAAGGGCTTGTCGAGTATGATGGACAGCGAACAGAAGATGTCGCCCAATATGTTCTGAACGGCCAGAGCCACGGCTATGCCGCCCACGCCGAGACCGGCCACGAGTGTTCTCACCTCGATACCGAGATTGTCGAGGGCCATCAGCAAGAGCACGCTCCACAGAATGAGGCGCGCCATGAAGCCGAGCGCGCCGTAGCCGGTGCCCCGCACCGTCATGGCCTGTCCGGCCTCTCCGGCCGCATCCCCCACGGCAAGTCCGGGCCCGAAGCGCTTGGCCAACCAGGCCGAGATGACGACGTTGCCCCACAGTCCTCCCTGTATGGTCAACAAGACCGTGAGCGCGAGCGCGACCAACCGGTCGGCCTGGGCCGGCAGCACGACGAAAAGAGTCCCGACATATATGGCGACAACGGCAACGATGACGGCCTTGGTGGCCCGCAGCATCAGCACGACGATGTCGTCGATCTCGTTGTCGGTGCGACCGGCCAGCCGCGCGAGCCGCCGGGACATGAGTCCCTTGAGCCACTCCAAGCCGGCGAAGGTCGCCACGGCCACGGCCGCTGCGATCAGCCACAGGGCAACCGAGTTGCCGAGGTATTCCGTTTCGAGCCAGTTCATCGCGGGTCGGGAGCTAGTTCTCCCATAGCCGATATTGCCAGCCGGCGCTGCTGCGCGCCAGGTGCTCGAGCAGGCCGACGAGATCGGGTTGCTCCATGATGTGGGAGGCCACGACGGGAGAGTCACTCACGCTTATCGATATGTTCTGGGCCGGGTAGACCCGGAACATGTCCTCGTCGGTGCGGTCATCCCCCATGGTGATGATGATATCGCTGGCCGTGTCGAAGCCCCCCTCCTCGAGAAGCGCGCGCACGGCGTCGCCCTTGTTGGCGCCCATGTGGCGAACCTCGACGGCCTTCTTGGAGGTCAGCACCCCGAGCGGGGTTCTCTGAAGAAGCGCGCCCAGCGTATCGGCCAGCACGAGGGCCTGCTGATAGCCGAAGATCGGATCGGCCATACGGTAGTGCCAGACCGTCCCGAACTCCTTCTCCTCGATCTTTGAACCCGGGATGCGCCGCTCGAAGTCGGACATCAGGCCCTGGATATTGTCACGGAGCGCCTCGTAGGCCGAGGCGTCGACGAGGTGTTCAAAAGTTTCACCGCCGACACGCCGGTAACTGGCGCCGTGCTCCGTGACCACGGCGATGCCAGCCGGCAGGTGCTCCTCGAGAAAGGCGCGGTCGCGGCCGCTTATCACGCAGACGTGAAAGTTGGGGATCGCGGCCATGTCGCGCAGCAAGGTTATGACATCCTCGCCGGGAACGGCCAGCTCGGGTTTGTCGGCCACCGGCACCAGGGTCCCGTCGTAGTCCATGAACAGGAAAACCTGGCGGGCCTGCCTCGCCTTTTCCAACAGCTCGTCGGCATCGGGTTCGGCCACGGCCGTATAACCGCCGCCTCTACGGTTCTCGCGGCGCGCCTCGGCGAGCACGCTCATGAAGTTGGCCGACCAGGAGCGGTTGTCGTAACGCGACAAGCGTTCGAACAGACTCGACATCATCTTGGTCTTGTCCTCGTCGCTCATGTTGATGGCCCGCTCCAGCCCCTCGACAAGACTGTCACGGCTCCAAGGGTTCACGAGCACGGCCTCGCCCATCTCGGCGGCCGAACCGGCGAACTCGCTCAACACCAGGGCTCCCGGTTCCTCGCCCTTGGTCGCGACATATTCCTTGCACACCAGGTTGAGCCCGTCGCGGATGGGCGTGACCATGGCCACGTCGGCGCGCCGGTAGAGCGCCAATAGATGGGGACGGTCGAGGTTGCGGAACACATAGTGGATGGGAACGTAACCGGCCGTCCCAAAACGCCCGTTGATGCGTCCGACCAGCTCGTCGACCTCGGCCTTTATCTCCTGGTACTCCTCGACCTTGACGCGCGAAGGCACCGAGACCTGGACAAGCGAAACGCGGCCGACCCAGTCCGGGTTGCGCTCCAATGCTTCGGCAAAGGCGGCCAGGCGCCCCGGTATCCCCTTGGTGTAGTCGAGCCGGTCGACACCGAGGATGACGGTGCGGCCGGCGTAGCTGGCCTCGAGTTCGGCCAGATGGCTCTCGGTCTCCGTCGAGCGCGCCTGCGCGTGCATCTGCTCGACGTCTATCCCGAGCGGGAAGGCGCCCAGACGCACGGTGCGGCGCGCGTGGTAGAGGCTGTCCATCTGCGGTTCGAGCCCCATCACGCGCGCTGCGGCGTTGGAGAAGTGGCGCATGTACTCGAGGGTGTGGAAACCGATCAGGTCGGCGCCGAGCATCCCTTCGATGAGGTCGCGGCGCCAGGGCATGACCCGGAAGATCTCGGCCGAAGGGAACGGGACGTGCAGGAAAAAACCTATGCCGAGGTCGCGCCGGGCCTGACGCAACAGCCCCGGCAACAGCATGAGCTGATAGTCGTGGATCCAGACACGGTCCCCGTCTTCGAGTTCGCCGGCCACCGCCTCCGCGAACCGTTCGTTTACCTCGCGGTAGGCCCGCCAGGTGTCGGCCGAGAAATGGCAACGGTCGGGCATGTAATGGAACAGCGGCCATATCGCCCCGTTGCTGAAACCCTCGTAGTAGGACTTGTACAGGGCCGGCGGGACATCGATGACCTTGAGGCCCTGCTCTTCGAGCTGGCGTTCACTGTCCGGCTTCAAGCGCAGAGGTCCGTGGCCCGAGGCCTCCCCCAGGCAACCCATCCACTGAGAATTGCCGGAGCCGTGGACGCCCTCGAGACCGGAAACCAGACCGCCCGAGCTTCTCTGCAGTACGAGCCCGTCAGGGCTGACCGATGAGGTTATCGGCAGGCGGTTGGAAACTATTATGGTTCGCTCGGCGCTTTCCATCGTTCAGAAGATCTCGTCCCAGCGCGGGCTCAGCCGTACCGCGCAGTTGATGATGCCTAGCATGCTGTAGGTCTGCGGGAAGTTCCCCCACAGCTCGCCCGTTGCCGGGTCTATGTCCTCGGAAAGCAGTCCGAAGCGGTTGCGGGACGCCAGCAGGCGGTCGAACATCTCGCGTGCCTCATCGTGACGGCCGGCCATCCACAGCGCCTCGACCATCCACGTCGAACAGATGGTAAAGGCCGAGCGCTGCTCGCCGAAGTCGTCGGGATGACGATAGCGGAACACGTAACCGTTCTGTACCAGATCGCGCTGCATCGCCTCTATCGTCGAACTGATGCGCGGGTCGTCCATGGGCAGGAAGCCGAGAATGGGCATGAGCAGCAAGGAAGCGTCGAGATCGCTGGAGCCGTAGGCCGCCACGAAGGAACCGGCCTCCTCGCAGTAGCCCTTGGCCAGCAGCTCGCGCTTCATGTCGTCGGCCTGCTGGCGCCAGTGCCGGGCCTGTTCATCGCGGTCCCCGTGCTCGGCGATCTTGCAGGCGCGGTCCACGGCGACCCAGGCCATGAACTTCGAGAACACGTGGTGGTCGGTGCGCCCGCGGTATTCCCAGATGCCGGCGTCCTGCTGCCCGAAGGTGCGGCTCGAGGTGCCCACCAGGCGCTCCACTGCGTCATAGACCGGCGCCAGCTCCGCGCCCAGAAGGCGGGCATCGTAGAATAGGGGCGCCAGCGCCAACACGACCTCGCCATAAACGTCGTGTTGCGTGTGGGTCCATGCGTCGTTGCCTATTCGCACCGGCCCGTTGCCACGGTAGCCGGCAAGGTGGTCGAGCGTGGTCTCGGTAAGCTCGGTGCGCCCGTCGATGCCGTAGACCGGCTGCAGGGCGAAGCTCGAGTTTCCGTCGGGGGGAAGAAGGTTGCGCAGGTACTCGCAAAAGCGCTCGGCGTCCTCGCTATGTCCCATGCGCAGCAGGGTCCGTATGACGAACGCCGCATCGCGCACCCAACAGTAACGGTAATCCCAGTTGCGCCCGGTCCCGGCCGCCTCGGGAATACTGGTCGTGGTGGCCGCGATCACCGCACCGGTGTCTTGGAAGGTGTGCAACTTGAGCGTCATCGAGGCGCGCAAGACCGCGTCCTGGTACTCGACAGGCACGCGGGTGTTCTTGCACCAGCGCCGCCAGTAATCGTTGGTACGGTCGAGGAACTCCTCGAGAACGTGGAAGCTGGCCTCGAAGGGTTCGTCCCATGCGAGCGCGAAGTGCAGATCGCGGGTCAGCTCGAAGGGCGTGCCCTGGGTGACGTTGGTTATCGATATGTCGGTGGTAAGCCGCATGGCATCCTGCGAACCGGGATCCTCGTAGGTCACATGGTTGGAGCCGCGGGTCACACGGGGGGCGCGCCGCCCGTAATCGAAGCGCTGGTCGCACACGACACGGATGCGCGGGCGCCCGGCTATGCGCCGGACGATGCGGG
>CAYXZP010000013.1:22539-28017 GCA_964469485.1 uncultured Myxococcales bacterium | reverse complement strand
GATGGAAGTAACGGTCGTTGAGGGAGAAACGCGGAGCGAAGTCGAGGACCTCGAACTCCTGCCCGCCCCCGGACAGATGCCACCTGGTCGAAACGATGCAGGTGTTGTCAACGTAGCGCGACTCGGTCTTCCAGCCCTCGCCGACCCCCTCGATCGTCCAGTGGCCGCCCTGCTCATGGTCGAGCAGAGCGCCGAAGACCGAGGGCGAGTCGAAGCGCGGGAAGCAGGCCCACACCACGCTGCCGGTGGTGTCGATGAGCGCGCCGTACTGGCAGTTGCCGATAAGGGCCAGGTCCAGGTTCGATTCTATATTGACCTCAGGCAAGGTTCTTCTCCGGCCCGGCAAGAATTAATAGGCAGCGACCTTCAATAAGGCCAACCGCTACACGGTTGCCGAGCCGACCTACTGGTCTCTGGTGTGGACGGGCGCCGCGAGCGGGCCTGCCTGCACCGGCTCGAGCGCGATTAGTCCTCGTTGGGGGCCAGCGGCCTAAACACATCCACTAGGTCGGGCCCCTTCCTTACTGTGTGACCGCCGTCGACACCGATGACCTGGCCCGTGATCCAGGAGGCATCCTCGCTCAGCAGGAAGGCAACCAGCCGGCCGACGTCGGCCGGCTGTCCGATGCGCGAGATGGGCATGAGGCGAAGGTATTCCCGCCGGGCCTCCTCCGTGTTGACCAAAATGCTGGCCAGCTCGGTGTCGACCACGCCCGGCATGACCGCGTTCACGCGGATGCCGAACTCCCCCAACTCGTCGGCGGCGCAGCGCGTTAACATGTTGACGCCGGCCTTGGAGGCGCAGTAGGCCGACATCCAGCGGTGGGTCAGCGCAGCTGCGATAGAACTGATGTTGACGATAGCGCCGCCGCCGTTCTTCTTCATGGCCCGCGCCTCGGCGCTCATCGAGCGGAACACGCCGGTAAGATTGGTGCCGATGACCGCCTCGAACTCGGCGGCCGCCATATTGGCCACGCTTCCGGCCCAGCCCATGCCGGCGGAGTTCACGGCCAGGTCGAGCCCGCCCATCTTCTCGACGGCATGATCGACGGCCGCCTCAACCGCATCGCCCTCGGTGACGTCACAAACCTTTATCTCGACAGCCGCGCCGAGTTCGGCCTGCGCCTGTTCGAGAAGCTGGAGGCGTCGTCCCACGATCAACACACGGCCACCGTCTGCGGTTATCTCGCGCGCACAGGCCAAGCCGATGCCGCTGCCGCCGCCGGTCACCAATGCCGTCTTGTCTTTGAATCTGGACATGGCGCCCTTGTGCACGCCACGCCTTCATTTGTAAAGACGGATGGGCCGGCCAAGCTTGCCCGCAGATGAAGGCCCCCGAGATAGACATCCCCGGCTTGGATTGGATCAACACCACCGGCCCGCTTTCGCTCGAACAACTCGCAGGGCGTTTTGTCATACTCGATTTTTGGACCTTCTGTTGCATCAACTGCCTGCAGGTCCTGCCCACTCTCAGGCGCGTCGAGGAGGCTTTCCCCGACGAGCTGGTCGTCGTCGGCGTGCACTCCCCGAAGTTCAGCGCCGAGCGTGACAGCAGCAACGTAAAAAGCGCCGTGTCCCGCTATGGTATCGAGCACCCGGTGGTAAGCGACCCCGAGATGAAGCTGTGGCGGGCATACGCCGTGCGTGCCTGGCCGAGCCTGGTCTTTGTGGGTCCCGACGGCGAGATCTTCGGCCACCACTCGGGCGAGCCCGACCCCGACGAGCTGCTCGCGACACTCGGAGAGGCCATCGCTGGTAGCCGCGGCCAGGGAACGTTGCGGCCGGGCAGGGTCGAGCTTGCCGCAAGCGCGCCTGCAAGCTCGGAGCTACGCTTTCCGGGCAAGCTCAAAGCGCTGCCGGGCAGGGAGAAGAGCTGGGCCATTGCCGACTCGGGCAATCACCGCATCGTTCTCATCGACGACGGCGGCCGGGTCACGCGTCGCATCGGCAGCGGCCGGCCGGGCTCCGGCGACGGCAGGACCGGTGACTGCGAGTTCAACTCACCGCAGGGCCTCGCCTGCACGGAGGGCCTCATATACGTGGCCGACACGGGCAATCACGCCCTGAGGCTGATCGATATCGACGGCGACCGGGTATCGACCATCGCGGGCCTGGGACGCCGCGGCCACCCGCTCGGGCCGCCGACCGAAGCCGCTTCGACCCCGCTGGCCTCGCCCTGGGACCTCGAGGTCGACAGCGACGGACTTCTTTATATCGCCAATGCCGGCACCCACCAGATAGGCCGCATGGACCTCGAGGCGGGCACCGTCGAGGCCTTTGCCGGTAGCGGCATGGAATCGATCACGGACGGCGCGGGCCCGGTGGCCGCCCTGGCCCAACCCAGCGGCCTGGCTATCGACGTCGAGGGCGGCCTGCTGTTCTTCGCCGACAGCGAGACCTCGGCCCTGCGTTCGGTGGAGTTGGGCGGCCGGCATCGGGTGCGAACGCTGGTGGGTAGCGGGCTGTTCGACTTCGGCCACCGAAACGGCCCGCTCGACCAGGCTCTCATGCAACACCCGCTCGGGCTGGCGCTGGCCGGCAGCCATGTGGTGATGGCCGACAGCTACAACAACGCGCTTCGTGTGGCCGATCTCGACGCGGGAAGCCTGGCCGATCTAGACGACGGCTTCGAGTGCACGGATGAACTGTGCCTGCCGCTGGCCGAGCCGGCGGGCGTGGCTAGTGACGGCGACACAAGGCTGCTGGTCAGCGACACAAATAACCACCGCGTCCTCGAATACTTGCTCGAGGAACGCCGTTACCGAACGCTGCTCTGATGCTAGCGGCGGCTTCTTTGGAAGCCGCTCAGATGCCAGTGGAAACCGGCCCAGTAGAGGTCGCCCTCGCCGTCCAGGCGCTGCCAGCGGGCCCGCAGGCCGAAGTGCTTGTCGAGGTCGTAGATGAGACCGGCGCCATAGGTCATCCAATTGTCCGGCAGGCCTCCCTCTGGTTCGTCGGTGAAGCCGTGGCCGAGGTGAGCGGTGAGGTCGAGCTTGTCGTTGGCCTCGTAGATATGGGTGAGTCCCAGATGCAGGCCCTCGTTGTTCGGGCCGCCCAGCGCGATGTAGCCACCCTCTACGCCAATGTACTTGTTGATGCGGAAGTCGACGAACACGTAGCTGTTCGAGGACTCGTTCGCTGCGCCGTCGAAATCTCCGGTACCGGCCAGCCAGACGAAGGAGACCCCCTGGTCCGGGTGAACCTCGGCAGGGGCCGCCCACGACGGCACGGCGATCGATATAGCTGCGACCGTGATGAGAGCGACCAGAGCCGAGCGCGTGAGATTTTTCATCATTCCCCCTTACAAGAAGGCCCCTCGGGGCGCCGGGCGCAGACTCTAAGAGGGCCGCCCCATATACGCAAACCACGCTGTTATAGCGCGCCTCGGTAAGTATCGAGCGCTTGCGCCGGGACTTGCGGCAGCGTAATTCGCCTTCAGATCGTTGTCAGGTCACTCGCACAGGCGCTTTCGTGGAACTGACTGATCGACATCGACGATTTCTCCTGATCGAGCAAGGTGCGGCCCCAGCGGCGTTCAACTTCCTGCTCAATGGCCTCATCGCCTGGGCGCTGTTCCGCTCGACCACGGCCGTTCCTCTTTGGGGCCCATCGAGCGTCGGGGTCGACCTCTTGGCCACGGCGTTCATCCTGCCCTTTCTCACCTGTGTCATCGTCAGCGCGATAGTCACGCGGCAGCTACGGTCCGGCAAGGTGCCCCCGCTGCCCCCGGGCCAGCTGCCCCACTCCCGTTGGTTCGAACGCTCTTCTTCCATGCGCGGTCTGTTTCTCGGGACGGCTGGCGTTCTGTTCGGCGCGGCACCTCTCGTGTGGGCGCTGAACCTGGGCCAGGCTCGAGCGTTCCCGGTCGCCGACTTTGTGGCGTTCAAGGCCGTGTGGTCGGCCATGCTCGCGCTAGTAGTGACACCGGTCGCGGGCTGGTGGGCTTTGGCCCATGCGTCGCGGCCGGCCTCTTGGGCAGGTGACGAAGGCCCATCCAGCGAGTGGTGACCCCAACGGGAGTCGAACCCGTGTTTTCGGCGTGAGAGGCCGACGTCCTAACCACTAGACGATGGGGCCGGACCCGCGAAGCTACGCGCCGGCCCGAACGGGGTCAACAAGCCACGGGCCCGCATGACTATAATGAATGTTTGTGAAATAGTTGGCGGATGCCCGCCGTCGAGAGCACGCCTGAGTGCGTAAGATCAATATACGGAAGAGGCCAAGCCGCGCTCGACACCGTCGGCAAGCGGCTGGGCCGGTCGCTCACGCTTGCCGACAAGATAATCTTCGGTCACCTCGACGACCCTGAAGCGGCCGAGCTCGAGCGCGGCAAGAGCTATGTGAGCCTGCGTCCCGACCGTGTTGCCATGCAAGACGCCACCGCGCAGATGGCGCTCCTTCAGTTCATGCAGGCCGGACGGTCCGAGACGGCCGTGCCCACCACCGTCCACTGCGACCATCTGATCCGCGCGCACCAGGGCGCGAGCGCGGACGCCGACCGGGCGGCGAACGAGAACAGCGAGGTTTACGATTTCCTCGCCTCGGTCTCGGCCAAGTACGGCATGGGTTTTTGGAAACCCGGCTCGGGTATCATCCACCAGGTCGTTCTCGAGAACTACGCCTTCCCGGGCGGACTGATGGTGGGCACCGACTCACACAGCCCGAACGCCGGCGGCCTGGGCATGTGCGCGGTGGGTGTCGGGGGCGCCGACGCCGTCGATGTCATGGTCGATATACCGTGGGAGATCCTCCTGCCCGAGGTCCTGGGGGTCCGCCTCAGCGGCTCGCTTGCGGGTTGGGCCGCCCCCAAGGACGTCATCCTCAAACTGTGCGGCATGCTCACCGTCAAGGGCGGCACCAACAAGATCATCGAGTACTTCGGGCCCGGCACCGAAAGCCTGTCGGCCACCGGCAAGGCCACCATCTGCAACATGGGAGCGGAGTTGGGTGCCACCTCCTCGGTCTTTCCCTACGACCGGCGCATGGCCACCTACCTGGAGGCTACCGGGCGAGCCGGGCTGGCAAGCCTCGCTAACACCCAGGCCGCGCTCCTTTGCGCCGACCCGGAGGTCGAAGAGGACCCCGGAGCTTTCTACGACGAGGTCGTCGAGATCGATCTTGCCACCCTCGAACCCCACATCGTCGGTCCCCACAGCCCAGACCGTGCCCGCCCGGTCTCGGCGCTAGCCGCCGAGGCAAAGGAGGCCGGCTGGCCCTGTCTCATCTCGACGGCCCTTATCGGCAGCTGCACCAACTCCTCTTACGAGGACATATGCCGCGCGGCCGATGTCGCCGACCAGGCCGCCGCCGAAGGCCTAGAGATGAAAAGCAGCCTGCTGGTGACGCCGGGAAGCGACATGATCCTCGAGACCATAGTGCGTGACGGCAAGGCCGCGAGCCTGGAGAAGGTGGGCGCCACCGTGCTGGCCAACGCCTGCGGCCCCTGCATCGGGCAGTGGCGGCGCGACGATATAGAAC
>CAYXZP010000013.1:17086-22529 GCA_964469485.1 uncultured Myxococcales bacterium | reverse complement strand
AGGGCCAGACCAACGTCATCATAAGTTCGTTCAACCGCAACTTTCCGGGACGCAACGACGCCAACCCCGAAACGCTCTCCTTCATAGCCAGCCCGGAGATCGTTATCGCTATGGGGCTGGCCGGCCATCTCGATTTCAATCCCGAGACCGACGTCATCGAAAGCGACGGGCAGGCGCTGAGCCTCGAACCGCCGCAGCCTGCGCCCGAGGTCCCGGAGGCGGGCTTCGCCGACCCCAGGGGCGGCTATGCCGGGCCGAGCGAGAACCCCGAACGCATTGCGGTCGCCATCAGCCCCAAAAGCGAACGGCTCTCTCTGCTCGAACCCTTCGCCCCGCCGGCCGCGTCCGAGTTCGAACGGATGGCCTTGCTTCTCAAGACCGAAGGCAAGACGACGACGGACCATATCAGCCCGGCCGGTCCGTGGTTGAGATACCGCGGCCACCTCGACCGCATAAGCGACAACATGTTCGCTGGCGCTGTCCGCGCCGGCACCGGAGAGCGCGGCCGTACGCGCGACCCCTCGAGCGGCGCCGAGGACCAAGCGGTCTCCGAGGTCGCCCGCCGTCTCAAGGGGGCCGGGCGGCGCTGGGTCGTGGTCGGGGACGACAACTACGGCGAAGGCTCCAGCCGCGAGCACGCCGCCATGTCGCCGCGCCACCTCGGCGCCGGCGCCGTCATCGCGAGGAGCTTCGCACGCATTCACGAGACCAACCTCAAGAAGCAGGGCGTCCTGGCCCTGGTGTTCATCGACGCTGCCGATTACGAACGTGTGCGAGCCGACGACGAGATATCGATCTCCGGTGCGATGGATGTCGAACCCAAAAGACGCCTCACGGCCACACTACACCACAGCGACGGCGCTGAGGAGACGGTCGAACTCGGCCACAGCATGAACAAGGACCAGGTCGCCTGGTTCAAGGCCGGGTCGGCGCTCAACCTGCTGCGTCAAGCGTCCTAATCGATCAGTTCGAGCGTACCGGCCCGCCCCGCCTCGATCACGCCGCCGAGGCGCGCCAGCGTGCGTTCGCGGCCCAGCACCTCGCATAGCTCGAAGATCCCGGGGCTCACGGTGTCGCCGGTAAGGGCGACACGGACCGGCTGGGCAAGCTTTCCGAGCTTTAGACCCTTGGCCTCGAGCAAGGCGCCGAAGACGTTTTCCAGGCCGGGCTGGTCCCAGACGGACAGGCCTTGCAAGGTCACGGCCAACTCGGACAACAGTTCGAGCTGTTCGGTGCCGAGGAACTTGGCAGCCGCCTTGCGCTTGTAAGCGATCTCGGCGGCGAGGAAGAAGTGACTGAACTCGGCGAGTTCGGTCAGCGTTTTGGCGCGTTCCTTCAAGAGCCCCACCACCTGCTCGAGGTAGCCCCGGTCCACGGCCGGCTCCCCGCGGGCCTCGAGAAAAGGAAGCACGGCCGCCGCGATATCGGCGGCGCTGGCCGACTTCATGTGCTGGAAGTTCACCCAGGTGAATTTTTCCAGATCGAAGGCGGCCGCGGCCTTGCCAACCGCGTCCATGTCGAACAGCGATTCCAGCTCTGCCGGTGTGAACAGCTCCTGGTCGCCGTGCGACCAGCCCAGTCTTGCAAGATAGTTGACCACGGCCTCCGGCAGGAATCCCTGCTCACGGTAGGCCACCACCGATGTCGCACCGTGACGCTTCGACAAGCGGGCGCGGTCGGGACCCACGATGAGCGGCAGGTGTCCGTACACCGGCGGCTCGCTGCCGAGGGCGCGGAATATGTGGGCCTGCTTGGGTGTGTTGGTCAGATGGTCCTCGCCACGCAACACATGACTGATATCCATGTCGATGTCGTCGACCACCACCACGAGGTGAAAGGTGGGGCTGCCGTCAGAGCGCACAAGAACGAGGTCGTCGAGCTCGGCATTGTCGAACTCGACGCTGCCGCGCACCAGGTCCTCGACCACGGTCCGGCCCTCGGTGGGTGCGCGCAAGCGCACGACCGCGGCCTCTCCGTCGGCCGGTACGCGGCCAAGCTCGCGGCAGCTACGGTCGTAGACCGGCTTGCGCCCCGCCTTCTGAGCCGCCTTTCTCTTCTCGTCGAGCAGATCGGGCGGGCAGAAACAGTAGTAGCAGGTGCCGGCCTCGAACAGGTCCTCGACACGCTTGCGGTAAAGCTCCCCGCGCTCGCTCTGCAGGACCGGCTCGCCGTCCCAGTCGATCCCCAGCCATGCCAGTCCCTCGAAGATGGCCTCGATGTGCTCGGGGCTCGAACGTTCGCGGTCGCTGTCCTCTATGCGCAGGACGAAGCTCCCGCCGTGACGTTTGGCAAAAAGCCGGTTGAACAGGGCCGTGCGCGCACCGCCGAGGTGGAGGTGGCCGGTGGGACTGGGCGCAAATCGCGTTCTGACGGCGGCCATCGTCCTATTCGAAGTCGGCGAGCACGACCGCGCGGGCCTCGACCGCCTCCCCCGCACCGACCGGCCCCAGCTCGTCGGCGCTCTTGGCCTTGACCGAAACCGCGTCGAGGCCGCAGCCGAGCAGTTCGGCCAGGCGGGCACGCATCTCGGCAATGAAGGGCGCGAGCCGCGGCGATTCCAAACTGACGGTCAGGTCGACGTTCACCAGGCTGCCGCCGGCCGCCCTGAGCATAGCAACGACCTCGGTTACGAACAGGGCCGAGTCGGCGTCGCGCCAGCGCGCATCGTGCGAGGGGAAGTGCGTGCCCATATCGCCGAGGGCGGCCGCGCCCAGGATGGCATCGCAGAGGGCGTGGCAAACCGCGTCACCATCGGAATGCGCCAGGACCCCGCGCTCCGAGGGTATATCGACGCAGCCGAGGCGCAGCCCCCGGCCGTCACCGAGACGATGGATGTCATAGCCCTGTCCTACCCTCTGCATCAGGCAAAGCCCGCCGGTCTGTTTTCAGGGCGGGTCCGGCTCATGCTAGCATCCCGCGTTTGGTTTTAAACATGGCCGCGCAAGAGAAGAGAGCCGAACAGAGGCCCGAGCCCCCGGTCGCGCCCGATACCGAGATGGTGCTGGCGGCGCTGACCGAGGCCGTATTCGTCTCCGATACCGATGGGCGGGTCTCCTCGGTCAATCAAGCTGCGGAATCGCTGCTCGGCCGTTCGCGCCGTGCCCTGTTGGGAACAAGCGCCAATCTGCTGTTCGAAGGGGCCCCGTGGCTCACCGATCTGCTTTTACGCATGGGCACGCGCATGGGTCCGGAGTCCATCCTCAGGGCCGACGGACCCTTGAGCACCGACGAAGGGGAACGCCACATAGTCGCTGTGGCCTCAGTGGTACGCGACCGCGAGGGCCTGCCGGCGGGCATCGCCCTGGTGCTGAGCGACCCCGGCCGGCGCTACCGCCTGACCGGCGGCGAAAGACCGGACCTCGACCAACTGATCGCTCAACTGGCCCACGAGGTGAACAACCCGCTGTCGGGCATTCGGGGCGCCGCGCAGCTGCTCGGGACCAAGCTCGACGGACGCCCGGAACTGGCCGAGTATACCGACATGATAGTCCGCCAGGTCGACCGCATGAGCGGCCTGGTCGACGCCCTGCTGCAGCTCGAGATGCCAAGACCTAGAATGCGCCCGGTCAACATCCACCGCGTGCTCAACGAGGTGATGTTGCTCGAGGCGAGCTCGGCCGAAGCGAAAAGCGTCGCCCTCGAGCACGAGTTCGACCCCAGCCTGCCCGAGGTGCTCGGCGACGCCCCGCAGTTGCAACAGCTCTTCTTGAACGTGGTCAAGAACGCCGTCGAGGCCTGCCCGGCCGGCGGTGGCCGGGTGTGTCTGGTCACACGCATGGAAACGGCCTTCTACGTCGAAACCGGGACCGAGCGCCGCCGTTACATCGCCGTGGAAGTAAGCGACAACGGCTGCGGACTGGGCGAGGATACGATGTCCAAGGTCTTCGACCCCTTCTTTACGAACCGCGCCAATGGACACGGCCTCGGGTTGACGATCGCCCGCAACATTTCGCTTATCCACAACGGCAACATCGAGGTCGACAGCCATGAGGGCGACGGTGCCCGCTTCACGGTCCATCTGCCGGTGGCCGAACACAGGGAAGCAGCCTGAGATGACGGACGCGCCGGCAGGAAGGGTCCTCGTCGTTGACGACGAGGACGACGTTCGCCGTATAATAACGGACGCGCTGTCGTCGGCGGGCCACGCGGTAGAAAGCGCCGGTGACGGCGAATCCGCCCTCGAGCTTCTCGAGGACGAGGCCTTCGACCTGGCCTTCGTCGATATCAACCTCCCGGGAATGAGCGGCTTCAACCTCCTCGAGCGCTATCAGCGGGGAAACGGCGACACCGCCATCATCATCATCACGGGACGGGCCACAGTGGCCAACGCCATAGAAGCGACCGGGCGCGGAGCATACGATTACGTCACCAAACCCTTCGACCTGCAGGACCTCGTCTCTCTGACCGACCGGGTAATAGAGAGGCAGCACATCTACCGGCAACTCGGCGACCTTCGCGAACGCACACGCGCCGAGTTCCAACCCGGTGTCGAGATAGTGGGCAACTCGCCGGCCATGCAGGAGGTCTACAAGCTCATAGGGCGGATGGCGTCGAGCCCGGCCACGGTCCTGATCGAGGGCGAGAGCGGAACGGGCAAGGAGCTCGTGGCCAAGGCGCTACACGCCTACTCGGAGCGCTGGCAGGGCCCCTTCATCGGAGTCAACTGCAGCGCCATCCCCGCCGAATTGCTCGAGAGTGAGATGTTCGGCCACGAGAAAGGGGCCTTCACCGGCGCCGGCGACCGGCGTATCGGCAAGTTCGAGCAGGCCTCCGCCGGAACGCTGTTCCTCGATGAGATCTGCGACATGCCTTCCAAGCTGCAGGCAAAGCTACTGCGCGTATTGCAGGAAAAGGAATTCTCGCGCGTCGGCGGTCACGAGATCCTGACGGCGGATTGCCGGGTGCTGGCGGCCACCAACAAGGACGTGGACGAAGAGGTCGCCGCGGGCCGCTTTCGCGAGGATCTCTACTTCCGCCTCAAGGTGCTCGTCGTCACCCTGCCGCCGCTGCGCGACCGGCCCGAGGATATCCCGCCCCTGGTGGACTTCTTCATCGAGCGTATCAACAACACCCACAAGTTCCGCGTCAACGGCCTCTCTCCCGACGCGCTCGCCCGCCTGGTCGCCCATCAGTGGCCGGGCAATGTGCGTGAACTGGAAAATTACCTGCTGCGCGCCGCGGCACTAGCCCCCAACCGCCTGCTCACCGCCGACGACATTCCGCTCGCCGACCGTGCGCGCGCGAGCGCCGTCGAAGACAACGGAACACTCGACGAGGTCATGTCGGCCAAGGTCCGCGAATACCTGCGGGGGCTCGGCGACCTGCCCGTTCACGACCTCCACGGCCGGATACTATCGGTGGTCGAGCGGCCTTTGATCGAGGCCGTGCTCGAAAAGACGGCCGGCAATCAGCTCCAGGCCGCATCCATGCTCGGCATCAACCG
>CAYXZP010000013.1:0-17076 GCA_964469485.1 uncultured Myxococcales bacterium | reverse complement strand
ATCACCGAACTGGCCATCGAGATCCCCAAACGACGAAGCGGCGCGTGAACGGGCCCGGCCCGCTCTACCCTATCGTCGATGTTCACGACGACGGCGACGACAGCGGTCGTGCCCTGGCCCTGGCCCGCGCACTCATCGCCGCCGGCATCGAGGTCCTACAGATAAGGGCCAAGCGGCTGTCGAGCGGCGCCTTTGCCGATCTCGTGCGTGAGGCCGTCATGGCCGGCCCCGACTGCCGCATCATCGTCAACGACCGCGCCGATGTGGCGCTGGCCGCCGGGGCCGCCGGGGTCCACCTCGGCGACCAAGACCTTCCTGTCCAGTCGGCCCGCCGCCTGCTCGGACCCGGACATATCGTCGGACTGTCCACCCACAGCATCGAGGAGATCGAGGCCGCGCAGGGGCTGCCCGTGGACTACCTCGGCTTCGGCCCGGTCTTCGAGAGCCCGACCAAGCCGGGCCTGCGCCGACCGCGTGGAACCGAACTGTTGGCCGAGGCCTGCCGCAGGAGCCGCATTCCCGTGGTGGCGATCGGCGGTATGGGATTGGAGCGAGCGGCCGGGGTCTTGCGCGCCGGCGCCGCCTCGGTGGCCGTTATCAGCGAACTCGAAAGGGCGGCCGACCCGGCGGCCCTGGCCGACGACTACCGCCGTCTTCAGGCTGTTTCTTCGTTGTCGTAGTAAGCCGCCTCGGGTTCGTCCCGGGGCGAGAGGCTGCGGAAGCGCGCGAACTGCTTGTCGAACATCACCTTGATCGTCCCGGTTGGTCCGGGGTGTCGGGATTGTAAATCTCGTCCCGGTAAATGAACGCGATCAGGTCGGCATCCTGTTCCAGCGCTCCGGACTCACGCAGATCGGCCATTAGCGGACGCTTGTCGTGCCGCATCTCGGCCTGCCGGTTGAGCTGCGACAGCGCGATGACCGGCAGATCGAGTTCCTTGGCCAGGGCTTTGAGCGCGCGCGAGATCGCCGAGATCTCCTGCTCGCGGCTGTCCTCGCCGCCCCCGCGCATGAGCTGCAGGTAGTCGACGATCACGAGGCCCAGTCGCGCGTCCGGGTCGCGCTTGAGCCGGCGTGCCTTGGCGCGCAGCTCCATGACGCTGAGCCCGGCGGTGTCATCGACGTAGATCGGCGCGGCTCCGAGGCTGCCGGCGGCCAGCGCGAGGTTGCGGTAGTCCCGGTCCTTGAGGCGCCCGACGCGCACATCGGCCAGGTTGAGTTCGGCCTGGGCACACAGGAGCCTGGTCACGAGCTGGTCCTTCGACATCTCCAGCGAAAAGATCACCACCCCGACCTCGGCCTTTTGGGCGGCCCAGGTTGCCACGTTCAGGCAAAAGGCCGTCTTACCCATGCTCGGCCGACCGGCAACGATGGTCAGGTCGGACGGCTGAAATCCGGCCGTCAGCTTGTCGAGATCGCGGAATCCGCTCGGCACCCCCGTCACGGCATCCTCGCGCTTGATGAGCAGCTCGATCTTGGAGATAGAGTCCGCGATCAGCGTGTCTATGCGCTCGGGAATACCACGGGCCGAGGCGTCGGCGATCTCGAAGATGGACTGCTCGGCCTGATCGACGAACTGCGAGGTGTCCACGCTGTCCTGGTAGGCCTCCTCGACGATCTCGGTGGACGCGCGTATCAAGCGCCGCAGCACACCCTTTTCGCGTATGATGCGCGCGTAGTGCTCGATGTTGGCTGCGGTCGGTACTCTCTCGCTGAGTTCGGCCAGGTAGGCGGCCCCGCCTATCTTGTCGAGTTCCCCGCGCTGGCGCAGCCGCTCGGCCACCGTGACCACGTCCATCGGCATGCCCTGCTCGCACATCGCCGACATCGCGGCGAAGACGTGGGCGTGCCGTTCAACGTAGAAATCGGGCGCGGCAACGAGGCCGCCGATACGATCGAAGGCCTCGTTGTCTATCAGCACGCCTCCGATCACCGATTCTTCGGCTTCGAGACTGTGCGGAGGAATACGCGAAAATGAGACTTGCTCGGCCATCGTCGGTTCTGTCGGCGAGAAGGTCGCGGCTGTGGCGCAAAATCAAATCCACACTGTGCATCTCGTGTGCGCAGCCTAACGTTCAGCCGCCGGCCACCAGCGCGGGCAAGCGGGCCAGGGCGCCGGGCAGCCGCGGGCCGTACCAGGCAAGCTCCTTGCCGTCGATGTATACGAAGCGAGCCTCGACCCCGGCCTCCCGCAGCTCGCGCGCATGTCGTGGCCCGAACGCGTAGGGTTCGTCGGGCAGCAGCACGACCTCGGGCCCCAGCGCGACGACCTCGGAAAGTTCGACCGTGAAGAAGTCTTGGTCGCCGCGCCCGCCGAACAGGTTGGCGACGCCGGCAAGCCTCAGCATATCGCCGATGTAGGTGTCAGTGGCGAAGGTCATCCAGGGCTTGCGCCATATGGGGCAGAACCCCGGTAACGGGGCTTGCCGCGAAACGGCATCCTCGGCCCGCCCGAGCGCCCGGCGGCACTCGGATATGAAACCGGCCTGCGCCGCGGCCACCCCCAACCTGGCGGCCAGGTCCTCGAGCATTCGGACGGCCCCGGCCACCGTGCGTGGATGAGTCACGTGCAGGCTTATGCCAGCCTCCTCGAGGGCCCGGCAGTCCTCGATGCGGTTCTCCTCCTTGTTGACGATGACGAGATCGGGCTCGAGCCCGACGATGGCTTCGACGTCGGGGTTCTTGGTGCCGCCGAAACTGGCGACCGCTTCGATCACCCCGGCCGGCTCCACACAGTAGCGCGTCCGGCCGGCCAGACTGTCGATGAGACCGAATCCGACGACGGCTTCGGTCAGGCTCGGGACGAGCGAGACTATGCGCCGGGGCCGGGCCAAGGCCGCATCAAGCGACGAGGGCTCGTCGCCGGGTGGCGCCCAACACCGGCCAGCTGCGCCGCTGCGCCTCGAGCCCCAAACGAGGGTCCGGATCGACCACGCAGGGGTGTCCGACGCTCTCGAGCAGGGGCAGGTCGGATATCGAGTCCGAGTAGAAGTAACTGCTGCCGAGATCTATGCCGTGCTCGGAGGCGAAGGTCCTGGCCTTGGCCACCTTGCCCTTGCCGAAACAGACCGGACCGACCGCCTTTCCCGTGAAACGGCCGTCGATCGTCTCCAGCTCGGTGACCAAGAGATGTCCGATCCCGAGTTCGGCGGCGATTAGGCCCGCAACATGCCTGGTGCTGCCCGTGAGCAGGGCGAGCAGATGGCCCGCGCGGCGGTGCTCCTCGATCACCGCCAGCATCTCGGTGCGGAAATGACCGCGCAGTTCCGTGGCAAACCACTCGCGGCAATGCGCAAGGGTCTCCTCCTCTGAACGTCCGCGTATGAAACGGGACGACATCAGCACCAAGCGCCGCATGTCCAGGAAGCCGAGCCTGTGTGCAACGGCCGCCAATAGGATGCGGAGCCAGTCGGTGGTGCTGACGAGACCCTTGCGCCTGAGAAAGGCTATGTAGAGCCGGGCCGACTGTACGGTGAGGAGCGTACCGTCGACATCGATGAAGGCCGCCTTCCGGTGCTTGTGCTCAGACCCGCTCAACGACCATCGCGATGCCCTGGCCGCCGCCTATGCACAGGGCGGCCAGGCCGAGCGACTCGTCCCGTTTGGCCATCGCGTGGAGCAGCGTGACCAGCACGCGTGCTCCGCTGGCGCCTATGGGATGGCCCAAGGCGATAGCGCCGCCGTTGACGTTGACCTTTTCCTGGTCGAGCTTGAGTTCGGCCAGCACGCCGAGCGACTGGGCGTCAAAGGCCTCGTTGAGCTCCCACAGGCCGATGTCGCCCTTGTCGAGCCCGGCCTTGTCGAGCACCTTTTCCGAGGCCGGCCAGGGCCCCATTCCCATGATGGACGGGTCCACGCCGGCCGCCGCGCTGGCCCGCACCTTGGCGATCGGCTCCCGGCCCTCGCTCCGGGCCCGGTCGGCCGACATGATAACGAGCGCCGCAGCGCCGTCGTTGACGCCCGAGGCGTTGCCCGCGGTGACGGTCCCACCGTCCTTGAAGGCGGCGCGCAGTTTGGTCAGGCGCTCGGCCGTGGTGTCGGGCCGCGGGTGCTCGTCCTTGTCGAAGACCACCGGATCGCCCTTTTTCTGGACCAGTTCGACCCCGAAGATCTCTTCGTCAAGGGCCCCGGAACTCTGGGCCTCGCCGGCCCGGCGCTGGCTTTCGGCCGCGAACCCGTCCTGGGCCTCGCGTGATATGCCCCACTTCTCGGCAATGTTCTCCGCGGTGATACCCATGTGGACACTGGTTATGGGACAGGTGATGCCATCGGCGAGTATCGAGTCGACCACCTTGTCCGGCCCCATGCGGTAGCCGAAGCGGGCCTTGGGGAGCATGTAGGGCGTCATGCTCATGTTCTCCATGCCACCGGCGACCACCACTTCGGCATCGCCGCAACGTATCGACTGTTCGGCCAACGCGACGGCCTTTAGCCCCGACCCGCAGGCCTTGTTGACGCCATAGCTCGGCACTTCCTGGGGAACACCGGAGTTGATCGCGGCCACACGCGCCGGGTTGAGCCCGAGGTTGGCCGACAGGACGTTGCCGAGTATCACCTCTTCGACCGCGGCAGCTTCGATGCCGGCCCGCTCGATCGCTTCCTTGACGGCCAACGCCCCCAGGTCCGTGCTCTTGGTGTTCGCCAGCGCACCTCCGAAGGTGCCGATCGCCGTCCTCGTCGCGCTTACAATAACCGCCTCGGGCACTATCTGTGTTCCTCCGTTCTCGATTCGATGTTCTCGTTGATCCAATCGATAATCTCTTGGGTCGTGGTCCCGGGTTTGAAGATCTTCTGGACACCCAGCTTGTGCAGCTCTTCGGTGTCGTCGTCGGGGATTATGCCGCCGCCGAACACCGGGATGCCGCCTATCCCGTTGGCCTCGAGCCGTTCCATGATGGCCGGGAACAGCGTCATGTGGGCGCCCGAGAGGATGGACAGCCCGATGGCGTCAACGTCCTCCTGCACCGCCGCCTCGGCGATCATGTCGGGGGTCTGGTGCAGCCCGGTATAGATGACCTCCAGACCGGCGTCACGCAGGGCGCGCGCGATTATCTTGGCCCCACGGTCATGTCCGTCGAGGCCGGGCTTGGCGACTAGTATGCGGAGCATTGCTGGAACTGAGCTTATTTGCCGCAGTTGCGACCAAACGCAACTAGAGCCAGGCGGGATCCGTATAAACGCCGAATTCCTCCCGGAAAACCTCCGCTATCTCGCCCACGCTCGCCGAGACCCTCACGGCCTCTATGATGGGCGGCATGAGGTTGTCCGAGCCGCGAGCGGCCCGGCGCACCCCGTCGATGGCCGCGGCCAGGGCCTTGCCGTCACGGCCGTTCTTGCGGGCCGCTATCTCCGAACGCCGCCGCTGCTCGATCTCGAGCCCGATCTTGAGGACTTCGACCCCGGGTCCGCCCTCCTCGCTCTCGTAACCGTTGACCCCGACGGTAACGTAGTCGCCCGAGTCACTGGCCGCCTGGAAGTCAAAGGCCGCCTCGGCGATCTCTTGCTGCGGGAACCCCGCCTCTATCGCGGTCAAGATACCGCCCATTTCGTCAATGCGTTCGATGTAGCTCCAGGCCTCGGCCTCCATGCGGTCCGTCAGGGCCTCGAGCGCATAACTCCCGCCCAGGGGGTCGGCGGTGTTGGTGATGCCGGTCTCCTCGGCCAGTATCTGTTGTGTCCTCAGGGCCACGGTCGCGGCTTCCTCGGTGGGGAGCGCCAGCGTTTCGTCGAGCGCGTTGGTATGCAGTGACTGCACGCCGGCCAGCACCGCGGCCAGGGCCTGAACGGTGACGCGCACGACGTTGTTGAGCGGCTGCTGGGCCGTTAGCGCCGCCCCCGAGGTCTGCGCGTGGGTGCGCAACATGCAGGCACGGTCGGTCTTGGCGCCGAACCGCTCACGCATGATCTTGGCCCACACGCGGCGGGCCGCGCGGATCTTGGCTATCTCTTCGAGAAAATCGTTGTGGACGTTGAAGAAGAAAGAGATACGCCGTCCGAAATCGTCGGGGTCGAGCCCGCGCGCCACGGCGGCATCCACGTAGCCGATGCCGTCGGCAAGCGTGAAGGCGAGTTCCTGGGCCGCCGTCGAGCCGGCCTCCCTGATATGGTAGCCGGACACTGACACGGGGTGCCACAGCGGCACCTCCTTATTACAGAACTCGACGACATCCGTGACTATTCTCAACGAGGGGCCGGGCGGACATATCCACTCCTTCTGGGCGATGAACTCCTTGAGGATGTCGTTCTGGATGGTGCCGCCGAGGTCCTTCCACGCCACCCCCTGACGCTCGGCTACCACCAGATACATCGCCAACAGGACGGAGGCAGTGCAGTTGACCGTCATCGAGGTCGTCACCTCGTCCAGGCGGATGCCCGAGAAAAGCTCTTCCATGTCTTCGACGGTGGAGACCGAGACACCTTCGCGGCCGACCTCACCGAGGGCGCGGTCCGAGTCGGGGTCGAAGCCCATCAGTGTGGGCATGTCGAAGGCCGTCGACAGGCCCGACATTCCCTCGGACAGCAGATACTGGAAGCGTTGGTTGGTGTCGGCGGCCGTCCCGAAGCCGGCGAACTGGCGCATGGTCCAGCCCTTGCCACGATACATGTCGTCGTAAACGCCGCGGGTGAAGGGATACTGGCCGGGCGTGCCTGGGTCCGAGTTTGCCTGCTCGGGACCGTAGACGCGTTCGAGCTCCAACCCCGAGATCGTCGCATGTTCGCGCTTCGGGCGCCGTCGTTTACCGGAAGGGGCTGGGTCGGAAGCCACCGAAGCCTCTCAGTCGTAGACCGGGCGGTAGTCGAACTGGTGGAAGGTATCGAGGAGACGCACCGTGCCGCTCGCCGAGCGCATCACGACCGAGTTCGACAGCGCCCCGCCCTTCAAAAAACGCACGCCGCTGAGGTACTCGCCGTTGGTCACGCCGGTGGCCGCGAACAACAGCTCGCCGCCGGCCATCTCGCTCGCGTCCAGCTTGCGATCGATGTCGCTGATGCCGGCCTCGTACAATCCGTTGGTCTCGCCCTGGTTGCGCGGCTGGAAACGGCACTGGATAAAGCCCCCCATGCACTTGATCGCCGCCGCCGACAGTATTCCCTGGGTCGCCCCGCCGGTGCCGAGCAGCAGGTCCACGCCCGAACCCTCGCGCGCCGCGGCCATCGCGGCCGCGACATCTCCGTGCGGGATCAACCGCACACGCGCCCCGGCCGACCTGACCTCTTCGATGAGTTCGTCGTGGCGCGGCCGGTCGAGGATGACCACCGTCAGATCCTCGACGTACACGCCGCGCGCTTCGGCCAGCGCGCCGAGGTTCTCAGCGCAACTTTTGTCGAGATCGACCACCCCGGCCGTATCGGCCGCGCCCGCGACCTTCTCCATGTAGGTGTTTGGCGGACACCTGAGAAAGCCGCCCTTGGTGCCCAGCGTCATTATGGACATCGCGTTGGGACCGCCGAGTGCGCAGCTGATGGCGCCTTCGAGCGGGTCTACCGCAATATCGACTTCCTCGCCGCCCTCGCCGAGCTTGCCGCCCGTGGCCAGCAGGTCGCCTTCGTGCTGCTGGGGATCCCCGACGACGATCTCTCCCTGCACGCCCATTCCCGCGAAAGCCTTGAAAATCGCCTCCGTGGCGGAACGTTCGGGCGCCATCTCATCGCCGCGCCCGTTCTCGCGCGCCGCGGCCAGGGCGGCCGCCTCGGTCACGCGGACCAGTTCGAGGGCGAGGTTACGCTGCACCGGAACTACCTATGAACTGATCTAGCAGCCTATGGCCCTCGGCTACCATATCACCCGTGGCCTCGGCCTCTCGTTCGCTGTAGGCGCGCCCGCTTCCGGCCCGGCTCTCCGAACCCATTATAGCGAAAGGCACAGGGTCGGCAGTGTGGGTCTTGAGGGAGACCGGTGTGGCATGGTCCGGGAGCACCATGATACGCCAGCTGTCATAGCTGTCCATACCGGCCAGGATCGTGCCGATGACCTTGTCGTCTAGCTTCTCTATGGACTCGACCTTGAGGTCGGCGTCCCCCATATGCCCGGACTCGTCGGTGGCCTCGACGTGGACGAAGACCAGGTCGTGCTCGCGCAAGGCATCGACCGTGTAATCGCCCTTGCCCTGCCAGTTGGTGTCGATGAAACCGGTTATCCCGGGAACCTCTATACGTTCGAGACCGGCCATGCGGGCCAGTCCGGCCACAACGTCGACGGCGGTTATGACACCACCGCTTATCCCGAAGCGCTCGCCCAGGGTCGGCACCGAGGAACGCCGCCCCTGGCCCCATAACCAGATGTCGGTGACCGGTCGCTCACCGGCTCCCAGCAGCCGCTCGTTGACCGGATGGCCGGCAAGGATATCGCGTGCGCGCAAGCCCAGTTCGAGGAGCCGCTCACTGCCGTCGCCGACCGGAAGGTAGGGGTCCACGGCCCGGTCGGTGATGTCGTGGGGCGGCGTGGTTTCCATCGCGTCCTTGCCGCCGCTCCACACCATGAGATGGCGGTAGCTCACGCCGGCATGGAATCGCAGGCCGGCGTCGCCCAGACCCTGTTCGAGCGAGGCAATGAGTTCGGCTGCATCCTCGTTGCCGATGTGGCCGGCCGTGAAGTCGGCCATCACGCGCTCGCCATCGCGCTCCTCGAGCGTGACCAGGTTGCACCTGAAGGCGATGTCGTCGTCGGCGAGGTCTATGCCCATGCTGGCCGCTTCGATCGGCGAGCGCCCGGTGTGATAGCGCGCGGGGTCGTAACCGAGAATGCTCATCGTGCCTACGTCGGTACCCGGGGCGAAGCCGTCGGGAATGGTGACCACCAGGCCCAGACGGCCCTCGGCGGCTATCCGGTCCATGTTCGGCGTGCGCGCCTTTTCCAGCGGTGTGAGACCGCCTAGGGACTCCACCGGAAGATCGGACATGCCGTCGCCCTGTACGATCACGTACTTCATCGCGCCCGCTAGAGCCCCATGGCCTCAAGCGCCGCGTCGGTGTCGGCCTTGATGCGCAGCGGCTCGGCCGAACTCGCGATCGCCGTCTCGGGGTCCTTCAGGCCGTGGCCCGTCAGCGTGCAGACCACGGTGGCGCCTTTGTCTATACGCGAGGCCGCCACAAGGTTCTTGAGACCGGCGATGGAAACGGCCGAAGCCGGCTCGGCGAACACGCCTTCGGTCGCGGCCAGCAGTTTGTACGCGTCCACTATCTCCTCGTCGGTGACCGACTCTATCGCGCCGCCTGATTCGTCGCGCGCGGCCTCGGCGGCCTTCCAACTCACCGGATCGCCGATGCGAATGGCCGAAGCGACGGTCTGCGGCCGGTCCACCTTGCGGCCCAGGACTATCGGGGCCGCACCCGCGGCTTGGAATCCCATCATGCGCGGCGCCGAGTCCACGATACCGTCACTGCGATACTCACGATAGCCCATCCAGTAGGCCGTGATGTTGCCGGCATTTCCGACCGGCAACAGGTGGTAGTCGGGGGCGGCGCCGAGCGCGTCGCATATCTCGAAGGCGGCGGTCTTCTGTCCCTGGAGCCGGTAGGGGTTGACGGAGTTGACCACGGTCACCGACCTGGCCTCCGAGACGGCGCGCACCACGCGAAAGGCGTCATCGAAGTTGCCCTCGACGGCCAGCACCTTGGCCCCGTGCATGACGGCCTGGCTCAGCTTGCCAAGCGCGATATTGCCCTCGGGGACGATAACGAAGGCGTCGAGCCCGGCACGGGCCGCGTACGCCGCGGCCGCCGCCGAGGTGTTGCCCGTGGAGGCGCAGATGACCGCGCGAGTCCCTTCGGCCACCGCCATGGTCATCGCCACCGTCATGCCGCGGTCCTTGAACGAGCCGGTCGGGTTGAGGCCCTCGTACTTGAGCAGAACACGCGCATCGAGGCCGAGCGCCCCGGCCAAGCGGCGCGCTTCGATGAGCGGGGTGTCGCCCTCGAGCAGGCTTACCGGTTCGGTGCCCTCCGGGACCGGCAAGCGGTCACGGTAGTGCTCTATGACGCCCGCCCAAGCCACCTCAGTCCTGCTCGCCGAGGCCCTCTTCGACGCGGATGACGACCGGCTGGGCGCGCGAGTCGGCCAGGCGCGCGACCCGAACCAAGGCCCGCCTCATCGCGGCCTCCCGTGCCCGGTGCGTGCGAATGACCACCGGCACCGAACCGCGCCTTCTGGCCTCGTGTTGGGACACCGTGGCGATGCTGATGCCCGCCGAGCCGAGTATGCGCGAGATGCGGGCCAGTACGCCGGGTCTGTCGGCAACCCTGAAACGAACGTAGTACTCGTGCTCGGTGTTCCCCATCGGCACGACGCGCGCCGGGCGCAGCCCGTCGACCGGTTGTCCGTAGGCAAGCACCCGGTTGGCCGAATCGTCGCTGATCGCCCCGGCGGCTTCCATTATGTCGGCCAGCACTGCGGTGGCCGTCGGCATCATGCCGGCGCCCTGTCCGTAGTAGAGCGATGTCCCGAGCGCCTTGCCGCGCATGCAGATCGCATTGAACGCGCCCGAGACATCCGCGAGCAAGTGTGAGTTCGGGACCATCGCCGGATGCACGCGCGCCTCCACGCCCCGCGCGGTATCGCGTGCCACCGCAAGAAGCCTGATGGCGTAGCCGAACTCCTTGGCATAGGCGATGTCGATCACGCCGACCTTGCGGATACCTTCGACGTGAACCGCCTCGGGACGGATCTTCTTGCCGAAGGCCAGCGCCACGAGGATGACCAGTTTGTGCAACGAGTCGGTGCCGTCGATGTCGTAGCCAGGATCGGCCTCGGCCAGCCCCATGGCCTGGGCACGACCGAGGACCTCGGAGAACTCACCGGCGCCGGCGGCCATTTCGGACAGGATATAGTTGGCCGTCCCGTTGACGATGCCGTAGATCTCGTGGTTGCGGTCGCCCACCAGGGCCTCCCTCAGAGTACGCACGATGGGTATGCCGCCGCCCACGGCGGCCTCGAAACCGAGGGCCACCCCGTTCTTCTCGGCCGTGGCGGCAAGCTCGGGACCGTGTACGGACAGCAGCGCCTTGTTGGCCGTCACCACGCTCTTGCCCGCCCGTATTGCCTCGAGAACGAAGGAACGCGCCGGCTCGATACCGCCCACCAGCTCCACGACTATATCGACCGCGGGATCGGCTATCAGGCGGTGCGCGTCACGGATGAGGACACCGCGCGGGAGTTTGATGCCGCGGCTGCGCCGCGTGTCGACATCGGCCACACGTACGAGCCTGACGGGCGTACCGAGACGGCGTGCGAGACCGGCCCGGCTCTCGCGCAGCAAGCGCACCACGCCCGTGCCTATCGTGCCGAACCCTATTACGCCCACTCCAAACATCGACGCTATGGCGCTGAGGCCGGCGGTCCCGCCACGAGGACCTGGCGTATGCCTCTTATCGCCTGCTTGGTCCTGTGCTCGTTCTCGATGAGCGCGAAACGGACGTGGTCATCGCCGTGAGCGCCGAAGCCTATGCCCGGCGAGACGGCGACGCCGCCGCTTGTCAGCAGCAGCTTCGAAAATTCCATTGAACCACCGCTCCGGAACGCCTCGGGTATTCGCGCCCACACGAACATCGTCGCCTTCGGTGAGGGCACATCCCAGCCGATGCGGGCCAGCCCGCGTATGAGAGAGTCGCGGCGCTGGCGGTAACGGCCCTTTATCTCCTCGACGCAATCCTGGGGTCCGTTGAGGGCCTGTATGGCCGCGATCTGTATGGGCGTGAACATGCCGTAGTCGTAGTAGGATTTGATGCGCGCAAGCGCGGCTATCATGTCGCGGTTGCCGGCCACGAACCCGGCGCGCCAGCCAGGCATATCGTAGGTCTTCGACAGCGTATAACACTCGACACCGATCTCGCGCGCCCCATCGACCTGAAGCAGGCTCGGGGCCTCGTAACCGTCGAAGGTGAGTTCGGCGTAGGCGTTGTCGTGGATGACCATGAACTCGTGCTCACGGGCCAGCTCGACGATCCTCTCGAAGAACGCCAGCTCGACCACTTCGGTGGTCGGATTGGAGGGAAAGCTGATGATGAGCAGCTTGGGCTTGGGCCAGGAATCGAGGATGGCCTCCTCTAGGTTGGCGATGAAGTCCTGGCCCGGGATCAGGGGAACGTGGCGCAGGTCGCCGCCAGCGATGATCGCCGAGTATTGATGTATCGGATAGGTCGGCGAAGGACACAGCACCACGTCGCCGGGACCGGTGACGGCCAGCACCATGTGGCCGAGCCCCTCCTTGGCCCCCATGGTGCAGATCATCTCCGAATCCGGATCGAGATCGACGTCCCACTTGCGCTTGTACCAGGCCGTGGCCGCCAGGCGCAGCTTGTAGATGCCGCGCGAGACCGAGTAGCGGTGGTTGGCGCCTTTGCGGATCGCCTCAATGGCCTTGTCGACGATGTGAACGGGGCTTGGCCGGTCGGGATTGCCCATGCCGAAGTCGACGATGTCCTCGCCTCTGTGGCGCGCGGCCATCTTGAGTTCGTTCAACTCGTTGAACACGTATGGCGGCAGCCGCTCTATCCTGGGAAACTCGCGCTTCACTGCAGTACACCCGGCCGCCGCACTCCGGCGCGGTACAGGGATTCGGCCCTGTACGAGGACCTTACAAGAGGACCGGCGGCCACCTCTTCGAAACCCAACTGACGCGCCTCGTGGGCTATCTCTTCAAACTCGGCGGGTTCGAGGTAGCGCGCCACCGGGCGGTGCTGCCTGGTCGGCCTCAGGTACTGCCCCACCGTGAGCAGGCGGCAGCCGGTGGCGGCCACATCGGCCAGCGTGCGGGTCAGCTCCGTGCGCGTCTCACCGAGACCCGCCATGACGCCGGTCTTCACCAGGCTGGGCGCGCCCGAGCAGGCGGCCGTGGCGAGCACGGCCAGCGAGCGCCGGTAGCGGGCCCGCCCGCGCACCTCGGGGCTTAGCCTTTCCACCGTCTCGATGTTGTGGCCGAAGACCTCGGGCCGGGCCGCCAGGACCCGCGAGATCAGTTCCGGGCGGCCGCCGAGATCGGGCACCAGGACCTCGACCTCCACCCCAGCGATGGCCTGGCGCAGCGCGGCCACGGTGCGCACGAACTGACCTGCCCCCTCGTCGGCGAGGTCGTCACGGGCAACGGAGGTGATGACGACATAGCGCAGACCCAGCCCGGCGGCGGTCTCGGCCACCCGGCCCGGCTCGCCGGGGTCGGGCGCCGCGGGCCGGCCGGTCTCGACCGAACAGAAGCTGCAACGCCTCGTACAGCGCTCCCCCAGCAGCATGAAAGTGGCCGTGCCGCGTGAGAAGCACTCTCCGAGATTCGGGCACCTGGCCTGTTCGCAGACCGTCACCAGGGCCTGCTCGCGCAAGCGCCGCTTGAGCAGGTCGCCGGCGGCCAAGGAACGGGCCTGTCCGGCCACCCAGGGCGGCAGTCTGTCGAGGGCTTCGTCCATGCAAGAAAGAGGGGCGCCGACCTTATATTTCAACGCCTCAGCGGTTCAACCGGGTAACCCGCGGGTGAGGTGTCCTAGCCTACCTGCGCAAGACCGAGTTTGTCGCCCCACCTGCGTTCCATAGCGAGCTTGAGTACGGCCGAATCGGGACTGCTCAGGTCGCCGTCACGAGCCAGCCAGGCCTCGGCCTCGACACGGGCCATCTCGAGGAGTTCGGCATCGCGCACGAGGTTGGCGGCCTGGAAGGCGGGCAGTCCCGACTGCCGCGTGCCCAGATACTCGCCCGGGCCGCGTATCCTGAGGTCGGCCTCGGCAACCTCGAAGCCGTCGTTGGTGCGCTCGAGCGTGCGTAGCCTCTCGATGGCATCGGGACCGCGTTCCTTGCCGGCGACCAGGCAACAGAAGGACTCGGCCTGGCCGCGGCCCACCCGCCCACGGAGTTGGTGCAACTGGGCCAGCCCGAAGCGCTCGGCGTGCTCGACGACCATGATGGTGGCCTCGGGCACGTCTATGCCGACCTCGACGACCGTGGTTGTCACCAAACAATCGACCGCACCGCCCTTGAAGGCGCGCATCACGCGGTCCTTGTCCGCCGCGCTCATGCGCCCGTGCAAAAGTTCGATCTTGAAGTCCTTGAACGGACCCTCTGAAAGTTCTTTGGCCATCGAGGTGGCGTCGGCCAGGTCCGTCTTCTCGGACTCCTCGACGAGCGGGTAGACCATGTAACAGCGGCGCCCCTCCGACATGGCCCTGCCCATGCGTTCGAACAGGCGCTCGCGGCTCGACTCCTCGAGAACCCGGGTGACGACGGGCCTGCGCCCGGGCGGCATCTCGTCGAGCACCGACACTTCGACGTCCCCGTAAAGGGCCAGCGCCAGGGTCCTCGGTATGGGTGTGGCCGACAGCAGCAAGGTGTTTACCTCGCCGGCCCCCAGCGCCGCCCTTTGCATTACGCCGAAGCGGTGCTGTTCGTCGACCACGGCCAGTCCGAGACGCGCAAACGACGTCGACTGCTGTACCAGTGCGTGGGTCCCGACCACCAGGTCAATGTGGCCGCCGGCGAGCCCTTCGCGTACGCCCGCGGCCGCGGCGGCCCGGAGCGTGCCGCTTAGCAGCGCGATCCGGATGCCGAGAGCCTCGGCCCAGGGCCGCATCGTCTCGAAGTGCTGTTCGGCCAGCAATTCGGTGGGCGCCATCACGGCCGACTGGTAGGAAGCCGAGGCCGCCCGGATGACGGCAGTGAAGGCGACCAGCGTCTTGCCGCTTCCCACATCACCGTGAAGGAGCCGGTTCATGGGTGCGGCGCCGGCCAGGTCGACGGCGATCTCGGCGGCCGAACGCGATTGCGCAGCCGTAGGTGAGAAGGCCAGCGTGGCAAGGAACCCCTTTACCCGCTCCTCGCTTTCGGGGATGACGGCGCCGCGTTCCTCGGCGCGGCGCCTTTTGCGCAGACGCATCCCGACCTGCAGCCCGAACAGTTCCTCGAAAATGAGACTACGGTGAGCGGGCGTGGCAAAACGGGCCAGGTCGCCGGGATCGACATCGCGGCTCGGGCTGTGCACGTCGACAAGGGCACGCGCCGGACTCATCAGCCCGAGCCGCTCGCGCAGCGGCGCGGGCACGGCGCTCGTGGCCTGCCCGGCGGCCCCGTCCACTGCCGCTCCCACGATCCGCCTCATGGCGGCCAGCGGCAGGTCGGTCGGCTTCTGGTAGACGGGCACTATGCGGGCGGCCTCCTCGACCTCGCCCTCTAGAGGTTCGATCTCGGGGTGCACCATCTGAAGACCACCCCCGCGTGCGCTCTCGACACGCCCGTGAACAAGCCATCGCTCGGCCGCTTCCAGGCGTTTCTTGAAATAGGCCGCCTGGTGGAACCAGACCAGACCCAAGCGGCCACCGTCGTCCTCGAAGACCGCCTCCAGCAGGGAGCGGCCACGTCCGCGGAGCGGCCTCTGGCGGACCTTGCCGATACGGCCGACCAGGGTCGCGTCGTTGCCGCGCTGAACCTGATCGCTCGTGATCACACGGCGTCTGTCCTCGTAGCGAAAGGGAAGATGGTAGAGAAGGTCCTCGACCGTCTCGATGCCGCTATTGGCGAGCATCTCGCTACGCCGCGGCCCGACCCCCTTGACGAACTGTACGGGGTCGTCGAGCTTCACGCGCCCGCGTGCACGTCCTGCAGTGCCGAGACCCCGGGCTTATCCCGGGAGAACAAACGTATGCCTTCGGCGGCGGCAACCGCGGCCGCCGCGGTGGTGAAATACGGAATGCCGGTCTCCAGGGCGGCCCGTCTTAGCGTGAAGGAGTCCTTGACGTCCTCGGGACCACCGGTGGTGTTGATGACCATCGACACATCACCTGCGCGAATGATGTCGACCGTGTGCGGTGAGCCCTCGCGCACCTTGTTCACCTCGGCGCACGCGACACCCCTGGCGGCCAGGAAAGCGGCGGTGCCCTTGGTCGCAATCACCGAGAGGCCGGCCTCGACCAGGGCTCTGGCGACCGGCTCTATGGCCGCCTTGTCCTTTTCGCGCACGCTCAGGAGCGCGCTGCCGCCGGCCGGCAACGCGTTGCCAGCGGCAAGTTCGGCCTTGGCAAAGGCGGCGCCGAAACTGCTGCCGATGCCCATCACCTCGCCCGTCGACTTCATCTCGGGCCCGAGCACGGTGTCCACCGACGGGAACTTTATGAAGGGGAACACCGCTTCCTTGATGGATATGTAGGCGGGCACCACCTCGGCGACATAACCGAGATCCTCGAGCGTCTCGCCGGCCATCACGCGGGCGGCGATCTGGGCAAGGGCTATGCCGGTGGCCTTGGACACGAAAGGCACGGTCCTAGAGGCCCGCGGGTTGACCTCAAGGACGTAGACACGGCCGCCGGCCACGGCGAACTGTACGTTCATCAAGCCGCGCACGCCCAACTCGAGGGCCATGGCCTGTGTCTGCGAACGGATCTCGTCCTGGACCTCGGCCGCGAGCGACCAGGGCGGCAGAGCGCAGGCGCTGTCGCCCGAATGGACGCCGGCCATCTCTATGTGTTCCATGATGCCACCGATGACGACCCGCTGGCCGTCGCACACGGCATCGACGTCCACCTCGACGGCGTCGTCGAGGAACTTGTCGATAAGAACGGGGTGCTCGCCGGAGCTTTCGAGCGCGTTCTTCATGTAACGTCTGAGGCCGTCCGGGTCGCGCACGATCTCCATGGCGCGGCCGCCGAGAACGTACGAGGGCCTGACCAGCACCGGATAGCCGACCCGCGCGGCGACCTCTTCGGCCTCGGCCAGACTGCGAACGGTCGCGTTGGGCGGCTGCAGGAGCCCGAGCTTCTCTATCAGTTCGCGGAAACGCTCGCGGTCCTCGGCCCGGTCGATGGCATCCGGGCTGGTGCCTATGACGGGGGCCCCTTCGGCCTCCAAGGCGCGGGCGAGCTTGAGCGGTGTCTGCCCGCCGAACTGGACGATAACGCCGTCGGGCCTCTCCTTGCGTACGATGGCCATGACGTCCTCCAGCGTGACGGGTTCGAAGTAGAGCCGGTCGGAGCTGTCGTAGTCCGTCGACACGGTCTCGGGGTTGCAGTTGACCATGATGGTCTCGTAGCCGGCCTCTTTGAGACCGAATGAGGCGTGCACGCAGCAGTAGTCGAACTCGATACCCTGGCCTATGCGGTTGGGGCCGCC
>CAYXZP010000012.1:33656-34079 GCA_964469485.1 uncultured Myxococcales bacterium | reverse complement strand
GGAGGCCATCGTTACCATCTCCTCGTCATCGAGATGGCGTATGAGATCGGTGACGATGGCCCCGGGATGTACGGCGAAGGCGCGCACCCCCGAACCGGCCAGACGCCGGTCCAGCTCGAGGGCAAACAGCGAATTGGCCGTTTTCGATTGCCCGTATGCCGACCATTTGTCGTAATCGCGCCGCTCGAAGTGGATGTCCTCAAAGTCGATGCCCGCGATCTGATGCCCGGCCGAACTGAGACAGACCACACGCGCGGGAGCCCCGGCCCTCAGGGCCGGCACAAGCATGCAGCCAAGAAGGAAATGACCGACGTGGTTGGTCGCAAATTGAGATTCCCAACCCTCGGCGGTTCTGGCCAGCGGGCACCCCATTATGCCGGCGTTGTTGATGAGCACATCGAGCGCGGAGCCGCCGGCCAGCAA
>CAYXZP010000012.1:0-33646 GCA_964469485.1 uncultured Myxococcales bacterium | reverse complement strand
CGCTGGAGTTGCGCCTCGTCCTGGTCGGCGAAGTGCGCCCAGGTGCCGGTGACCCACCAGCGGGCGGCGCCCAGCTGCAGCAGGTCGAGAAGCTGGAACACCTGCCCGCGGGCCCCTTCGGAGCCGCCGGCCAGCAATCGCTCGGCGAACGCGCGGATGCTGGCGAGATCGAGGAGATCGAGCTGCTCGACCGAGACCTTCACGCCGCCATGCCGGTCACGGATCTGGCCAGCGACACGCTCGCCCTTGGCCGCGTCCCGGCAGGCAATGGTCACAGAGGCGCCGTGCGCCGCCAGCGCGCGGGCGGTCTCGGCACCGAGCCCGCCCGATGCGCCGGTCACCAGAACAGCCAGGCCGGCCAGGTCGAGGCCACTAAGGACCTCATCGGTTGTAGAGGCGAAACCGAAACTACGCGCGCCGGTCACGGCACGGCTACTATAGGCCGGCCCGGCATAAAAAAAGGCCCGCCCCCCGAAGGGGGCGGACCTTTAAAGAGTCCCCTTTGGGCCCTCTTACATCGCGGCTGCGCCGCGCTTCTGGAAGAGGTACAGGATCACGCCCAAAGCGATCAGGCCTACAAGGCCGTTATCACCCAGGGTCCCGATAAGCCCGGTAAGGTTCCCGACAACGTCACCACCGATGAACGGTAGCGGGTTGCCGAAGAGGATCTGCAGAACGATGGCAAGTGCCACCAACAGAACCCCTAACTCGGTGAGCTGTCGTAGCCATACCTTTACGCTCTCTAACATTGTTCGCCCTCCTTATGCCGAAAAGACTTCGGCATAAGGGATGTTAACATACCTAATAGATGTTTTCAGCCAGCCTTTTTTTGAAGCACAGAAACGGCTAACGCGACGCGTTAGTCAGCGTGCTCGGCGGCCCTTGTAGCTGGTGACGGCCTCCTCGGTGGCCTCCATGTCGGCCGCGGGGGCTGAGCTGTCCACAGCGCACCGGCTCTATCACGGTCCATGGCCCTTGCTATAATCGCAAAATGCCAAGCACCAAGGCATTCGCCGCCTCTGCGCTGACCGCCCTTGTCGCCACGGGGACCATGGTAGCCATGGCCGCTCACGCCGGCGACAACACCCTCGAGGTCTCTTGGAAGGACGGCCTCAACATGAGGTCGGCCGATGGCCGGCACTCGTTCAAGCTCGGCGGGCGCATCATGAACGACTGGGCCTTCTTCGACGACGACGCGGGTCTGACCGCCGCTGTCGGCTCACAGTCTGACGGCTCGGAGTTCCGGCGTGCCAGGTTCTACGTGGCAGGCACGATCTACGAACAGGTGATCTTCAAAGCCCAGTACGACTTCGCCGGCGGTGACGCCGAGTTCAAGGATGTCTACATGGGGCTCACAGGACTGCCGGCACTAGGCACGGTGAAGGTCGGGCACTTTTACGAACCCTTCGGACTCGAGACCATCACGAGCAGCAAGCACATAACCTTCCTAGAGCGCGCGCTCACGACCGACGCCTTCGGGCCCGAACGCAGCAACGGTATCGGCTTCCAAACCGTCTTGAGCGGCGGCGCCGGCACCTTGGCCGCGGGTATCTTCCGCGACAGCGCCAGCGACGGCGATTCCTCGGGGGACAACCTCCACTTCACCGCACGGGCGACCGCGGCGCCGGTCAACACGGGTGACCGCGTGCTGCATATCGGCGTGGCCTACTCGAAGCGCGACCCGGACAACGACACGGCCAGCTACGACTCGCGTCCGGAGTCTCACATGGCCGCCACCTTCATCGACACGGGAGACATCACCGACGCCACCGGCGTGGAGCTTGTCGGGCTCGAGGCCGCGGTCATACACGGCCCGCTGTCGTTACAGGCGGAGTGGATGCAAGCTTCGGTGGACTCGGCCGGCACGGGGAACCCTGACCTCACGAGCTACTACGTTTACGCGAGTTACTTTCTCACCGGCGAGCACCGCGTCTACAAGGGCAGTTCGGCGACCTTCAGCCGTGTGAGGCCGAACAACAACTACCTCGGTGACGGCGGCAGCGGCGCCCTCGAGTTGGCGCTCCGTTATTCGAGCGCCGACCTTAACGACGGTGGCGTCACCGGCGGCGAACTTGACGACATCACCCTGGGGCTCAACTGGCTCCTCAACCCCAACACGCGGGTGATGTTCAACTACACTACGGCGGACCTCGACGGAGCAGGCGACTCCGACATTGTGCAGACCCGCTTCCAGATAGACTTCTAAGGAGACAAGGGCATGTCGAAAGCTCCCACCCTGTGTCTGGCCGCGGCTTTGCTCATGCTCACCGCCTGCTCGAGCGACGATTCGGGCGGGCGCACGCTACTGCAGAACAAAGGCTCCGACACCATGGTCAACATCGCCCAGTCCTGGGCGGAGAATTACCGCAAGGTCGATCCAAACGTCGGCGTTGCCGTAAGCGGCGGGGGCTCGGGGACCGGAATCGCCGCCCTCATGAACGGTACCGTCGATATCGCCAACGCCAGCCGCTCGATAACAGCCTCCGAACGCGAGCACATAAAGGCCAACAGCGGCGTCGAGGCCATCGAACACACGGTGGCGGCCGACGCCGTGGCCTTCTTCATCCACAAGAACAATCCGCTCGCGGGACTATCGCTCGAGCAGTTGGCCTGCATCTACGGCGAGGGTGGCAAATGCGACAACTGGGCCGACGTCGGCACCGCGGTCCCCGGGTGTGCCGGCCAGCAGATAATCCGTGTCTCACGCCAATCGAACTCGGGAACCTTTGTGTTCGTGCGCGAGGCGGTGGTCGGCAAGCGGCGTGACTTCAAGCTCGGAAGCCGGGACATGCAGGGCAGCAAGGACGTCGTCGATCTGGTCTCGAAGACCCCTTGTGCGATCGGGTATAGCGGGCTGGGCTATGCCACAGATGATCTCGAGATGCTGTGCATCTCGCGCGGTAGCGGCGCGGCCTGTGTCGAACCCACGTTCGAGGCCGCCAAGGACGGCAGCTACGTCCTTGCCCGCCCGCTTTTCATGTACACCCTGGGCCAGCCCGGAGGGGCGGTGCGCGTCTATCTCGATTGGATCAAGTCGGCCGAGGGCCAGACGATAGTGGCCAAAACGGGATTCATTCCCATCAACTGAGCCCGGACCTTACAAGGGAAGGTGGTGACCGAACCCGCCGACAGTCCTATCGCGGCCGAACCGGCCGGCTGCCGCATAGGCACAACCGGCGCGGCTGCCCTGCCTCTTGTCATCGAACCCGGCGAAAGCTCGGAGCCCCGGTGGCTGGCCGCTTGGCTTTCGACCAACCGCACCTGGTTACTGGACCGCATGGGCAGCAACGGCGCCCTTCTCCTGCGCGGCTTCGCAGTCAGGCACGCCGTCGATTTCCAGGCCATAGCACTGGCGGTGGACGGGGAACTGAAGACCGAGTATCTCGGGACCTCGCCACGCCGGCCGGTCGCAGGCACGACCCACGTGTTCTCGGCCAGCGAGCTTCCCCCCTTCTACCCGATACCGCAGCACGCGGAGATGACCTTCACGGCCAACCCGCCGCGCCACCTGTTCTTCTGTTGCCTCGAGGTCCCCGCCACGGGCGGCGAGACCCCGTTGGTCGATCTACGCAAGGTCTACGCCGATCTTGCGAGCGGTGTGCGCGACCGTTTCGAACAGGGCGGCCTGAGGATCGTACGCAACTACGCCTCCCCGTCCGGCCGCGGCCGTTTCAATCCATGGCAACTAAAGCCGTGGCCCGACATGTTCGAGACCACCGAGCGCGCCACCGTCGATGCCAAGTGCGGTGAGCAAGGCTTCACGACCGAGTGGAGCAGGGGCGGAGACCTGCGCATAGTCAGCACCCAGCCCGTTTCGCGCGTACACCGCAGAAGCGGGCGCAAGGCCTGGTTCAACCACTCGCAGGTGTTTCACCTGTCGGCGGGAGAGGGTGAGTACCGCCGCATATTCAAGATGCGGCCGACGCTGCGGCACTGGGCGGTATGGAAACTGACGGCCGTGCTCGCGGGATTGCAGCGCTGGCTGGTTAGCTCCGACGATTACGCCATGCACTGTACGCGCCGTGACGGCACCGAGATACCCGACCCCGACATGGAGGCGGTCCGCGATGCCATCTGGCAAAACCTGTCGGTCACGCCCTGGCAACACGGTGACGTCTTGCTCATCGACAACCACGCCGTCGGCCACGGCCGCCTCCCCTACCGGGGGCCCCGCGGGGTCGCTGCGGCCTGGGCCTAGTCGGGGACCGGTTAGCGCAGGTAGCTCAGTCTGACCATCAACCCGGCCCGCTCGGTCAGTTGCACGTCGCCACCCTCGGCATCCTCATGGATCCGCGTGTAAACGGGCACGTTCAACTGGGTCTCGAACGCGACATCCTCCGACACCCGCCAGGTGAGCGTCGGCTGCACGGAGACTTCCACACGCCCGGTGTTCGGGACATCGAGACTGCCCGCAAAGGTGCCGATGGTGCCGACCACTGGCGTCCCGTGGAACTCGTCGCGTCCGGCATAGCTGAGCTTTGCGAACAGGGTGGCCGTGAGGTCACCGCCGGCCAGCCGGCGGGCCACGCCTGCCGTCACGGAGCCGCTCGCGGCCTTACGGTAACCGTCGCCCGCGTCGTACAGAGGAACCGAGACCTCGGTCGAGCCGAACAGCGTCGGGCCGCCTTCGCTACGCCACAGCACATCGAACCCGACAAATGGGTCCACCGTCCCGGTGCCGAGCTGCGTGTGGCTGTGCGCTTGCACGTCAATGCCCAATTCTTCGGCTTCGTGGTGGTCGAGGTAGGCCGCGGCAGTGAGGCTGTTGCGCCGTCCAGTGGGCAGACTCAGACCGGCGCTACCGGCCAGGCGCATCCGCTGGTCGTTGCGAAGAACCCGCCTGAACCCGAAGCGCAGGTCGCCGAGCCCGCTGAAGGTTTCGTCCCGGTGATGCTCGTCATCATGGTCCACCCGCATACGCACCGAACGGTAAGGCAAGGTCACCAACAGTTCAGTGCGGTCGCTGACGGCCCAGCGTAGCCACAGGTCAGTCTGCCACGCATACACGTCGACGTTGCCGTGTTCGGCCGCCGCCGGCGATCTTTCCCCGAGTTCGGCAAACGATATGTAGTCGTCACCGTGGACCAGACGGGTAAAGGCCCGGTATTGGGACGTAATCCCGAGCCGGGTCTCACCCTTCGCAAGGGGCTTGTCGTAGCGCATAGTACTTGTCGGCTCTCCACCGGAGAGCACCGGATTGGCTCAACCGGCTCATTGGCCCCAGGCGGGAACGGCAAGCAGCAGCGAGACCAGCGACACCCCGGCCAACGCTCGTCCCCTATTTCTCATCTGAAGCTCCCCGGTCGATGGCCGCCCGCAAGCGTTCCAGTTCGAGGCCGGATATGGCCTCTATCCGCTGCCCGGACTTGGAATAGACGACCACATAGGGAAGTTCGGCGACCTTGGTCAGATACTGCTTGGCCACCGGCGACCCCCAATCGGTCATGTTTATCTTGCGAAGCGCGACATCCTCGCGAGCGCGCAGGATCGAGAACATCTCGCGGTCGATCTCGCGGCAGGGTCCGCACCAAGACGCGTAGAAATCGACGACGGTGACCTTGCCATCGACGAGATGCTCGTCGACATCCACCTCCTCGCCCCGGCTGGATATCCATGCGACATCGAGCTCGCGGGAAAAGGTGACGTCGGGTAGGTAGCGGCCCTTGCCCGCGCCGACCACGGCGCCGTAGCCAAGCTCGCGTACCACCGAGGCAAGACCTTCGGGGCCGACCTCGGCGCTACGGTGGCGCACCGACAGCTCGGCCTTGGTTCGGTCGAAGGACGCCGAGTCAACGCCGGCGGTCTTCTCGAGCGCCGCCACCGCGGCCATCCCGCAACTCTGGCAGTCGATGTCTTGGATCGAGATCACCGTCGAGGCGACCCCTTTGTCGCTGCCTTGCCCGGCCGCTGCTGCGGCCGGGCCCATGAGCAGGAACAGCGCTAGCGCCACCGCTCTCACAGACCTGCGGTTTCTATTCTTTCCAAACACTTTGATCTCCTGTCCGGCGGGCACAGATGCCCGCGTCCTCTCAACGATAGAGAACGGGAGGGGAGATCAGCGCAGCAGGGAGCTGTGTTCTATGAAAAGCGCGCGTGACGGCCCGGGTGGACCCCGCTCGCCCGCGTCGAGACGCAAAGCGACGTGAGCCACCGGCTCGCCGGTCGAACGGCCGGTCAGCATGTGACCGAACGCACCGGACGTGGCCGGCTTGGTCCCCAGAACGACCGGCACCTGGCTGGCGGGCTCGGCAAGTTCGCAGCAACAGCCCGCCCTACGTTCGAACTTGGCTTCGGCGCCGGAGGGGGCCTCCTTGCAGGCACATCCCGCAGACAGGAACGAGCCCATGGGACAAGACCCTAGAACGGCCGCAAGGGCGGGAGAGGACAGCAAGAGTCCCAGGCAGACGGTAACGACGGTAAGGCGCCGCGGTAGCATCCTCATTAGCCTAACAGTCGTCGGCAATGCTGGCCAATGGTCTTATCGTTCGGTTCCAAGAAGATCACTGACCGCTATCTCAGCTCCGGTCTCGGCGCTCAGTCCCACCGCCAGCGCCACGGCCAGTGTGCGGCGGGCATCTTCGACGCCCTGGTCCGGCTGCCGGCCGTCCCTTATCGCATGGACGAAGTCGGTCGCGCCGCATTCGAACGACGAGGCCCAATCTCGCTCGAGATCGCCGAAGACCTCCGTCCTCCCGTCACGGTATAACGTCAGGGGCGCATCGTCACCGGTATGCCCGGTGCAACCGCTTATCGAAATGTATCCGTCGGTCCCGTGTATCACGGCGCGGTCATCCTCGGCGTAATAGCTCCCCTCGACCCGCATGCCGATGGAAGCGACGACCTCCCAAGAACCGAAACGCTCGGGCTCGCCCTCGTAACGCCAGCTGACGATCGAGTTACCGTCGTAACGCGAAGACCGTTCCTCGCCGTACCACGACACGAAGGCATGAACGGTGTCTACTTCGGCGCCCATGAAGCAGCGGGCAAGGTTGTAGCAGTGGTAACCGTGGTCGAATGTCGTGGGACCCCCACCGCAGGTCTCCTCGTTCATGCGCCACGTGAGCGCGTCGGGCTCGACCGCCCAACCGTCCTCGGGCCGCCCGGCCGCCGTCTTCAATCGCAGGGACAAAGGCTGACCGATGGCCCCGGTCTCGATAAGTTCGCGGGCCTTCACATGTACCGGGTAGTGCATGAAGTTCTCGAACACACGGAAGGTGCCGGACGCGCGCGATGCGGCCCGGGCGATGCGTTCTAACTCTTCCATGTTGCGCGCCGGCGGCTTCTGTAGGGACACATTCTTGCCGGCCTCGAGCGCCGCAACGGCATGATCGGCGTGAAGGTGGTGGGGCGTGAGTATCTCGACGGCCTCCAGACCGGGCGTGGCCAAGAAAGCATCGATGTCGGCCGTAACGGCCGCACCGCCGCAGTCCCTGGCCAGTCGGTCGGCGCGTTCGGCGACCGGGTCACAGACAGCAACCACCCGGGCCGCGGGCTCTGCCATATAAGCGCGAGCGGTCAGCCCGGATATACGGCCGCAGCCTAGTATCCCTATGCCGAGACGGTCGGCCACGACGAGACCGCTAGGCGGCCACGGCGATGCGGCGAGATTCGACGTGGCGTTTGAAGCGGCCGAGCATCCAGGCCAGGCCCCATCGCATCAACGGCGCCGACAGCGGCGTTGTTATACGGCCTATCCCGCCGGTCTCCATGGCCATAGTCCAGGTCACGCTCGAGCGGCCACCACCGAGGTCGACGACCTGGTAGTCCTCACCGAAGGCCTCGATCATCGGTGAGGACGCGCGCACGAAACAGAAGGCCATATGGCTACCGCGCTCCCATGCGATGAACTCTTCCTCACCGACCATGTTGCCGATCATGGTGACGGTACGCGTGGTGCCGATACCGAAGGGCTTGGCCGAGGTCCACTCCACCTTGGTGATCGGCAGCGCCCACACGGGCCAATCATCGGCGTTCTCGAAGGAATCGAATATCTCCTCGGGCGCGGCCTCCACCTCCACCGTTGCCCGGTAACAGGCCGGCGCGGTATAGAAGAAGGACATGTCTACCTTGCGACACTCGTGCATGGGCTAGCCTCCGCCGCCGAACTGTTTGGCGTAGTCCACCGTTTTCCAACGTTCCGGCCGCATGCGGATGACGATGGTGTCGCCATCCTCCCCGGCCGTCCGGGTTATGTAGGCGTCGCCGACCTCATCGCCGAGGTAACGCCGTGCCATGGGCCGACGGTCGCCATCTAGGTCGGCGTCGCCGACCGACACCACCGGACCCTCGACAGAGGCATACTTGTAGGGCGGGGTTTCGGTCTGCGCGCACAAGGTAAATCGCTTCGCCCGCTCCACAAGCTCGGCCTTGCGCGAACCTGGAGTGGTAAGAACAACGACCTCGCCGCCAGGTTCGTAGTCGTACCAGATCGGGACCGTGAGCGGACCCCGGCCCCTCCACTCCACGCTCATAACACCGATGTGCACTCCGGCCAGGAAGGCCTCGCGCTCCTCTTGGGTCATCGCCAGCTCCATCTAGCCCTCCGACGTCATACCCTCGGGCATGACCATGTCGCCGTCGCCGAGGTCCTTTACGTGCTGACCGAAAGCCCAGCGGTGGCCCTCGCAATCGAGGACGGCGTAGTTGCGGTCACCGTAGAACTGGTCTTCGGGCTCGCTGACTATCTCGGCGCCAGCCTTGCGGGCCCGCTCGCAGTGGGCGTCCACATCGTCGACGTAGACATAGAGCGACTGCGTGACCGTACCGTCGCTGCCCAGTGGGCTGCGACTGTTGGGGAAGGCCGAGCTCGGCCCGACAAATATAACCCCGTCGGCCAGTTCCATCTCGGAATGGACGATGCCGCCGTCGGGCCCGTCGATGACCATGCGACGCTTCAGTCCGAAGGCCTTCTCGAGCCAGTCGAGCGCCGCGCGCGGGTCGTCATAGAAAAGCGAGGCGGTCATCCTCGGCATGTTCTCGGGTGGGTTCTTTACCGTATCTGCCATCTCAACCTCCTTTCCTTAGCTGGAAAGAATGGTCACACAGCTCACGCCCGGGAATCCGTAAACGTGGGTGTAGCCGGTCTTGGGGTCGCCCGGGACCTGATGGTCGCCGGCCTGGCCGCGAAGCTGCAGACAGACCTCGAAGACCTGTCTCAGTCCCGATGCGCCGATGGGCTCGCCGTTGGCCAGCAGACCGCCGTCGGTATTGACCGGAATGCGGCCCGTGAGCCCTGTCTCTCCGTCACGGACAAGCGCTTCCTGTTCCCCGTCCCGACAGAAACCGTTCTCGGCCAAATGCATTATCTCGTGACCCGCCTCGGTGTCCTGTACCTGCAAGACGTCGATGTCGGTCGGCCCGATGCCCGCCATCTCGAAGGCGGCCGCGGCCGCCTGCACCGTGGGACCGGGCGTCTCCTTGGCGGGGACCGAGGGGCTGAGCGTCTCGAAGGAACCATAAAGGCGGGTCCTGAAGACGTCGGCGCGAAGATAGATGGGATGGGTCGTGTACTTGGCCGCCACATCGGCGCGGCAAAGCACCATCGCGGCCGCGCCCTCGCTAGGGTTGCAAAAGTGATACTTTCGAAGCGGGTCGCAGACCATGGGTGAGTTGGCGATCTCGTCGTAACCGAGAGCCTTGCGGCGCCATGCCCTGGTATTCAACGACCCGTTCTTGAATGCCTTCTCGGCGGTAAGGTTGAGACACTGCTCGCTGATGCCGTGGTCGTGCATGTAGCGGCGTGTCTTCATCGCAAAGTACTGCGGGTTCAGCGCAAGGCCGGTCTCGCCGTACCACTGGCCCAGCCCCAAGCCTTCGAGCGTGTCGCCTACCGAGAAGGCGCCACGCGGGTGCTTGTCCATGCCGATGGCGATCGCCAGGTCGCCCATGCCAGCCAGCAAGGAATTGGCGGTGGTGAGAAGCAGGTTGCCGCCGGTGGCGCATCCATTGAACACGGTGGTGAACGGGATGCCGGTAAGGCCCATGTATTTGTTCATGGTGTCGGGCTGCAGCACCTCGAGGCTGCCGGCACAGGCCAGATCCATGTCGGTCCAGCCCAGGGCGGCGTCGTCCAAGGCATCGGCCGCGGCGCGTACGCCCATGTCTATGGCGGTCACCCCCTCGTGACGGCCAAAGGGATAAAGACCGATGCCTATGATCGCGATGTCCATCAGGCGCCGTCCACCGGAGCGAAGGCGAAGGTCACCAACTCGCCGCCGTTACCGTCATCGGCGAAACGCTCGATGACCAGTTCCATCTCCATGCCTATTTCGAGACGGGCCGGGTCGTTCTCGGTAAGACGCGACTCCACGCGCAGCCCCTCGGGAAGCTCGATGTAGCCGACGCCATATGGCGTGAACTCGGCCGCCTCCCCGGCATAGGGGACCGGCGGCAGGAAGTTCTGCACCGTCCAGGTCCACAGCCGCCCGCGCCGACTCAGCTCTACGGTCTCCGAGTCGTCGGCCGGACAGGCCGGGCAGGCGCTTTGGGCCGGAAAGGTGACCTCGCCGCAGGCGCCGCACTTACTGCCGATCAGCCGTGGCTCATCGCAGGGCCAGGTAAAGAGACCCTCCGCGATCGGAACCTGCTTCGAATCATTGGCGCTCATGTTGCCGCCGAGGTTTAGCCGCCGGCCGGGGCTCGGGCAACGGCAGCCAACTAAAAATCGTCAGGGCGAAGCATCGCGTCGTGGCCGCCATCGACGAAGAAGACCGACCCGCAAACGAACGACGCCTCTTGGCTTAAGAGGAAGGCTGCGGTCGAGGCGATATCGTCGGGCCGGCCCAAACGGCCTATTGGAACCGTCTCGCCGAACTCCTTTATCACTGGACCGAGTTCGGCATCGGCATAGACGCTGTCGGTCATCGCGGTACGCGTGATGCCCGGAGCGATGGCGTTCATGCGAACGCCGGCGGCCGCATAGGCGGCGGCGCTGGCACGCATCCAGCGCGTGATCGCCTGTTTGGAACCGGCGTAGGCGTTGTGCCCGTCGCCGACTTCCTCGGCGAGCGTACAGGCTCGCTCCTCGTCGAGAGCGAGCAAGGCATCGACGTAGGACTGGTCGCAGTCCATCGGCGCCGAGTTAGACGAGATCACGACCACAGCGCCCTTCTTTTTGGCGACAAGCCGACGCGCGCCGTCTATCAGGCGCTGGGCGCCGAAGAAGTTCACGCGAGTGACAAGCGAGACCGGCCGGGTGGCCGGACCGAGGCCGGCGCAGGCGACCAAACCGTCGAGGCCGCCCACGGCCTGCCGCCCAATCTGCTCTAGCGCCGCCTCGCAGCCCGGGGCCGTAGAAAGGTCTGCCTCGACATCAGCATCCTTTATATCCACCACGATGACACGGTCGCCGCGGGCGCGAAGCCTAGCCGTTATGGCCGCGCCAATGCCCGAGGCGCCACCGCTTACCGCGTAAATGCCCATGGCGGGGTGAAATAGCCCGGCGGCCCCTATCTGTGCCCGCTGCCTATAAGGCCGGCAATGGTGAACCACGATTCGTCGGCCGACTGTTCCTGGTCGAAGCCTATATCGAGATACCAGCCGGCCTCGTCGGGAAACGCCATGCCCGGGATGGACGCGCGGGTACCGTGCATGAGCTGCATATCGATCACGCTGAACGCATAGATGAACATGCGGGGCTCCTCGTACTCGTAGTCGACATCGGGGTTCGGCCGCTTGGAGTGGCGTATGCTCTGCATGACGACCTTCCACAGTTCACCGGCCTGGTCGTAGAGGTCCGAGTAGACGATGAAGTAGGTTTCCTTGTCGACGAAGATGATACGCTTCGAATAGGCATAGGCCGGCGCCATCGGGACGCCCTCGACGACATAGACCGAAGGCCTCATCTCCCACTCCTCGCAGAAGGTCATACCACCGTCGGTCTTGCAGGGTTCGGGCGGAAGCCGGGCGCCATGGAGCGAGGCCAGCATCGGCTTCTCGCCCAAGAGCCGCCACTTGAACCAGGGAATCTGCCCCGAATACCCGCCGTAGCTGTCGACGTCGATGTCCTGACCGAACAGGGCGTCGCTGCGCTGCGCCGTCGACATGCGGCGGACCCGCCTTATCATGGGAATGAAGAGCCAGGTGTCATCGTGACGTAGGAGATCGAGATAGCGAAAGGTGACGCCGCCCACGCCCTTGAGATCGAAGGGCTCTATGAGCGGATAGAGCCCGGCCTTGTTGAAGGTCTGGTCGGCGTTGTCCGTGAACTTCGGGATGGGTTCGTGGTGCAAGCGACCGACGTAACGAAGATAACGTATCCACTCGGGCACGAAGTGGCGTTCCACGCGGTAGTGACGCTTGTCGTTGGCGTCGATATAAAGGGAGCCGGTGTCGGCATCGACATAGTTGAGATTGATGTCGTCGGTGAAGTAGTGGGTGCGATGGAAGTTGTACATGATCTTGTTGGGCGCCTGGGGGTCGTTGCTGTCGACCACGGGGAAAGGGCGACCGGCCACCCAATTGACCAACTCTCCGTGCTCGCCGATAGAGGCCTGGTCCGAGTACTTCTCGGTCGCCTTCTGGTAGTCGCTCGGCAGCGGGATGCGTTGGTAGGGCACGATCTGCATATCCATGCCGTTGGTGACCGACCAGTAGACGCCTTCGGCCACAAGGCCTTTCACCTTCTCGGCATTTTTGTGGGTGACGAGGTCGCCGGGCACGACGTCGGCCACGGCCGGCACGGCCAAGACGGCACACAAGAACACGGCCGACGCCGCGCGTAAGATAAAAACCCACATTGACACGGAGCAGGTCAGCATATCATGATTGGCGGATGCGGATAGCCGCAACCCTGTTCGTCGCCGCGCTAATGGTCCTGCAGGCCGCCAACGGGGCCGGCGCAGCCTGTAGCCCGTTGGTCCGCGCTCAGCAGAAGTGCGTTAACACGTCGACAAAAAATCTCGCCAAGGTCAACAAACAGACCGCCAAGCACCGAGGCAAGTGCCTCAAGCGGTCCGTGACCGTAGCTGAACTCAGTCTCCTGTCTCGGTGGCGGCGGGCTGTTCAGCCCGAACATACCGGCACGGGCCAGGCTGGCGGCGCAGTTCAACAAATTATGCACCAACCCCCCGGAAGGCATGCTCTACGCGACCTTCCCACCCTTCGGCACCACGGGCCTCTCCGAACTTCTTAGTGCGGCTGACAGCCTGAGCGTCCGCCTGAGCGATATCGCTTTCGGGGCGGAAGTGGGAAGCGGAACCACATCAGTCGATGACATCCTGGCCACCCGCTGCCCGGCCAAGGCCTGGAAGACGCTGGCCAAGCATCAACATCGGCTGTTCAAACAACACGCCAAGTGCGCCAAGAAGGCCTTGAAGGGGCGAAGTGCCGCGGGACCCATCTCGAACCCCGTCCAGCTACGAGACAGCTGCCCCATCGCGTCCGAGACTGCGCGGATAGAAGCCGTGCTGGCCAAGCACTGCTCGAGCCTCCCGCTCGAAGATGTGTTCCCCGCCTGTGGGGACCCAGGCAACACCCAGACCACCAGTGCCTGCCTTGCCACGAAGACCACCTGCGCGGTGTGCGAGACCATCGCCGAAGTCGAGCAGCTCGCCTACGACTGCGACCTCGTCGATAACGCGGTCGATGACGGCAGCTGCCGCGAGCAATACCCCATGGCCGACAAAGCCTACGAACTGGTCCACACAGCCGTGTTCCCCCTGACCGTATGGCTGAGCTACGAGTTCACCAACGCCGAGTTCCTGTGCCTCGAGGCGCCCGAGGGATACTTCAAGAACCAAGTTCGCGAGGGAACGCCCGACGAAGCGGAGTTCTTCAGCAGTCCGGGCCGACCGACGGGCGAGTTCACCGATGAGGAGCTGGTGGGCAAAGACTTCTTCCACGCGGTCAACATCGTCCAGCTACCGCAAACCATAGGCGAGGGCGTGGTGCTCAACGATATTGTCGTGCACAAGAACGTCCGGCTTCGTTACAACTCCGGTCGTACGCTCCATCTTCTCACCTCACCCGAGGGCGAAGAGTATTTCCGCATAAGCCGCGACTTCAACCGCGAGACCGAGACAGCGGAGTTCCCGGCCGGATGGTCAACGCACACGATAGAGCTGACCGAAGATCTCGACCTTTACCTCCTGGACGATCACCACGTGCTGCGCGATTCCATCGAGGACGGCTGGCAGGGCCCCGTCACCGACCAGCTTCCCGATTAGAAGTCCGAAACCGTCCGGGCTAGAGGACGGCACATGGCATCGCCCACCTTCTTCAACTCCTTCCTGGTGGCCATGGTGGTCCTGGCCGCCATCTTTGCCTTCACCCTGGTCAAGGGACCGGCCGGCTACGGGCAGTACACCACCCGGCGTTGGGGCGCGACGATCAACGACCGCGCCGGTTGGGTCATCATGGAACTGCCGGTGGTGCTGCTGTTTGCCTACTATTGGCTGACCTCGGAGCGGACCTTCGCAGCCGCCCCGCTGATATTCTGCCTGCTCTTCAACCTCCACTATCTCCAGCGCACCTTCGTGTTCCCGATGCTCATCCGCGGCAGCAACCAAATGCCCTGGTCGATCATCGTCTCGGGCATGGTCTTCAACAGCGCCAACGCCTTCATGCAGGGCGTGTGGATATTTTTCTTGTCGCCAGCCGACCTGTACACGGCCGACTGGCTGGCCACACCGCAGTTCGTCATAGGCACGGCCCTTTTCCTCACGGGCTTCGCCGTAAACCTTCACTCGGACCGTATAATACGTAACCTCAGGCAGCCCGGAGACACTGCGTTTCACATTCCGCGCGGCGGCATGTTCCGCTACGTGACCTCGGCCAACTACTTCGGCGAGCTTACCGAATGGGTGGGTTGGGCCGTCATGACCTGGTCATGGCCGGGCCTGGTCTTTGCCGTGTGGACATTCGCCAACCTCGGCCCGCGCGCCAACACGCATCACAACTGGTACATCAGGAAATTCGGCGCCGAGTATCCGAGCGACCGGAAGCGGATGATCCCGTTCGTCTACTGAGATTTTATGCAGGTCTCAGGTCTCAGCATTCTCAAGAACGCGATCCGCTTCGACTACCCCTTTCAAGAATCGATCCGGTCGGCGCTTCCTCTCTGTGATGAATTCGTTGTCGTGGTCGGGCGTAGCGAGGACGGCACCCTCGAGGCGGTGCGCACCATGAACGAACCGAAGCTGCGTATCGTTGAGACCGAATGGTCCGACAAGGTCCAGCCCCGGCGCCACGTGGTGGCTCAACAGACCAACATCGGGCTGCACATGTGCCGGGGGGACTGGGTCGTTTACCTTCAGGCCAACGAGATGTTGCACGAGTCCTCGCTTCCGGCACTCGAGCAGACCATGCAGCGTTACGCCGACGACCGCGGGGTCGAGGCCCTCGTGCTCGAATTTCTCGATTTCTGGGGCGACTACGGCCACGTGGTTCCGGTCTACCCGCACCGCTTCAAGTACGTGCCGCGGATCGTAAAACCCTACGTCGGCACCTACGCGATACGCGATGCCATGGGCGTGGCCGTCTTCGACGGGTTCTCGCGCAAGGGACGATACCCGCGCGCGGTCGATACGGGCCAGGACCTGTTCCGTTACGGCAACGTACGCAACGGCGAGGTCTTTGCCGACAAGCAGCAAAACGCCTCGCACCTGAGCGACGGCCGCGGCAACGAGCCGCTGGGCAAAAACGACCTATACACTATCATCCCACGTTCCTTCGTTGCCCCGTACCAGGGCAGCCACCCGGCCGTGATGGCCGGCAGGGTCGCGCGTTTCGGCGAAAGCATTTCACTCGAGGATCCCCGCTGGCGACTGCAACCGACCTGGCGGGAACGCCGGTGTCTGGCCGAGACCTGGTTCTACCGCCGTTTCGGTGTCCCGCAGCTGCGAAGGAAACGATACCGCCTGATAGGCGGCTACCAAAAGAAGGCGCGCGGCTCCCGGGCCGGTTAGTCTTGCGCCATGGCCGGTCCGGGCATGTGGGGCACCCGGCCGTTGTCACGGCTGAGAGCCGCACACACCGGACCGGCGAAGTCGAGCATCTCCTTCACGACCGTGTCCATGTCGAGGTAGCGGTAGGTGCCCAAGCGACCGATGAAGGACACAGCGTCGGTGTCGCGGGCAAGCGCCTGATACCCGGCGAAAAGTTCGCGGTCGGCTTCCAGGCGTAACGGGTAGTACGGCGTATCCCCGTCGCCGGCGTCCCGGCTGTACTCGGTGAAGGCAACCGTCTCCTCGTGCTTCTCCCAGGGAGTGAAGAACTTGGGTTCGCAGATGCGCGTGTAGGGGACCTCCATGCTGGTGTAGTTGATCTGTGAGGTGCCCTGGAGGTCACCGGTCCCGTATTGCCTCTCCCAGTGAAGCGTTCGGTAGCCTAGCCTTCCGAGACGGTGCCCAAAAAAACCGTCGATGGTCCCCGACCAGAACAGATGCCGGAAGTCTCCGCGCATGTCCGGAGTGACCTCGGTGTCCAGTCGCACCTCTATCTCGGGGTGGTCGAGAATGGCCTTGACCATCTCGCTGTAACCGTGGGTCGGAATGGCCGTGTAGCGACTGTCGTGGTAGCTGTCGTCGTAGGTGAAACGCACCGGCAGCCTTTTTAGTATCGAAGCGGGAAGTTCACGGGGATCCCGCCCCCAGTGCTTTCGCGTGTAGTCGCGAAAGAAGGTCTCGTAGAGTTCCCGTCCGACAAAACGCAGCGCCTGTTCCTCGACGTTCTGGGGATTCTCGATGCTCGAGTCTCCCAAGGCAGCAACAAAGCTGCGGGCCTCGTCCGGGTTGAAGGTCTTGCCGAAGAACTGGTTGATCGTGTGCAGGTTGATGGGCAAGCCGTAGATGCCGCGGGCCGTCACCGCCTTTATGCGGTGCTGGTAAGGTTCGAAGGTCGTAAAGCGGTTCAGGTAGGTCCACACATCCTCGTGGCCAGTGTTGAAGATGTGCGGGGCGTGGGCGTGGGCCATGATCCCGGTGCGCTCGGCACGGTAGCTATGGCAAGGCGCGCCGATGTGGTCGCTCTTCTCGAAGATGAGACATCGCAGACCGGTGCGCTCGGTGATCTCACGGGCAAGCACCGCGCCGGCAAGACCGGCACCCGCGATGCCAACCGCATCCTTGCTCATAGGCAGACCATCGGTGGGTCAGATGATGCGCTGGACGTCGGAGGGTATGGGCACCAGGCGGGCCTCCCGCTTCTCGTCGTCGATGCTGCGGCTGAACCATGCACGCAGCTCGTCCGGATCGGAGACCCGGTTCTGCCGCCCGGCGGCGCCGTCGGTCCTCATCCAATTGCGGCTCGCCGTCTCCTGGTGGCGCTTCACGCAATAGTCGAAGTCGAGCTTGTGGAGGTGGATGAGCAACAGGTCGCTGTCTATCTGCCGGGCGCGCGTGCGAACATTGGTGGTCTTGTGGAAACCCTTGCGCCATGAGAGCGGGATTCTCGAAAGCAGGGGCTTGCTGTATTTTTCCGACCCGTACCACCAGCCGCGCTGGCCGAGCACGGGCGCCGTCCAGTCTATGGGGGGTTCTTCCTCGGGCTTGTGCACGACCTCGTAACCGGTGCAGCGGACGAACTTGTGGCGGTCGTCGAGCACCCTGGCCGCGTATTCGCCGAGGTCGCGATAGCCGGAGCCGGGCGCCGTCGCAATGATCTCGTCGACCTCGTTGAAAAGAACAGCCTCGTAGCTCGCCAGCAGGAAGCGCTGAAAGTGCTCTACTGTCTGGGCCAACCAAGTGTGGTCGAAGGACACACGCCGGTGAACGGGAACCACGTTGACGCCGGCCCGCTTGAGCTCGCGGAGCAGCTCGGCCCCCGGCCCCTCCGAGTCGTGATCAAGTATGTAAAGATGCGCCACCTCGACCTGGTTGCGGTAGTGCTTGATCCAGATGGGCAGCCAGACCGGTTCGTTCTGAACGATGGTAAATATCGCGAGCGGGTCCTTCATTTAGGGTGCATTGTCGTGGACATTGGAAATATAGGCAACCATAATCGCCCGCCCCGGGCCTCTTATGCGACTGTCGGTCATCATCGTAAACTACCGTTCTTGGGCGAGTCTCGGCACGGCCCTGCAAGCTCTTAGCGGCGTGAGTGACCCAACGCGGCTCGATTACGAGATCATAGTGGTCGACAACGATTCGGCCGACGGATTGCTCGATGAATACCGCAATCGTTTTCCGGAGGTCACCTTCCATGTCGCAGCGGGCAACCGCGGTTTCGCTCACGCATGCAACCTGGGCGCGGCCAAGGCCTCGGGCGAACTACTTCTCTTTCTAAACCCGGACGTCCGGGCTACCCCCGACGAGCTGGCGCGCCTTGTCGACGAGAGAACCACCCACCGGGCCTACGCGATCATGACCGCCTGTCAGTCGGACGCACGCGGCCGGCCGCACAAGGTATGCGGCGGTTTTCCCGCCCTGATGACCTCGGTTCCGGCGCTGCGGGCCCTGCTGCGCACGGCGCGGCCGGTCAGGGGTTCGAGCGCCCTGCCGCTTGCCTGTGACTGGGTATCCGGCTCGGTGCTTCTCATCTCCCGGACCGACCTCGGCAGGCTGGCCGGCTGGAACGAGAAGTTCTGGCTCTACTACGAGGATGTCGACCTGTGTCTGAGAGCCAGCCGGCTGGGTATGCGGGCGGCATGCACGACCGCCCTATCGCTTCGCCACGACCACGGAGGGGCCAGCCGCCGTGACGAGGAGACCAGCATACTGACCCGCACCGAGGTCATCATTTCGCGCCACGTCTACGTGCAAGAAAACTTCGCGGGGGCGTACCGCGTGGCCTTCCACGCCTCGTTGCTCATACGTGAGATCACCGCGCTCGGGCTGTGCGCCCTTGCGGATCTCCTGACGCTGTCACAGCTGACGGTGCTGCGCCTGCGCTCGGGCGTGCTCAAGGGACTGCTCACGCACTTGGTCGGCGCCGCAAGGCGGCGCAGCTGGCAGAGCCCGCGCGCACCGGGCTAGCCGCGCGGGCGGCTTACTCGAAGATATCCTCTATGCCGTTGAGGTTGCGGTCAACGATGAGAAACTGCTGCTGGTAGTAGCCGTGGGTCGTACCGGCCTCGAGCAAGGTGCGATAGTAGGTGCGCGACTGCCCCTGACCATCGGTGACCGTGATTGGAAACTTCCCCTCGAGGTCGAAGGGCCACGCTTTCGATGAGAAGACCGCCAGTCCGTCGCTTATGGATTCGCTGTGCTCGCTGCCCTCTATCGTGATGGTGGCCTGCCCCGAGGCCACCCCGTCGACACCGACCATGATCACATAGTCCGCGTCCTTGTCCTGGCTGAGGCCCCCGTAGCCGAAGAAATAGAAATCCTCACTGGCGCCGCTGTCCTCCGGCGAGAAGTCGGTGAAGTCGACATTGGCCCGGTAAAGGCCCAGGGCGAAATCCTCCATGGCCAGGCCCTCGACCATTTGCCAGCCGAAGCCGGTCGGACCGCCGTCCTGGTAACGGTCGTACTCGGTCTGTTCCGACAATGTTGCGGCGACCGAACCAGCGGCGTCGTAGACCGTGACGGTGAAGGGCTGGGCCTGGGTGTCTATGTACACGTAGCCGTCGGCGTCGCTCACGTAGGGAAGCCAATCGGGCAGGTCGTAGGCACCGACCTGGTCGGATGCGATCCCCCACCACAAGCGGCCGTCCTCGACCGAATAGCCGATGGCGAACTGCTGGTCGCCTGTGGTGCCGTAAGGGCGGCGTGTGGCGACTATGTAAAGCCCCCGGTCCAGCTGGCGGCCCTGGAACACGGGAAGCGCATCAAGGTAATCGGCCGTGGCCACTCCGTTCGTCTCCGGCACGACCGTGGCCCACATATCGACGATATCGGCCCGGCCGGGGCGCCACGACGAGTCGGCCTTGATGCGGGCGTAATAGAGTTCTCGGAACTCGGTCATGAAGTCGGGGTTAGCCTTGACCATCGTCTGCACCGTGCTGGCCGCGATGCCGTAGCGGGCCGACTCGGTGCCGTTGTCGGTCCAAAAGGCCCCGGCACCGGTGAAGCGTTCGGTCTTTATCAGGTCATGGAAGGTGGTGCGGCTGCTCCAATACTGCCAGGGGCGGTAGGAGAACAGATCGAGGCTAGCGTAATCGTTCGGGTAGCAGCGCACGTACTCGTGCACCAACTCGAAGGCAAGACCTTCGCCGAGACCTTCCTCGAAGCCGCTCAGCGCGTCGTCGTAGTTCCAGTCTTGGTCGGAGGTTATCGAGTAGTTGCCGCTCCAGGCATGCACGAGCTCGTGCGCGATGAGGCGGGGGATGTATGAACCGTCGGAGAGAAATGTCCTGCCGCCGTCGGTTATCATGAACCAGGAGCTACCCTGGCCCATATGGGTGATGTTGACGTTGAAGGTCTCGGCCGGCGGGCCGAGCATCTCGTACATGAGAGGAAACAGACGTGTCAGATAGTCGCGGTAGAGCTGTTCGGTCTCTGCGTCGAAGTCGGTGAAGTAATAGCCGATACGGTGGTCCACATCGGCCACGACGGGAAAAACGACGGTGGACAGATCGATGGTGAACTCGGGATGGTTGGCCGCCCAGGAGCTGTCCTCGTTGTACTGACTAAAGTGGCCCGTCAGCGTCTCGCTGCCCGCGAGACCGAAGCTCGAGTATGAGACCGAGGCGCTCTCAGCATAGTGCCCGCCGTAGTAGAGTTGCTGGCTGCCGTTATAGAGGGTGAGCGAATAGCTGCCCTCGGCGGGGTTGCTCCAACGGATATCGATGCCATCGCCGAAGACCTCGTAGTAGGCACCGATACCCGTGCCCGCGATGTCGATACCGGTATCGAGCAGGGCCGGTTCGGCCGGGAAACTGACGGCATCGGCCGGGTCGTAGCCATACTTGTTCTCACAGGCATCGGTCATGCCGTCGCCGTCGCTGTCGGTCAGATTGGCCGTAAGATAAAGCGTCTGCTCGTTGGGAGCCGTACTGTTGATGGCCCGCAGCGTCGTGGTGGTGGTGCTCGTCGTCGTTGCCGAGCAGCCCGTGCAGACCAACTCGACCTCTATGCCGACAGCCGTCTTGAGCACGAGCAAAGCGTCGGTCGTCGTTACCGGCGTCTCGCCACCGCTGCCGTTGACGTCACAGGAACACGTCCCGCAAGAGTCGTCATCGAGGATATCTACCGCGCGCTTGAGTACTACGAGCGCGTCCGTGACCAAGATCAGGCCGTCGCCGGTGACGTCACCGCAAAGGGCCGCCTGGCCGGCCGCAGGCAGACAAACAGCGGTGATCGCACAGAAAAACGCAAACGAGAGCGCGCCTTTCCTCATCGCAGTTAAAGACTAGCAAAGCGGCGGCCCCGCCGCGCGTGTTTTTATGCGCTGCCGACCGCAGGGACGGTCTAGTCGGAAACCTCGGCCCAGTCGTCGAGCCGCTCCATCGTATCGAAGTACTCGCCCGCCAAGTCCTCGATGACCGAGCGGACCGACTTCACCTGGTCGAGGGAGCCGACGATCTGGCCGACGAAGTAGTTGACGAGCAGCTCGGCCCCGGGGTTCTTGTGGGCGGTACGGTTGATACGCTCTTGGGCCTCGCGCACGAGCAGGGGCTGGAGCGGCATCGGAAGCGGGTCGGGGTTGGCCGGGTCCTCCCAGGCATCCGTCCACGCGGTTCGAAGCTGGCGGGCAGGTTTGCCCGTGAGCGAACGGCTTCGGACCGTATCGCTCGAAGTCGCCCGAAGGAACTTCTCTTTTACCACCGGATGGGTCTCGGCCTCTTTGGTCGTAAGCCAGACCGAACCCAGCCACACGCCCTGGGCACCGAGCGCCATGGCGGCCGTCACCTGCCGGCCGTTGCCGATGCCGCCGGCCGCGAGCACGGGCACAGGCGAAACCGCATCGACGACCTCGGGAACCAACACCATGGTCGCGACCGTTCCGGTGTGGCCCCCGGCCTCGTAACCCTGGGCGACTATGATATCGACACCGGCCTCCACATGGCGGCGGGCGTGTTCGACGGTGCCGGCCAAGGCGGCGACCTTCACTCCCTTTGCCCGGCCTTGCTCTATCATCCAGTCGGGCGGCGGGCCTAGCGCGCTGGCAATGAGGCTGATGGGGCGCTCGAAACACATCTCGATGACCTCGCGCTGCTGCTCGTAGCCAACGCCCATCGAGGGGGCCAGCTTGGTATCGGCCGGTAGCGCGGGAACATCGTGCTGGTCGAGCAGGTCGTCGAGGAATTGACGGTGCTCGTCCGGGATCATCTCCTTCATTTTGTCGCCATCGAACTTTTCGTCGCTGCCGACGAAGCGGACCGGCAGCAGAAGGTCCACCCCGTAGGGTTTGTCGCCGATTTCCTTCTCTATCCAGTCGAGTTCGGCCTCGAGGGTCGCAGGGGAGTGGGTGGCCACGCCGAGCACACCGAGACCGCCGGCCTTGGACACGGCGGCCGCGACATCGCGGCAGTGGGTGAAGGCGAAAATGGGAAATTCGAGTCCGAGATCGCGCGCTAGCTGGGTGTTCATGGCCGGGGACAGTAGCGCGGCAGGGGAACTGACACCATTGAATGCCGGGCAGCCCGGCTGGCCGCCTAGGGTTTTATCTTCTTATAGTGGGCCAGGACCGCACTGTCGGAACCGAGATGTGGAAGTCCGTCGGAGATCTCAAGCCAGTCGACCTTGTGGTCGGCAAAGCAGTGCGCGGCCGGCTCTTGGTCGACCTCGCCCTCGACCAGTGCACGGGCCACATGCATTTCGCCCGGGTTCAGAGTCGAGGCGCACAACATCGGGGAACCGCAACGGCTACAGAATCCGCGCCGGGTCTGTTGCGAGGACTGATACCAACCGAGCAGTTCCTGGCCACGGGTTACCCTGAACTGCCCCTCGGGAACGACGAGCCAGGTAACGATGGCCGCTCCGTGGGCCTGGCGGCAGTAGCGGCAATGACAGTGGGCCGCCTCTATCGTCGGCGGCGTTATCTCACACTCGATGCCGCGACAGAGACAACGGAGCATCACCGGACAAGTGGACCTTCCCGGCAGCGGCGATGCAATAGGTAAGAAGAGCGCGCCCGGCAAGAGTCGAACTTGCGACCCCCAGATTCGTAGTCTGGTGCTCTATCCAGCTGAGCTACGGGCGCGGAAGGGTGGCTGCGAACGCGGAATCCTAACCGCCGCCCCCGCCGCGGGCAAGCCGCTAGACCCCCTCCACAGGTGCCGCGGCCAACACGACGCTGCGCTCGAGCCCGGCCGTGCGATGAACGGTAAGCTCGCGGTAGGCCGGGTCGCGCATCATCTCGATGAAGGCCGAGTGGCTCGGGTACTCGACCGTGACCACATCGTCCCAAGCCTCGGCCTCCCCGATGAAGACCTGATACGGACGGCTCATCTCGACGATGCGCCCGCCGTACTCGATTATCTTGGCCACCGCGCCCATTCCATAGCGCTGGTAGGCTTCCTGGCCGCTTCCGCCCCCGTCGCCGGCAAGTTCGTGACCGGCCGGATACTCGGCGCGCTCCCGGTACTTGAGAAGGTTGATCATGTAGACCCGCCCCTCATCTTGGTGGTCGATGTAGGCCCGGGCCTGAGCCTCGGTGGGGTCGATGCCCCCACCTATGTGTTCGGCGAACACTTCTTCTATCGTGTACTTCGCTGCCATCTGTCCCCCAATGAGCAGGCGTGACCTTCCTCGATTCCCGCAATTAACGCGACACAGGCGGAGGCATCGTACGCGTTCTGGCAGGCCCCGGGAAGCCACATGGCAGCAGCGCTCGGGCACTTCTTGTCCACCATCTTGACCAGCTTGGCCTCGGCCTTGGCGACCTTTGCATTCGAAGACGCCGAGGACCGCATTGCCCTGGTAAGAGCGGTCGACGACATGCTCTCCTCTTGGACGACCGGCGGCGCGCCCGGCCAACGACCGTTGGCCTGAAACGAACGGTCGTTGATGCGGCTTTCTGGCAACCTTTCCGGCTGCGCGGGTAGGATTTGCTCAGAGGCAGGAACCCTTGAGCAAAGCGGCAGGAATAAGAACAGGCTCCGAGACACCGCCGGCCTCCCCACGACGGCACACGGCCAAGGTCGTATCCCTCGATGAGGCACGCCGCACACTACGTTCCACACGACCCGAGCGCCCGCGGCGGCCCCGCCGGCCGCAGCCCGACCCCATAGACCTGCTCGACGACACCCTTAACCGCCTCACGCCAGAGGCCCGCCAGGTCTACCGCGAGCGCGTCGATCGCTATGCCCGCAACCTCATCAAGCGCGCCTCGGGACTGAGCGAGGTCGAGTCGAACAAGGCCGGCGCCAAGATCGCCTTCAAGCACGTCAAGATGGCCACACGCATGACCTCGAACCGGGCCAAGACCGGTGGCTTCGGACTTACCTTCGCCTCTGATGCGGCGCTGACGCTGGGGGCGGCCGTTATCGGCGCCCTGTGTGCGCGCCCCGACCTCCTCGACGGCGGCGGCTACGCGGTGCTGGCGACCGCCGTGGCTCTCACCGTCGTCGCTTTCGTCGTACGCGAAGTCCAGCAGACCGCCTGACCACTACCGCGGCGCCCAAGGTCGCTACCGGGTCTCACCGCTCCGCATCGGCTTGAAGCATCCCGGCTTGAAGGTCAGCGACTCAACCACATCCACCATCTCGGGACGCGGACCCGGTTCGGCCTCTGGATCGGTCGAACCCCAGTCGAGCGAGAGCACCCAGGGGTCGAGCCACAGGCTTGCCACCACGTGGTGCTGGTCGGCGGGCACCGCTGACCTGTTGACGCTTTTGAGCCCGCCATAACCCTCCCAACGCCACTGCGCCCAGGTGCCGTTGTCATCGCCCGCGAAACGGGGCTGCGGGAGCATCTGTATTTCGAATCGCGGTTTTATGTATTCGAATTCGTAGGCAATGAAGGCGCGAAGGGCCTGTTCGGCGTGCATGCCGGAAACGGCAAAGCGATGGTGGCGGTTGTCGGTAAGGTAGAGACCGAGCATTTCGGTGCCCTGCCGCCATACCACGCGGTCGGGCGAGACCTTGTCGAGCCGCCATTCGGTGCCGGGCAACTCGAGGGTGAAGCAGGGGCGCTCGCGCCAGTTGTGCGCGTAGCGCAGGGCGTTCGTGGGCATGACCTCGGTGAAGTAGGCCGGAGCGACCGGCTCGTCGCCGAAGGCACCGGCCGAGCAGCCCGACAGGCCGAGCATCATCGCTACGGCCGCCGAACTGAACCGGACCTCTCGGAGAAGCTTACCCACCTTTGCCTTTCGACGGCCCCCTTCTTGTCCCATTCACTACGGGCAGCCGTTGCCAGCGGCAGCGTCCGCAATCATAGCTGGCGGAGAGGGAGGGATTCGAACCCTCGGAGGAGTATAACCCCCTCACTCGCTTAGCAGGCGAGCACCTTCGGCCACTCGGTCACCTCTCCTGACCGACCGGGCGACACCATAGGTGTACCCGTTTCGCGTCACAACTTCGTGTTGCGCTCCTGCCAGGACCGCCCACAGCGGGCAGGCCTGCAAGCTATGCTACAATCAACACCGCAGCTCGGTTGGCAAAAAGGCCTTGCAGGCCAAGGACTTGTCGTGCCAGGCTCGTGGTAGAGGAGATCTGATGTCTGAGGAAAAAGGCGGAAACGGCGACGGTCACGGCAAGGTCGTATCATTGGCCACGGCCCGTGAGATGCGGGCGGCCAGCCAGAAGGCCCGGCGCCGCCCCCTTGCCGATCCTGAGGCTTTCGATCTCGACGAGCTCGATGTCGAGCGCATGAGCGCCGATGCCAAGGAGGCCTTCCGCCTGCGCGTGGAACGCTACGCCCAGCGGCTCTTGCGCTCATCGGCCAACTTCAGCGAAGCAGCCGGCGCCAGCGACGAGGCGGCGATAGAGCCACAACACGTAAAGGCCGCCAGCCGGCTTCCTTCGCTGACCAGCGGCTCCAAGCCGAACCAGTTCGGTATGGGCTTCGTGCTCGACGCTTGTCTGATCGTGAGTGCGGCCACGGTCGGAGCCCTATGCGCCGACCCGACCATCCTCGGAAGCGCCGGCTATGCGCTTCTTGCCGTCGCGGTCGCCGTAACCATCGGTGCCTTCGTGGCCAAAGAGAACTTTCAGTCCTGATGGTCCGAGCGGCCGGCGGGCCCGGCGGCCGCCCCCTCGCCGACAGTCATGATCTCGAGGCGCTTGCGGCTGTCGGCGCTCACGCGCAACTGCTTGCGCGCAACCGTCGGGTCGCCATGCCCTCCCCCGTTTCCGCGCGAATCACCGTGGATCGCCCGCTCGATCAGCTCCCAGGCGTCCTGGTAACGGGCGTACTTTCCGCGGTATGGGCGGTTGCTGCCCTCCCGCGTCGAGGAGCAGAAGGTAAGCCCCGTGATGGCATCCCAGGGAATGACGAACACGGTCACCTCTGACCGGCCTTTGGCCACCGTGTCGGATGATGCCAGGAAGCATACGAAGAAGTCGCAATAACGCTTGCCCAACTTGCCGTGGCGGTGGAAGTTGAAGGTCCAGCGTTTGTACACATAGCGTGATATCTCGCCGTTGCGCTTACGGTAGATCTGTTCACGGTCGGCCATTGGAAAGGCGTAGCGGACAGCGACCCTGACCTTGCCGTTGACCTTGAAATCGTAGCCGTCACGGTAGTCGAGCACCGACTCGACCTCGAGACCCATGGCCTTGAGGGCAGTCTCGCAGATCATCGTCGCGTTGGCGTGGGTGTGGTTGGGCGTGGTGCGCTGTTGTGTCCTCACCGGCGTTCTCCTCAATTTCCGTCGCCCCCGGTCACCCGGTCTAGCGTCTCTAGCGCGGCCGGAAGAAGGCTGAGCAGTTCTGGGCGCCCGTCCTCGGGCGTGGCCAGCCAAAGCGTGAGGAACGAATGTGAAATGCCGAACACCGTGGTTGCCATGGCCTCGGCCGCCAGGCCCTTCTTGAAAATGCCCTCGTCGAGGCCGCGCTGGCAGATCTCGATGAGCCGGCCGAAGAAGAGTTGCTGCGCCTCGGCTGAGTCCCCGACCAACTTGTTCTTGAGCTCCCACTGAAAGCCGTTGGTGGCCGAGACATAAAGACGGAACTGGCGGGAGTAATGGGCGAAGTGCTCGAAGAAGTAGCGCACGGTGGTGCGAAGCTGCTCGTGCGGCCCGCGAGCTTCGGTGACCCGCCCGTTCAACTCGTCGAAGAAGCCCGAGACCGACCGCGAGACCACCGACATATAGATCTCTTCCTTGCTGCCGAACAGGTTGTAGAGCGTACCCACCGAGAGTTCGGCCCGTCGGGCGATCTCCTCGACGGAGGACTCGGCAAAGGAGGACCCCGCAAAGACCTCCTCGGCGGCGTCGAGCACCAGGTTGATGCGGAACAGATGCTCGCGTTCCTTGCGGGTCAGTTTGGTCTCGGCGCTAACTGTGCTGGCCATCGTCGTCCTGCCCTCCTCAGGGGGTTGAACAGGATTCAATTTATAATTGTCGCGTTCGGAGTGTCAAGGGCGAAGGACAGGCCGGCCGCCAAAGCGGCAATATCTGGCAAACTTGCAAGGCCGCTTGTCCCAATCGCGCCGCTGCAGCCCCTGGCGGCGGCATAGGCCAGACCTTGTCTCATGCTGGGCTATCCTGGTCTGAGGCCAAAAAGCCTGCAAAAAGGGCCTCTGCCGGCCCCAGGTCTGGTCCTGAGGCTGGTTCACGGCACCCGGCGTCACGGCACGTTTCTTGCCTTTGTACAGGCATGGCGAACATGAGCGCAGAAGCCCGAAGCTCTCAGGCACGGACAGCACCGCAGCGGCGTAACAAGCGCAATGAGCCCAACCCGCTCGGTGGCAACTTCATCCTGATGCCGTCGCTACTCGAGTATCTCAGCCCCGATCTCACCCTTCCCGAGCAGTACTTCTACTCGCAGCGTAACGACGACGGCATGGCGGCCGAGAGGGCGCTGATGTACGCCGTGTTGAAGGACGGTATCCGCTCCTTCTACAAGTACGTGGGTTCTACGCGCCGCAAGTACCGCCGGCTTTCCGACGAGGCCGAGGCCTGGATCACCACCGACAGCTGGGACGAACCTTTCTCCTTCCGGGTCATCTGCGACACGCTCGGCATCGACCCCGACGGGCTTCGAAGCCGGCTGATGGACTGGAAGCGCACCGAGTTGGCCCGCCGCGAACTGACCGGCGACACCTCGAGCGCCCAAGTCGGCCGCAGCCCCTTCCCGACGCTCGGGGAAGACAGCATGGAGGATGACGCTCCAATGGGCTGTGACGATAATACCGACGGATCGGACGACGCTGACCTCTGGGATGCCGGCGACCAGCTGAGCCTCGAGGACCTCGACCTGGAAGAGGTCGCCTAAGACACTTGCCCTTTGCGCTTGTGTGTCCGTGGCAAACGACTGAAGGATAGCTCGAGCCTCATCCCCAGCGCCTGTGCTGCACGCAGGCAGGTGGACAGAGACGGCGAAGGGTTTCTCGGATCGAGCAAACGGTCCAAGAAGGAATGAATCGTGTGGCGGAGGGGGAGGGATTCGAACCCCCGGACGGTTGCCCGTCGCCGGTTTTCAAGACCGGTGCCTTAAACCGAGCTCGGCCACCCCTCCGACGTCACACGATCTCGGTCTGTCCGCCCATATAGGGCCGCAGCACTTCGGGTATCGTGACGCTGCCGTCGCCGTTCTGAAAATTCTCCAGGATCGCGATCAGCACTCGCGGCAGTGCCAGGCCCGAACCGTTGAGCGTATGGACGAACTCGGCCCGCCCGCCTTCAGCCGGCTTGAAACGTATGTTGGCCCGTCTGGCCTGGAAGTCCCCGAAGTTCGAGCAGGAGCTGACCTCCAACCATTCCCCTGACCCGGCCGCCCACAACTCGACGTCATACTTCATCGCCGCGACGAAGCTGAGGTCTCCCGTGCACATCTGCACTACACGGTGGCGGATCCCGAGACGCCGTGCGACGTCCTCGGCGTCGTCGAGAAGGCTCAAAAGCTCGGCGTCGGAACTGTCCGGGGCCACGAACTTCACCATCTCGACCTTGTCGAACTGGTGGCCACGCTTGATGCCGCGCACATCGCGGCCGGCCGACATCTTCTCGCGCCGGAAGCAGGGCGTGTAGGCCACGTGCTTTAGCGGCAGCTGGCCGGCCTCGAGCACCTCGTCGCGGTACAGGTTGGTGACGGGAACCTCGGCCGTCGGGATGAAATAGAAATCCTCTTCGGCGTCGCGGTAGAGATTGTCGCCGAACTTCGGCAGGTTGCCCGTCCCGACCAGGCACTCGGCCCGCACCATGGCCGGCGGGTAGACCTCGGTGTAGCCGTGCTCGCGGCTGTGCAGGTCGAGCATCCAAGTGATGAGAGCGCGCTGCAGCCGGGCGCCGTCGCCGAGGAGCACGTAAAAGCGGCTGCCCGAGATCTTTACCCCGCGCTCGAAGTCGATGATGCCCAGCCTTTCGCCGATCTCCCAATGCGGCTTGGGCGTGAAATCGAAGCGCGTCTCCTCGCCCAGGCTCCTGATCTCGACGTTGTCCGTATCGTCCTTGCCCGCGGGAACCTCGGGGTGCGGGGTGTTGGGCATCTCGAGCATGGCGGCCTCGAAGGCCTGCTCGGCCACGGCCAGTTCGGCCTCGCCCTGTCCTATCCTCTTGGCAAGCGCGCGCACCGCGGCCTTGGCATCCTCGCCGGCCCCGGCGTCGCCAGCCTGCCCGATCTCCTTCGACGCCTTCCTGCGTTCGGCGCGCATGGACTCGACCGAGGCGATCAGCTCGCGGCGGCGCCCGTCCAGGTCCAGCAGCGCGTCGACCTGGGCCGGGTCCACGCCGACCCTGGCCAGGGCGGCCTTGACCGGATCGGTCTGTTCTCGAATGAGCTTGATATCGAGCACGGCGACAGCCGGTGCTCACAGCGTCATGTCGAAGGCATCGCGCAGATGGCCGCAGACCCGACCATTGCCGTCCACGCTCACGACGTCGAAGCGAACCGGTCTTTCGAGCATAGCCGACCGCAAGAGAAAATCGAGAGCGGTGCGCATCAGGCTCTCCCGCTTGGCCCGTCCGACGGCCTCCAAGGCGTCGCCCATACGCACCCGGCGCTTCACCTCGACGAAGACCACGGCCGGGCCGTCGAGGGCCACGATATCGATCTCGCCGCGGCGTGAACGGTAGTTCATGGCAAGGATCTCCATTCCGGCCGCGGCCAGGTGCCGAGCCGCGGCCTGTTCGGCCGCACGCCCGAGCTCCACGCTGCGGATACCGCCACGCACCGGGCATCTGTGGCCGGCTCCGGCCGGCTCGGTCAATGCCAGCCATGATATGGCCGGGCACGGGAGGTTTTGGTCCAGCGAAGGGACGTGTTAATTCGCCCCGTCGTGAGGATCTCGAAGGAAGAGGTCGCAAAGGTCGCCCGGCTGGCCCGTCTCGAACTCGACGACGGCGAGCTGGACGGTCTCGTGGCCGACCTCGATTCAATACTCGGCTACGTGGCCAAGCTCGATGAACTCGACACCGCCGATGTCGAGCCGACCTCGCAACTGGTCGCCTCCGAACCGCCCCTGCGCAAGGACGAGGTCACCAACGAGCCCCGACCCGAGGACGCGGTGGCCAACGCGCCCGAAACCGAGGACGGCATGTTCGTCGTGCCGAGCATCATCGAGTAGCCGGAACAGCCGTGCCGGAAGCGAACGAACTTCTCATCGAGGACGCCGCCGGACTGCTCACAGCCGGCGAGCTATCCTCGGTGGAGCTTACCGGGGCCTGCCTGGCGCGCGCCGAGGCCACGGACGGCGCCGTCGGCAGCTTTCTCGAGGTAAGCGCCGAGCGGGCACGCCATCAGGCAGCGGCATCCGACGAGCGCCGGGCCCGCTCCGAGACACGCGGGCCGCTGGACGGCATCCCCATAGGGCTCAAGGACCTGTTCATAACCAAGGACATCCCGACGACCTGTGCCTCGCGCATACTCGAAGGCTTTAGCCCGCGCTTCGACAGCACGCTGGCCGAACGGCTCGAGGCGGCCGGGGCCGTTCTCGTCGGCAAGCTCAACATGGACGAGTTCGCGATGGGGTCGTCGACGGAGAACTCGGCGCTTGGCACCACCCGCAACCCTTGGGATCTCGGACGGGTGGCGGGCGGGTCCTCGGGCGGGTCGGCCACGGCCGTGGCCGCGCGACAGGTGCTCGGGAGCTTCGGGACCGACACGGGAGGCTCGATCCGCCTGCCGGCCTCTTACTGCGGGGTGGTGGGCATGAAACCCACCTACGGCCGTGTCAGCCGCTACGGCATGGTGGCCTTTGCCTCCTCTTTGGACCAGGCCGGCCCCGTGGCCAACAGCGTGCGCGGCGCGGCCATGCTGCTCGGCGCCGTGGCCGGGCACGACAAGCGCGATTCGACATCCCTCGATGTGGCCGTGCCGGACTATACCGAGGGCATCGACCGTGGCGTGGCCGGCCTGCGTATCGGCATCCCGGCAGAATATTTCGTCGAAGGGCTGGAAGCGGACGTCGCCTCGTCCGTTCGCGCGGCCCTCGGCAAGCTCGAAGAGGCCGGCGCGACATTGGTCGAACTCTCGCTGCCGCACACCGAGTACGCCGTTGCCACTTACTACATAGTGGCCACGGCCGAGGCCTCCTCGAACCTCGGCCGCTACGACGGCGTACGCTACGGGCTGCGCCGCGACGGCGGCACGGGACTGATCGACCTGTACGGAACCACCCGGGACGCAGGCTTCGGCGCCGAGGTGAAACGGCGGATCATGCTGGGCACCTACGCCCTGTCGGCCGGGTACTACGACGCCTACTACCTGAAGGCCATGAAGGTGCGCACGCTTATCCGCCGCGATTTTGAGGCCGCCTTCGAGGACTGTGACGTCCTTGCCATGCCGGTATCACCAACGACGGCCTTCGAGGTCGGCGCCCGCAGCGAGCCGCTGGCGATGTACCTGTCCGACATCCTTACCATATCGGCCAACCTGGCCGGCCTGCCGGCGATCTCGCTGCCCTGCGGGCTCGACTCTGGGGGCCTGCCCGTGGGGCTACAGATGGTGGCACCGCCATTGGCCGAACAAACGATGTTGCGGGCGGCGGCGGCATACGAGGCACTTAGCGGCTGGGACGCGGCCCCGAAGCTATGACGACCAACGGAAAGTGGGAGACCGTCATCGGGCTCGAGGTCCACGTGCAGATGTCGACGGCCTCGAAGCTCTTTTGCGCCTGCCCGGCCTCCTTCGGTGCCGCCCCCAACCGTCACACATGCCCGGTCTGTCTCGGCATGCCCGGCGTGTTGCCGGTCCTCAACGAGCGCGCGCTCGAGTACGCCGTCCGCGCGGCGTTGGCCACCGGTTGCACGATAAATCGTAAGAGCCGCTGGGCCCGCAAGAACTACTTCTATCCCGACCTCCCAAAGGCCTATCAGATCTCACAGTACGACGAGCCCTACGCCGAGAACGGTGAGATCAGCATCGAGATCGAAGGCTCGGAGGAGCCGCGCCGGATCCGCCTCGAACGTATCCACATGGAAGAGGACGCGGGCAAGAACATTCACGACGCGCGCGCGGGCAGTTCCCACGTCGACCTGAACCGCGCAGGGGTCCCGCTGCTCGAAGTGGTAAGCCGCCCGGATCTGAGAAGCCCGGCCGAGGCCGGCGCCTACCTTCGCAAGCTGCGCGCCATCGTACGTTACCTGGACATCTGCGACGGCAACATGAACGAAGGGAGCATGCGCTGCGACGCCAACGTGTCCATTCGCCTCGCGGGGTCCGAGGAGTACGGCACGCGTACCGAGACCAAGAACATGAACAGCTTCCGCGCCGTCGAACGCGCCATCGCGCATGAAGCCGAGCGCCAGACAGGGCTCCTCGAGGACGGCGAACGCATAGTCCAAGAGACCCGGCTATGGGACGCGGCCCGCGGTCTGACCCGCTCGATGCGGAGCAAGGAGGAGGCGCACGACTACCGCTACTTCCCGGACCCGGACCTTCTGCCGCTCGTGATCACCGAGGAACTCGTCGAGCGGGTGCGCGCGACCATGCCCGAACTCCCCGACCAGCGCCGGGAGCGTTTCACGGCCGATTACCGGCTACCGGCCTACGACGCGGGCGTGCTGACCTCGAGCAAGGAGCTGGCCGGCTACTACGAAGCGGCCGTCGGTGCCCACGGCAATGCCAAGGCGATCTCGAACTGGGTAATGGGCGATGTCATGCGCGTGGCCAACGAAACGGCCGGCGAGGGCGAACCGGACTATGCCGAGATCCCGGTAAGCCCGGAGAACCTGGCATCCCTGGTCCGCCTGATCGACGAAGGGACGATCAGCGGCAAGATCGCCAAGCAGGTCTTCGAGCAGATGGCCGACGGCGACGAGGACCCGGCCCACATAGTCGAACGCGAAGGCTTGGTGCAGGAAAGCGACGAGGGCAAGCTCGGCGAGGTCATCGACCGCGTACTCACGGACAACCCCGGGCAGGTCGAACAGTTCCGGGCCGGCAAGACAAAGGTGCTCGGTTACCTGGTCGGTCAGGTGATGAAAGAGACCGGGGGCAAGGCCAACCCCGGGGTCGTCAACCGCATACTGTCGGAAAAGCTCGGTCCCTAGCGCTCAGTCGTACACTATAACCGAACGGATAACATCGCCTTCGAGCATGGCCGTGAAGGTGTCGTTGACGTCCTCCAGCTTGACCGTCTGCGAGACCATGGCGCCCAGATCGAGGCTCCCTTCCTTGGTGTAGTTGAGGAACTTGACGAAGTCCTCCCTGACCTTGGACGATCCGTAAATGGTCCCGATGATGGTCTTGTTCTCCAGCGGCGTGCCCGCGGCCGGCACGCTG
>CAYXZP010000011.1:0-34848 GCA_964469485.1 uncultured Myxococcales bacterium | reverse complement strand
GCCTTTGCGCAGTCATCCTGGACGCGCCCTTCGATCGCGACCATTCTGACGTCTCTGTACGCCGCCTCGCACCGGGTGATGTACAAGACCGATCTGCTGCCCGACGAGGTGACCACGCTGGCAGAGGTCATGTCGGCGGCCGGCTACCGGACCTCGGGCTTTGTCACCAACATCAACGTCGCTCCCTCGTTCAACTTCGAACAGGGATTCGACCGTTACAGTTACCTCGCACCCGACTTCTTCTTCGGTGCCACCGACTCGGCGGCCAAGCTCGCGATGTACAACGGTCTGAGGTTGGTGCGTGAGCGCTTCCTGTCGAGCGCGAAGAAGGTCAGCAACTATTACCAGGACGCCGGTGTCGTCAACGCATCGGCGTTGCCGTGGCTCGAAGAACACTCGACGCGGCCCTTCTTCTCGCTCATTCACTACATGGACCCTCACGATCCCTACATGGAGATACCGTATAACGGTTATGGCGTGGCCCGGGTGAACACGCCGCACCCCGACCCCTCGCAGGCGCCGGAACTGAAGCGTCTCTATGTCTCCAACATCGAGTATCTTGACCGTTTTCTCGGCGCCGTGATGGAAGAGCTCAAAGACGCGGGCGTTTACGACCGTACCGTCATCCTTCTTACGTCCGACCACGGTGAGGAGTTCTACGAGCACGGCGGCTGGTGGCACGGGACCACGCTCTACGAGGAACAGATACACGTTCCGCTCATCGTCAAGCTCAGGGCCGGCCAAGCGGCGAGTTCGCGGGCCGGGGAGCTGGCCCGGTTGCTGGACGTGGCTCCCACCCTGGCCGCCGCCGCCGGCATCGAGGCTCCGGCGGCCTGGCAGGGGCGTGACCTGTTCGGCAAGACCAAGGCGCCGGCCGCCGTGTACGCCGAAGAAGACCACGAGGGCAACGTGCTGGAGTCGCTGAGGACCGCGTCCTGGAAGTTGGTGCTGGCCAACGCGGGCAACCCTCGTGGCCTGGCCGAGGTGGAACTTTACGACCTGGCCGTGGACCCCGGCGAGTTGGACGATCTGGCCGGCCGGATGCCGGCCAAGGTCGCCGCCTTGCGGGCCGACCTCGAGGCTGTGCGCGCGGTGGCAGCCTCCGCCGCCGTGGACGCGGTCGTGGGAGAGATAGACGAGGCGTCGCGCGAGAGGCTGCGGGCTCTCGGCTACATGCAGTGAGATGATCCTCGTAGTCGGCTGGGACGGGGCCTCCTTGGAGCTCGTCGAGCCCTTGCTGGCCGCCGGCGACCTGCCCTGCCTGGCCCGCCTTCTCGCCTCGGGAGCTAGCCGTGATCTCAGGTCTACACGGCCGCCTTCGACCTTTCCGGCTTGGACCAGCTTTATGACCGCGGCCGATCCGGGGCGGCACGGGATCACCGATTTTACCGTTCCGGCGGACGGTTACGGGCTGCGCTTTGTCAACGCGAGCTACCGCCGGATGCCGACGATCTGGCGGCTTGCCAGCGATTCCGGCTTGCGGGTCGGCGTGTATGGTTTTCCGGCTACCTACCCGGCCGAGGAACTCAACGGCCTGCAGGTCTGCGGATTCGACACACCGCTCGGGTCGAGCCAGGCGCGCGGCTGGAGCCACCCGCCGGACCTGGCCGGCCGTCTACGAGCGCGCTACGGCGATCTGGCGGTTTCTGGGCCCGATCAATCGCGTATCGGTCCGGGCTGGCACGGTCAGGCGCTTGCCCGCATGAAGCGCGACATAGGCCAGCGAGGGCGTATCGCCGCCGATCTCATCTCCGAGGGTGATCATGATCTCTTTGCCGTCCACTTCATGGAGTCCGACACGGTGGCCCATCATTTTTGGCAGTTTACCGACCGCTCGTCCCCGCGTTATGTCGGTGGCGGTTTCGGGGGGGCGGTGCGCGATATCTATCGTGCGCTCGATGCCGAGCTCGACCGGCTCCTGACAGCGGCGGGTCCGGCCGCTACCGTGCTCGTGGTCTCCGACCACGGCAGCGGCGGGGCCAGCGACCGGGCCGTTGCCTGGAACTCCTGGCTGGCCGGGCGCGGTTGGCTCGCCTTCGACGACGGTGGTCCGGCCAGAGCCGCCGAGGCGGCCGCCGGGCTGCTAAGGCGCACCGCTCTTTCCCGTCTCCCCCGGCGATGGCAGGCCCGGCTTTTTGGCCGGGCCCGTGCGGGCGTGGGCACGCTCGAGGCCGCCCGCCGCTTTGCCCGCATCGATTGGGGCGCTACCCGGGCTTACAGCGAGGAGCTTTCTTACCATCCGGCGGTCCGTCTCAACCTCGAAGGCCGCGACCCCTGCGGCATCGTGCGCAGCGACGAGCGCGAAGATGTCATCGCCGCTCTGACCGAGGATCTGTTGTCCATGCGTGATCCCTTCGACGATGGTCCGGTGGTGCTATCGGTCGACAAGCGTGAAAGTATCTACGATGGACCCTGCGTCGGTCTGTTGCCCGATCTGCTGTTGACCTTGAGAGAACCCGACGGATACAGCTACTCCGCTATCCCGAGCCGCGGAGGCGCCGAGAAGGCGGGGGTGCGCCGTATGCGGCCGGACGAGATCACCGGGGAGCGGGGCACGTCCATGTCGGGCTCGCACCGGAGCCGGGGGATGTTGGTGGCCGGCGGAAAAGGTGTCAGGGCCGGATCTTACGCCGCTGCCGACATACGCGATGCCGGCGCCACAGTTCTTTCGATGGCCGGTCTGGCGGCCACCGGCGCAATGAACGGCCGGCCACTTACCGACATGCTCGACGACGACACCGCTCTGACGCCGCCGGCCGTGGACCCGTCGAACCTCGAGCAGGCCGCCGTGCTCCATTACGGCAACCCCGAGGAAGCCGCCGTGGCCGAGAAGCTGCGCGCTCTCGGGTACATCGGGTAGATATCGAGAGTGCGTATAGCCTTGGTCGCAGCGTGCCCCTTTCCTTCGCCGCAGGGTTCACAGGTCTTCGTTCGTGAGATGGCCGGGCAGCTCGCCGGGGCCGGGCACGAGGTCCACTTGGTCACCTATGGTCAGGGTTCGCAGTACGAAGCGGCCGGTGTCTGCCACCACAGGATCCGTCGTCTACCGGGCGACGATGCGATGCGTTCGGGTCCGACCTTTGTAAAGCCTCTTTTGGATCTTCTCATGGCGGCCCGGCTCTGCCGGGTCATACGGCGCCACCGCATAGATGTCGTGCACGCCCACAACTATGAGGCGGCCCTTGTCGCGCTGCTGGCCCGTCTTGTGACCGGCCCCGCCGTGATCTACCACAGCCACAACCTCATGAACGACGAACTGCCCCAATACTTCAAAGGCCGGTTCACGAAATGGTTGGCGGGTATCGCCGGCCGTTTGCTCGACTGCCAGGTGCCACGCCGTGCGGACCAGGTGATCGCGCTATGCCACTGGAGCGCGGCACGCTTGCTGGCCTGCGGTGTGGAGCCGCAACGCCTCAGCGTGGTCCCGCCGGCCCTTGTCGATCCCGGCCGGGCGGCCGTGGAGGCGCCCGGCGAGGTCATCGGCTACTGCGGGAATCTCGACCCGTACCAGAATCTCGGTCTGTTGCTCGAAGCCTTCGCGCTGCTCCGGCGGACACATCCGCAGGCCCGTCTCCTCATCATCGCCCACCGGCCGGATGAAAAGTTCGCCGTGCGTATCGAGGCTGAGGCCGGGGTGGAGCTTCGTCTCGCCGGCAGTTTCGAGGAGGCGTCCGCAGCCATGACCTCTTGCCGGATCTTGGTGCTGCCGCGGCGAGAAGGCTCGGGTGTGCCCATCAAGCTGGTCAACTACCTTGCTCTGGGCCGGCCGGTGGTTGCGGCGGGCTGCGGGGCGAAATTGCTCGCACACGGCAGCGAAGCTTTGTTGGTGGCCGATGACGACGCCGGCGCCATGGCCGTGGCCGTGGCCGGCCTGCTGGAGGACCGCGCGCGGGCCGGACGTATCGGCGCTTGCGGCCGGCTGCGCTATGAGCGAAACCTGACCTGGGCCGCGGTGTTGCCGGAACTTGTCCGCGTTTACGATGCCGCACGAGCAGGCCGCTCTGGGAAAGCGCCGACCAGGACTGCTAAACTCGGCCGGGAGCCGGCGGGGCTCGGAGCTTCAGACCGATGAGCAACGGCGAACGCAACATGACGGCGGGGGCTGAGGTCACGGTTTCGGTCATCATTCCGATCTACGACGAGGAGGAGAGTTTGCCTACGCTGGCCGAGCGCCTTTCCTCTACGCTCGAGAGCACGGGGGAGAGTTGGGAGGTGATCTTCATCAACGACGGCTCCACGGACGACTCGAAAGAGATCATCCGCCGTCTTCACGAACGAGACCCGCGCTTCAAGTCGGTGGCTTTTTCCAGGAACTTCGGCCACCAGGTCGCGATCTCTTGCGGGCTCGATTACGCGCGCGGGCGTGCGGTGATCGCCATGGACGGCGATCTCCAGGACCCGCCCGAACTGCTGCCCGACCTGCTCACGCGCTGGCGGGACGGCTACGAGGTCGTTTATGCCGTTAGGCAGGAGCGCAAAGAGAACATATTCAAGCGCGTCGCGTACAAGGGCTTTTACTGGCTCATGAAAAAGATTTCGTATTTGGACATTCCGCTGGACTCCGGCGATTTCTCTTTGATGGACCGCAAGGTCGTCGATCTGCTACGCGACATGCCCGAACGCAACCGCTTCATACGCGGGTTGCGTTCCTGGGTCGGGTTCCGCCAGACCGGATACGAATACGAGCGCGGCGCGCGCTATGCCGGCAGGTCCAAGTACGATCTCGCGAGGCTGATGCGCCTGGCCTTCGACGGATTGGTGTCCTACTCCTTCGTCCCCTTGCGTCTGGTGAGCAACGTCGGCCTGTTTGTATCCGTCTCGGCGCTCGTCTTCATGGTCTACCTCCTTGTTTCCCGTCTCTCGGGTGACCAGATCATCCAGGGGTGGACCTCGACGGTCGTGATAGTGTTGTTCCTGGGCGGCATACAGTTGCTGGCCCTCGGTATTATCGGCGAGTACCTGGGGCGGGTCTTTGAAGAGGTCAAGGGGCGGCCGCGCTATGTTGTCGGCGAGGTCGTTGGCCTTTCCCGCCAACCGCCGCGCTAGGGCCAATGAGCGACCTGGTCGAACGAATACGCAGCGGGGACGCGGCGGCGGGTGTCGTCGGGCTCGGCTATGTCGGGCTCCCGCTGGCCGTCGAGTTCGCCACCTCGGGCCTTGTTACGACCGGTATCGATGTCGACGCCGGCAAGGTGGCCGAGATCAACGCGGGCCGTTCCTATGTCCTCGATGTTCCGGGCGAACAGGTGGCCGGTCTCGTCGAGTCCGGTCGTTTGAGAGCGACGACGGATTTTTCGGTTGTCGCCGGCCTCGACACCATAAACATCTGCGTGCCCACACCGCTGCGCAAGACCAAGGACCCCGATCTTTCCTACATCGTCGACGCGCTCGGCCGTGTCGCCGCACACATGCGCCCCGGGCAACTCCTCATTCTCGAGAGCACCACTTACCCGGGAACTACGGAAGAGCTCGTCGTGCCGACCCTGCAAGAGGCCGGTTTTGAACCCGGCCGTGACGTCGAGGTCGCCTTTTCCCCCGAACGCACCGACCCGGGCAACACCGAGTTCACGACGCGCAACATCCCCAAGGTGGTCGGTGGCCTGAGCGAACGCGCCAATGAGGCGGCCATCGCCCTGTACGGGCGTTGCATAGACAGCGTGGTGCCGGTGAGCTCCCCGCGGGTGGCCGAGCTCGTCAAGCTCCTCGAGAACACCTTCCGAAACGTCAATATCGCCCTAGTCAACGAACTCGCGATGATGTGCGGGCAGCTCGATATCGACGTCTGGGAGGTCATCGACGCCGCCGCCACCAAACCTTTCGGCTTCATGCCGTTCTACCCCGGGCCGGGACTCGGCGGACATTGCATCCCGGTCGATCCCCAGTACCTTACCTGGAAGGCGCGCGCGGAGGGTTTCGAGGCCAGGTTCATCGAGCTGGCAAGCCAGATCAACGCGCAAAAACCCGCCTACATCGTCGACCGTATCGCCGACGCGCTCAACGATCGTGAGATCGCGCTCAAGGCCTCGCGCGTGCTCGTGCTCGGGGTTGCCTACAAACGCGACATAGACGACGTCCGGGAGTCTCCGGCCTTGGACGTGATGGAATTGCTGCTCGGCAAAGGCGCCACCGTCGATTTCGTGGACCCGATGGTCGATAAAGTGAGCGTTGCCGGCGGCGAACTCGAGGCGGTCGCGCTGTCCGGGGAGGCGCTTGCCGCCGCCGATGCCGCAATCCTTTTGACCGACCACAGTGCCTTCGATTACCCCTGGATCGCCGACACCGCCCGTTTGATCATAGACACGCGCAATGCCTTCAAGGGCATTACGGCAGACAACATCATCCGCGTCTGAGAACCCGGTGTCGGACCGCGCTGTCAGACGCCTCGGGCTCGTGATCGGCCAGCTCACCTACGGGGGCGCCGAAGGGCAGCTCTACGAGCTTGCCCGGGCCTTGCGCGACACTCATCGCGTCACCGTCTACTGCCTGTCGTCGGCCCGCGAGCCCTTCGGGGGGCGTATCGAGGCCGCGGGCGTTCCCGTTCGTGTGCTCGAGAACAAACGCAACCTCGACCCCGGCCGCATCTTGGGCCTGGCCAGGGCGTTGAGGGAGGACCGTATCGAGATCGCCCATGCCTTTCTGTACATCGCGAGCGCCTATGCTTATCTTGCGACCCGTATCACGCGGGAGACCCGCCTGGTGACCTCGGCCCGCAACTGCAAGATCGAACCGAGCCGGCTGCGGCGCGCCGTTATGCGGCGCGCCTTCAGGGGATCCAGCGCGGTGGTCTGCAACTCACGCCGTATGGCCGAGTTCGCCCAAGAACACTACGACGTCGCGCCCGGCCGGACCCATGTCGTCTACAACGGCGTGGACACCGGGCGTTTCGGGGGCGCTCGGGCGACCGGCCACGGCGAAGCTGTTCGCATCGGAGGGATAGGGCGCTTCGAGGTGCAGAAGAACTACCCGTTGTTCCTCGAGGCCGCCGCCGCGGTGCACCGCCGCTACCCCGGGGCCAGGTTCGAGATCGTCGGTGAGGGGCCCGAGCGCGCCCGTCTCGAAAGCGCCATCGAGCGGCTTGGCCTGGGCGGTGTCGTGGTCCTGAGCGAACCACGTGAGGACATAGCCGCCTTTCTCTCGGGCATCGATCAATTTTGGCTGACCTCGGACTGGGAGGGCACGCCCAACGTCGTTCTGGAAGCGATGGCCGCCGGGGTGCCCGTCGTGGCAACTGCGGTCGGTGGGACGCCCGAGCTTATCGAGCACGGCAAGAACGGGGTTCTGATCGAAGCCGGCGACCGCGAAGCGCTGGCGAGCAATGCGCTCGCGCTGCTGGGCGATCCCGTCCGAGCCGCCGCCATGGGGCGCCGGGCGCGCGAGGAGGCGGCCTCGCGCTTTTCGCTCGCGGCCATGGTGGACGCCACCACGGGCGTCTATGAGTCCATCTATGCCTGAACCGGGCGGCATTCCCGACACCGCGCCCTTCGTCAGCGTCATCATGCCGGTGCGTAACGAAGCCGATTGGATAAAGCGTTCGCTCGGCGCCGTCCTGGCCCAGGATTATCCCGCCGACCGGTTCGAGGTGTTGGTCGCCGACGGCGGTTCGGAGGATGGGTCGGCCGAAATGCTGACGGCGCTGGCCGGCGAGGACGCGCGTGTGAGGCTGATCCCCAATCCCGGACGCATCGTCGCCACGGGACTCAACAACGCCATCCGGGCCGCGCGCGGGTCCGTCATCGCACGCGTGGACGCGCACACGGTGCTGGCAAGCGATTATCTCAGCTGCGGGATCGATGCCCTCGAGCGTACCGGGGCGGAGAACGTCGGCGGTCCGATGGTCACCAGTGGCGGCGGCCCGGTTGGCGAGGCTGTCTCACGGGCCATGCAGTCGCGTTTCGGCATAGGAGCGACCTTTCATTTTGCCGACAACGAGCACGAGAGCGATACCACTTACATGGGCATGTGGACACGGTCCGTCTTCGAACGGGTGGGGCTTTTTGACGAAGAGCTTGTCAGGAACCAGGACGACGAGCTGAACTACCGGATACGTGCGGCCGGTGGCCGTATAATCGTGTCCCCGATGTTGCGGTCGCGCTACCACAACCGTCAGAGCTGGGTGGCGCTCACCAGGCAGTTTTTCGAATACGGATTGTGGAAGGTGAGGGTCCTCCAGAAACATCCACGGCAAATGAGCGTTCGCCACTTCGTACCGCCGGCCTTCGATCTCATGTTGATAACGGCGCTTTGTGCGGCGCCGTTCTATGGTGGGATGGGCAGGCTCGCCGTCGCGGCGCTTGCAGGCTACCTTCTGGTCATGACGGGGGTCGCGCTGGCCCAAGGGGCAGGCTTGCCGGGGCGGGTGAGACGGCTGGCCGCGTTCACGGTCATACACCACGCCTGGGCAACCGGTTTCCTCTTCGGTGTGTTGAGGTTCTCGGCCCGCTGGTTGCGCCACGAGCCGGCACCGGCAGTTCTCGAGGGGGGGAACACATGAGCGAACGGCCACAGCTTTCGGTATTGATCCCGGCTTACAACGAGGAAAAGACGATCGCCAAGGTCGTCGAACGTGTGAACTCGGTGGATGTCAGCACGGAGATCATCATTGTCGACGATTGCTCGGCCGACGGCACCCGCGACATCTTGAGGTCAATGGCCGAAGCCGACCCGTCCCTCAAGGTGCTCTTTCACGATCGCAACCGCGGCAAGGGTGCGGCTATCAGAACCGCGCTCGCCGAGGCGATTGGCGACATGGTCATCGTTCAGGATGCCGACATGGAATACGACCCCATCGAGTACCCCCGCCTCATCGAGCCGATCATCAAGGATGTCGCCGACGTGGTCTATGGCTCACGCTTTCTCGGCGGCGCTCACCGTGTCCTGTTCTTCTGGCACGAGGTGGCCAACAAGTTGCTAACGTTGATGTCCAACCTTCTTACCAACCTCAACCTCACGGACATGGAGACGGGCTTCAAGGTGTTCCGAACCGAGGCCATGAAATCGATGCGGTTGACGACCGACCGGTTCGGTTTTGAACCGGAGGTGACCGCACGGGTCGCCCAGATGCGGTTGCGCATATACGAGATGTCGATCTCTTACTGGGGGCGCGACTACGACGCCGGCAAGAAGATTACCTGGAAGGACGGGGTCGCGGCGCTGTGGTACATATTCAAGTTCAACGTGCTCGACCGCATGCCCTATACGGTCCGCTCCGAGACCACGCCGGCATGGACGGGCCAGGCCGGTGCGGACGGGTCTTCGGAGGACGCCTGATCCGGTGTACCTAGTCACCGGGGGCGCCGGCTTCATCGGGTCGAATATCGTCACCGAACTCGTTCGCCGGGGAGAGCGGGCGAGGGTGTTCGACGACCTCAGCAACGGTCTGCGTTCAAATCTAGACGGCGTTGCGGACGACGTCGAGATCGTCGAGGGGGACGTGCGCGACCCGGACGCTGTCGCCCGTGCCGTTAAAGGGGTGGATGTGGTGCTCCATCTGGCCGCGTTGGGTTCCGTGCCCCGCTCTGTCGAGGATCCCAAGACCAGCAACGACGTCAATGTTGGGGGCACCCTCAACGTTTTGATAGCCGCCCGTGACGCCGGTGTCGGCCGCGTGGTCTACTCTTCCTCGTCCTCCGTGTACGGCGACAATCCCGCGCTGCCCAAGCGCGAGGACATGGCCACCCGCCCGCTTTCCCCCTATGCCGCGAGCAAGCTGGCCGGAGAAAATTACACCCGCGCGTTCGCCGAGGTCTACGGCATGGAGACGGTGTCGCTTCGCTACTTCAACGTTTTTGGCCCCCGCCAGCGCCCCGATTCTCCATACGCGGCGGTTATCCCGCTTTTCATGAGCTGGGCGGCGGCCTCCGAGCCGCTCCTCATCCATGGTGACGGGCTACAGTCCCGCGATTTCACCTATGTGGACAATGTGGTCCACGCCAACCTGCTGGCCGCGGTTGGCGGGGACGTCCGCGGGCGGGTGTTCAACACCGCCTGCGGCACCCGTTACTCGCTGCTGGACCTGGTCGATGGTCTCGCATCGGCCGTGGGTCACCAGCTCGAGCGCAACCACGTCGAGGCCCGCGTGGGCGACGTCAAGCACAGCGAGGCCGACATCGCCGCCGCCGGCGAGGCCCTCGGCTACTCCGTCGTTGTGGACTTTTCCGAGGGGCTCGCCCGGGCCTGGCGCGCCTATCAAGCCGACTGGTCGGGCTGAAACGGTCCCAGCGTCAGGATGTTTCCCCCGCCCGGTCGAGCTGCATGGCCGAGCGATACCTCGAGCGCGTCCGTGTAGGCCCGGGCGGCACGCCTGCGATTAGTCAAGCTAGCCGACGCCAATTGACATGCGTGTCCGGGCTACCTAGCGTCGGGTGCCTCTATGGTCACCCTCGGTTTTATTGCGGCAGCCGCCGCGTCCCACGAGATGTCTGCCTGGGACCAGTTCAGCTCGATTATCGGCAAGGCCGACAACATGCCGGTGGCGGGCGCTTTGTTCCTGGTGGGCTTCTTTACCTGGGTCGCGATGCGACAGGCGCTGCGAAACGATCGTTTGATCCGTGACGGGCGCAAGGACGACATCCTCGACGACATGCAGTCCTGAACCGGGCTACGGGCAGGGCGTCGCGCTCTCCTGTGGGCTTCCGTAGTCGCCGTCGGCCATGCTCAGGGCCGACACGCACCAGGCTGATGCCGAATCGTTCTCGAGGGCATCGAGAAGCCCGTCGTCGAGTTCCATCGAGTGCCCGGCCGTGCGCGGGAAAAGAGACCCGTACGCGACCATATCCAGCACGGTTCCGTCCCGCATGACGATTATCTCGTCGTTCGAATTGGCGAGCGTCATCGAGCCGCCATACACGTAGTCGACCCTGCCCCCGGCCGCATCTTCCGACCTTGCCAGCACCACACGACCACCGGCCGGAAACGGCAGCGGGTCCTTGATGGTGAAGCTGTCGCTGCCGAGGTCCGATACCATCCAGCCTTCGAGGTCGAGCGCGTGGTCGCTCCCGTTCCACAACTCGAAGTACTCGCCACGCGTGTCGGGCAAAGCCCGGGGGTCGGCCATGATCTCGCTTATCACCACGATGTCGGTCCGTGGCATCGTCGTGGTGGTCGTCGTCGAGGTCGTGGATGTGGTTGTTGAAGCAAGGGTCGCCCCAAGGCAGTTGGAAAAACTGTTGCCGGCAAGCTGGCCGAACTCGAAAGCGAGATTGCCGGAGTTTTGGAGCGCGAGCGGCTCGGTGATATCCCCGAAGATCGACTGTATGGAGCGAGCGGCCAGACAGTGGCTCGAGGCCGCCACACACAGGGCCATGTCCCCGGCCCCGGTTATTCTCATGCCCCTGGCCGCTCCCGGGCCGGTACAGGCCGGTGGCAGCCACAACGGTAGGTTGTCCTCGCAGCTCGCCGCCAGACGTTTACGCATACGGGCGTCACGGCGGTCAAGGCCCGCGCCGGCGGTTCGCAGGTCACGGCAGCGGCGTTCGGCCGACTCGAAGGGGCTCTCCTCTAGTACCGCAGTGGCGCAGCGGGCCAAGCTCCTCGTGTCGACGGTAAGTATGCGGTTGTGCGTCCAGACGGCGCGGCGACTGCAGCGCGCCGCACTCGAGGCTTCGGCCGCCGTCGCCGCCGGGCCGAGGCCGGCGACCACCACGAGGGCGGTCGTGAACAGGCCGGCAAGGGGTGATCGCCAGTGCATGACCGACCCTTGCCACGGCAGCTGCGGCCCCGGCAACCACAAAGGAGTGATAATGAGCGTGCGGGTCGGTTCAGATGACCTTGTTGAGCGGGTACTCGACGATGCCTTCGGCACCGGCGGTCGCCAATTCGGGAATGAGATCGCGGACCGTGGCCTCCGAGATTACCGTTTCGACCGAAAACCAATCGGTGCCGTACAGTGGTGCGACCGTGGGTGCCGTGATGCTCGGCAGTAGTTTGGTTATCTTTTTTATCGCTGTCTCGTGTACGTTCATCTTGAGGCCGACCAGCGACTCGGCGCGCAGGGCGCCCTGCAACATCAGCGCCAATTGTTCGATCTTGGCCCGCTTGCGGGGATTCTTGAAGCTTTTCCGGTTGGCGATGATCTGGGGGTTGGATTCCATCAATGAACGAACGATACGCAGGCCGTTGGCGCGAAGCGTGCTGCCGGTTTCGGTGACCTCGACGATGGCGTCGCACAGGCCGGCGCCGATCTTGGCTTCGGTCGCTCCCCACGAGAACTCGACGTCGACATCTATCTTGCGATCGGCAAAGTAGCGCTTGGTGAAGCCGACAAGCTCGGTCGCTATGCGTTTGCCGTTGAGGTCGGCGAGCTTGGTGACCGGCGAGTCGGCCGCCACCGCCAGCACCCATTTTACCGAGCGTCCGGAGGATTTGGCATAGACAAGGTCGCACACGACCTCCACGTCGGAGCCGTTCTCGGCCGTCCAGTCTTTCCCCGTGATGCCGCAGTCGAGCGATCCCAACTCCACGTAGCGGGACATCTCCTGGGCGCGCACCAGCGAGCAGGAAAGCTCGGTGTCGTCTATGGCCGGCGCATAGCTGCGCGAGCTGACCGAGACCCGCCAGCCGGACTTCCTCATCAGTTCTATGGTCATTTGCTCGAGGCTGCCCTTGGGCAGGCCGAGCTTTAGGGCGCTCATTTCCCGTTCACCTCGTCTGGGTCGAATATTCTCTCGGCTACCACTTCGAGGCCGCTTTCCCCGGCCCGCCGGAAGAAACAGGAGCGGTAGCCCTTGTGGCAGGCGCCGCCCGTCTGGCGGACCTTGAGCAGCACGGTGTCGTTGTCACAGTCCACCAGCACCTCTTCGACCTCTTGGACGTTGCCCGAGCTCTCTCCCTTCACCCAGAGCGTGGCGCGCGAGCGGCTCCAGTAGGTGGCCCGCCCGGTCTCGATCGTCTTGGCCAGCGCTTCGCCGTTCATGTAGGCGACCATGAGGACCGTCCCGTCGGTGGCGTCCTGCACGATGGCAGGTACGAGTCCGCCCTGTTTATCGAAGTCCAGTTCGATCGTCATCGACGTGAAGGCCGCACCGCCGGCCGGTCGAAGCGGATGCTTACGCGATACCTTTTTAAAGGCAATTGACCGCTTCCGATTCGTGGGGTACACGGGGCGCGTGCTGCTCGAGAACCTCGCGCGCGAACTCGGCGCCCGCGTCGAGGGCGACTGCGATGCCGAGATAACCGGCATCGCCCCTCTCGACGAAGCCGGCCCGGGCGAGATCAGCTTCCTGGCCCATCCCAAGTACCGCCGCATGCTGGCGACCACCCGGGCCGCTGCTGTAATCGTGGGCGAGGGCGACGATGTCCAAGCTTCGGTACTTCTCAAGGTGGCCGACCCCTATCTGGCCTTCGTCAAGGCCGCCGCCCTGTTCGATGCGCGTCCGCGGCCGGCCCCGGGCATCCACCCGACGGCGGTGGTGGACGGCTCGGCCGCCATCGGCGAGGGGGCCTCTATCGGTGCATACACGGTGGTCGGGTCCGACACGGTCATAGGCAGGGACGCGACCCTGCATCCCCACGTAACGGTCTATCCCGGTGTTCGCATCGGGGATCGCTTCACCGCGCATGCCGGGGCGGTGGTCAGGGAGTGTGTGGTCATAGGCGACGACGTCACGCTGCAGCCCGGCGCGGTCGTCGGCGGGGACGGTTTCGGCTTCGTACCGGCCGGCGAAGCCCCGCCGGTGGCCATTCCGCAGATCGGGGGAGTCGAGTTGGCCGACCACGTGGACGTGGGTTCCAACACCACCATCGACCGTGCCGCGGTCGGACTCACCCGTGTGGGCCGGGGTGCCAAGCTCGACAACCTTGTCATGGTCGCCCATGGCTGCCGCCTGGGCGACGGTGTGATGATGGCCGGACAGAGCGGCCTGGCCGGCAGCGCTAAACTGGGGCGGCGTACCATGCTCGGGGGGCAGTCGGGGGTCGCGGGCCATGTCACGGTGGGCGACGACGTCAAGGTGGCGGGAAAATCCGCGGTGCTGTCCGACCTCGGCCCGGATTCGACCGTGGCCGGTATCCCGGCCGTGGCGATCACGGTCTGGCGTCGCTACGCTTTGCTTCTGGCGCGGCTACCGGAACTGTTCCGCCGCCCCGGCCCCGCCGACGACTGACGGGCGGGCTTGTCCGTTGCCTTCATCGGGTGACGGATATACCCTCTGCCGGCTTTGGCGCCGGAGCGGGGAAGCACGTGAAGGTCAGGATACCGGACCTCGGTGAAGAGTCGCAAAAGCTGGATTTCGCCGAGACGGCCGATGCGCCAGGCGCGGCGGCCGCGCTTGAAGTGAGAGCCGACATATATCGGATGGGACAGGATGTGCACTTCAGCGGCCACATCGCAGGCGGTGTCGTGTCGACCTGCCCGCGTTGTTTGGACGAGTTTTCCCAACCGCTCGAGCGCAACTTCGCCTTCCTGCTCAGGCGCGAGGACGCAGGCGGGCATATCGAGGCGGACCAGGGTATCGACTCTTACAACGGTGAAGAACTCGACCTGTCTCCGCTGGTACGCGAGCAGGCCTTGCTCGCACTCGATAGCTCGGCGCTGTGCTCGGCCGCCTGCAAGGGGTTGTGCGCGGGCTGTGGCACGAACCTCAACCATGAAGCTTGCTCGTGTGGCAGGAGGGGGGCTTAGATGGCTGTTCCCAAACGAAGGACCTCGAAATCGAAGAAGAACAAGCGCCGTTCCCATGACGCGCTGCAGGCGCCGGCCCCGGGGCGCTGTTCCAACTGTGGTGAACCGGTCATCTCGCACCGGGCCTGTCCGTCCTGTGGTCAATACAGGGGACGGCAGGTGGAAGAGGCCACCAAGGAGTAGACCTCTGGCGGTCGGTCCGGATCTCGCGGGCCGGGTGGCTCTCGTAACCGGGGGGTCGCGCGGCATAGGAGCGGCCGTGAGCGGGCTGCTCGTGGAAGCCGGTGCGCGCGTATTCTGTGTCTATCGCGAGGACGACGAGGCCGCCGGCCAGCTGGCCGGGCGCTTGGGGGCCGGCGACCGCTTCGCCGCTATACGGACCGACATCACGGCCGGCGACGAACTCGCCGCCCTGTTCGAAAGGATCGATTCCGAGGCGGGCGCCCTTCATATCCTCGTGAACGTGGCCGGTCGCGCCGAAGAGGGTCTTTTGCTGCGGGCCGGTCCCGGTACAGTCCGCGCCGGCCTGGAGCTCAACCTCGAGGCCGCCATGGCTTGTTGCCGCCTGGCCTTGGGTCCGATGCTGGCCGCACGTTACGGTCGTATCGTAAACGTGAGTTCGGTGGTGGCGGCGATGGGAAATGCCGGGCAGACCGTGTACGCGGCCGCCAAGGCCGGGCTCGAGGGCTTTAGCCGCTCCCTGGCGCGCGAGGTCGGTTCCCGGGGGGTGACTGTGAACTGCGTGGCCCCCGGCCTGATAGACACCGATATGACACAAGGTATGGACCCGGCGCTGCGCGAGCGCGTGGTCGAGGCTACGGCTGTCGGCCGCGTCGGGACTCCGGAGGAGGCGGCCGCGGCGGTCGGCTATCTCGTCAGCGACGCGGCGGCCTATGTCACCGGGACCGTGTTGCAAGTCAACGGTGGCATGTATATGTAGGGCGCGTCCCGCCTACGGAGGTTCCCGATGTCGTCAATATCCGACAAGGTCATCGACCTGATCTGTGATCGCCTGACCCTCGAGAGGTCGCAGGTCACCGCCGAGTCTTCGTTCCTCGAAGACCTCGGCGCCGATTCCCTGGATATAGTCCAGTTGATCATGGACCTCGAGAACGAATACGACATGGAGATCTCCGATGAAGATGCGGAGAAGATCCGTACGGTCCGGGACATCGTCGATTATATAGATAATCACTCCTAGCGTGGGCCGCAGCGATGAGAACACGGCCGCGGCAACCAACAAGGTCGTCGTCGGGTGCGATCATGCCGCGGTGGACGGCAAACACGCGGTCGTTGCGGCTCTTGGCGACCTGGACCTCGCGGTCGAGGATCTCGGCACGGAGGGGAGCGAATCCGTCGACTATCCGGATTACGCGCTGCGCGTCGCCGAGGCCGTCGCCGGTGGCCGGGCGCGCTACGGCGTGCTGCTTTGCGGCACCGGCATAGGCATGTCGATCGCCGCCAACAAGGTTGCCGGTGTGAGGGCCGCGCTTGTGCACGACATCGCCGGCGCCCGCATGTCACGGCTCCACAACGACGCCAACGTGTTGGTGTTGGGCGGGCGCGTGCTGGGAGAGCCCTTGATAAAGGAGATCGTGAAAGCCTGGTTCGAGACCGGTTTCGAGGGCGGACGCCACGCCCGGCGGGTCTCGAAGATATCGGAGATCGAGAACAGGGGGCGCGGCAGCGGGGGCGACAAGTGACCGAGTTACGGCAGACGGACCCGGACATTTACAACGCCGTTCAGGCCGAGGGCAGGCGTCAGGAACTCAACCTCGAACTGATCGCGTCGGAGAACGTGGTGAGCGAGGCCGTCCTCGAGGCCATGGCCTCGGTGCTGACGAACAAATACGCCGAGGGCTATCCCGGACGCCGCTATTACGGGGGCTGCGAATTCGTCGATGTGTGCGAGCAGCTGGCCATCGACCGCGCCAAAGAGCTGTTCTCGGCCGAACACGTCAACGTTCAACCCCACTCGGGTTCGCAGGCGAACATGGCCGTGTACTTCTCCCAGCTCGAGCCGGGCGACACGATGCTTGCCATGGATCTCGCCCACGGCGGCCATCTGACCCACGGGGCCAAGGTCAATTTTTCGGGGAGATTCTTCAACGTGGTTTCCTACGGCGTTGGTGAGGGCGATTCGCTCATCGACTTCGACCATGTGCGCGCGCAGGCCATACGCCACCATCCGAAGATGATCGTGGCCGGGCACAGCGCCTACCCGCGCACTCTCGACTTCGAGACCTTTCGTTCCATCGCGGACGAGGTCGGGGCCTTGCTCATGGCCGACATCGCCCATGTCGCCGGCCTGGTCGCCGCCGGGCTGCACCCATCGCCGGTGCCCTCGTGCGATTTTATCACCACGACGACTCACAAGACGTTGCGCGGGCCACGCGGCGGCGTGATCATGTGCAAGTCCGAGTATGCCAAGTCGATCGATTCGTCCATATTTCCCGGCAACCAAGGTGGCCCCCTGATGCACGTCATTGCCGCCAAGGCGGTGGCCTTCCGCGAAGCCCTCATGCCCGGGTTCAAGAATTACCAGGCGGCCGTGGTGGCGAACGCGCGCGCCTTGGCCGCGGCACTCGCCGGTCACGGCTTGGCCCTGGTGTCCGGGGGCACCGACAACCATCTCCTGCTGATCGACCTGCGCGAGGGCGAGATCACAGGGCGTGACGCGCAAACGGCCCTCGAGACGGCCAGCATAACCACCAACCGCAACGCGGTGCCTTTCGACCAGCGCCCCCGCTTTGTTACCTCCGGGCTGAGGCTGGGAACGCCGGCCGTCACCTCGCGGGGCATGAGGGAACCGGAAATGGCCGAGACCGCCTCTTTTATCGCCGAGGTGCTTGCCGACACGGCTGATGGCGACACGCTGGCCTCCGTTGCCGCCCGTGTCAGCGAAATGTGCCGGCGATTTCCCATCTATCCGGCCCGGGGTTACGCTTCCTAACCGTCCGCCCGAGTAGGCGTCGAGGCCCGGGGCGCGCTCCATGAAGTGCCCGTTCTGCCAACACCCGGAGAACAAGGTCGTCGATTCGCGCGACACGCGTGACGGTGGCCAGGTCAGGCGTCGCCGCGAGTGTCTTGGCTGCGACCGCCGCTTCACGACCTACGAAAGGGTCGATGTTGTCATGCCGATGGTCGTCAAGAAGGACGGGCGTCGTGAATCCTGGAACCGCGAGAAGGTGAGCGCCGGATTCATCAAAGCTTCCGAAAAACGGCCGATCCCCGCCGACGCCATCGACGAGGCCGTCAGCCGTGTCGAGCGCGCGGTGCAGGATGCCGGTACCCGCGAGGTCAGCTCGGAGGCGGTGGGAGAGGCGGTCATGAGCTGCCTCAAGGACCTCGATGATGTTGCCTACGTGCGCTTCGCGTCCGTGTATCGTTCGTTCCGTGACATAGACGAGTTCATGGAAGCGCTCGAATCGCTCGTGAAGGAGCGCGGCGGGCTAGGGGGGTCTTAGGTGAAGCGGCGCGCCGACAAGGGCGGCGGTATCATTGAAACGGATATCCGCTGGATGCGCGGGGCTCTGGCCGAGGCCGACGCCGGCAGGGGACTCACCGCCCCCAACCCGCCGGTGGGTTGTGTCATCGTTCGCGGGTCTTCGCGGGTGGGCAGCGGGCACCATGCCCGTTTCGGCGGCCCGCACGCCGAGGTGGAAGCGTTGAAGGCCGCCGGAAGGCGCGCCCGGGGAGCCACCGCCTACGTCACGCTCGAGCCCTGCTGTGTTTCGGGCAAGACAGCACCGTGCACACGAGCGCTAATAGAGGCCGGCATAAGCCGCGTGGTGGCAGGCTGCCGCGATCCCAACCCGGAGGTGACCGGCCGCGGCGTACGAGAGTTGCGCCGCCACGGTATCGAGGTCCGGCTCGGCGTATTGCGCCGCGAGAGTGAAGATCTCATCGGCGGTTTCGAGCGTTGGATCACCGAGAGCCGTCCGCGGGTGCACCTGAAGCTCGCGGCCACGCTCGACGGCCGGATAGCGACACGCACGCGGGATTCGAAGTGGATAAGCTCGCCAGCCTCACGGGCGCTGGTTCAGGATATGCGGCGGCGCGCCGACGCGGTGCTTGTCGGCGTCGGCACCGTATTGGCCGACGATCCCCGGCTCAGCTGCCGCGTGGCCGGCGCCAAGCAGCCCTTGCGCGTGGTTCTTGACTCGCGGCTCCGAACCCCCGCCGGCGCGCGCGTGATCAGCGGCCGCGGCCCCTGCTTGCTCGTGGCGGCGAGTTCGGCCAGCCGCGCAAAGACCGGGCGGCTCGAAGCGGCCGGCGCCGAAGTGGTGGCGTTCGGCAAGAACGGGAGCCGCGGGCGCCGCGGCTGGGACCGCCTGCTCGCCGAGCTTGCCCGCCGTGGCGTCCTCGAATTGCTCATCGAAGGTGGTTCCGAGGTGGCCGCCTCGGCCCTGCGTGCGGGCGTGGTCAATGACATGACCATCTTCTATAATTCCCGGTTCATCGGCGGTGACGGAGTGCCCATGCTCGGGACCCTCGGTGTGACGAAGCCGGCCGCCGGGTTGTGTGCCACCGCGGTCTCGTGGGCCGATAGTGACGGTGATCTCGTGTGGCGGGGACGTTTCGAGTGAGACAGGAGCCCAAACACGGCCAGGAACTGGCCCGCGCGGTCGCCGAACTCGAGGCGGGCCGGATGGTCGTGCTCTACGACGATCTGCATCCCGACCGTGGCGTGTACATGTGTGCCGGCGCGGGGCGTATCACCACCGAGCAGGTCAACTTCATGGTGGGCGAGGGCCGGGGCCTCACCTCTTTGGCCATGACCGAACAACGCATGCGCCAGCTCGGTATTCCCATGCTGGCTGGAGATTCCGCGGCCCCTGAGCGCCCGGCCTTCGGCACTTCGATAGAGGCCGCCAGCGGAGTTTCCACCGGCATCTCGGCCGCCGACCGGGCGCGGACGATACAAGCGGCCGGGCACCCGGATGCGTCGGCCGCCGACATAGTCATGCCGGGCCATGTCTTTCCGCTGCGCGCGAGGAACGGCGGAGTGTTGGTCAAGGCTGCCATTCCCGAGGCCGCCTGTGATCTCGTGACCATGGCCGGCGACGCACCGGCGGCTGCGCTGGTCGCCGTGCTCGACGATGACGGTGAACTGGCCGACAAGGAAGCCGTGGGGCTGCTCGGAAAGCGCCACGGGTTGGCGGCCGTAACCGTGGCGGCCGTGGTGGCCGAGCGTCTGCGTGACGAGCTTGTGGTTCGCCGTGTTGCCGAGCGCAAGATCGAAAGCGGCCTCGGGGGGGAGTACCGGGCCATCGTCTATCAGAACGACCTCGACGACCACGAACATATGGCTCTGCTGTCCGGCACCATCGAGCCGGGCCAACCGGTGACCGTGCGCGTTCACTCACAATGTCTGACGGGCGATGTGCTGGGGTCTACCCGGTGCGACTGCGGGGAGCAGCTGGCCATGGCCATGGACCTGATAAGGCGGGAGGGCCGGGGCGTGGTCGTCTACATGCATCAGGAAGGTCGGGGCATCGGCTTGGCCAACAAGGTGCGGGCCTACTCTTTGCAGGAGGCGGGCCGCGACACGGTCGAGGCTAATCTGGAGCTCGGTTTCGAGGAAGATCTGCGCGACTACGGGATCACCTGCCAGATATTGAAGGACCTCGGCATCCGCAGGGTGCGTCTGTTGACCAACAATCCACAAAAGGTCGAGGGTCTGGAGCGCTACGGGATCGAGGTGGTGGAAAGGCGGCCCCTGGAAACTCAACCGCACGAGAACAACGTCGGCTATCTGGCGACCAAGCGCGACAAGCTCGGCCATCTGATCGCGGGGCACGGGACCCAAAAGGGCGGGCCCGGCTGAACATGGCAGCGCGCCGCCGCATCGCCCTGGTGGTCAGCCGGTTCAACCGCGCCGTGACGGACAGCCTGCTCGAGGGTGCCCGTAACGCCGCCTCGCGCCACGGAGTGGAGCTGACCGACGAGGACATCTATGCGGTGCCGGGGGCTTTTGAGTTGCCGCTAGTCGCCCAGAGGCTGGCGCGTTCGGGGGCCTACGACGGCATCGCCTGTCTGGGCGCCGTGATCCAGGGTCAGACCCCGCACTTCGAGTACGTCTGCCAGGGCGCCGTGGCCGGCATACAACGCGTGGCCCTGGACAGCGACATTCCGGTGGCCTTCGGGGTGTTGACGACCGACAGTATCGAGCAGGCCTTGGCCAGGGCCGGCGGCGAGGTCGGCAACAAGGGCTATGACGCCGTGGTCACGTTGATCGAGACGATCACAGAGCTCGGACGGATACCGTAGGGCCTCGGCGGGTGTCTAGCGGCGAACGCAGGCGGGGGCGCGAGGCCGCTCTTCAATTACTCTACCAGGTCGAGCTGGCTGGCGACGATCTCGACTCGGTGCTCGACGGCTTCTGGGCCTCGGCGCCGGCGACCAGCGACGCCGTGCGCGCCTTTGCCGCCACACTGGCAGCGGACGTTCTCGACAGACGCGCCGACATAGACGCGCTCATCGACGGCGCGGCGGACAACTGGGAACTGGGCAGGATGTCGAAGGTCGAACTGAGCCTGTTGCGGCTCGCCGTCGGCGAGCTGACGGCAAGCGGCGGGGTTCCGGTGGCCGTGGCGGTCAACGAGGCGGTCGAGCTGGCCAAGCGATTTTCCGATGACAGCGCCCCGGCCTTCATAAACGGCGTTCTTGACCGTGTGGCCCGGCAAGCCGGGGTCGCCGGGACAAGTGGTTACGATCCGGTTTCGATCGAACCGCGCTGGCAGAAGAAGTGGCTCGAGCGTGACAAGGACGCGCTGCCGGCCTCCGGAGACAAACCCTTCTATCTTCTCGAGATGTTTCCCTATCCTTCGGGCCGCATCCACATGGGGCACGTACGCAACTATACGATCGGCGACGTCCTGGCCCGCTTTCTGCGTGCAACCGGCTACCGGGTCCTCCACCCGATAGGTTGGGACGGCTTCGGGTTGCCGGCCGAGACCGCGGCGATAGAACGGGGCGTGCAGCCCGCCGAGTGGACCCGCGACAACATAGAGGTCATGCGCAGCCAGTTGCGCAGGATGGGGTTCAGTTATGACTGGGACCGGGAACTGGCCACCTGCGACCCCGGGTACTATCGCTGGGAACAGTTGTTCTTTCTGCAGATGCTCGAGCGGGGCATCGCTTACAGGAAGAAGGCGGAGGTCAACTGGTGCGAGGGCTGCGGCACGGTGCTGGCCAACGAACAGGTCGACGGCGACAGCTGCTGGCGTGGCCACAGTCCGGTGGGACGCAAGGATCTCGACCAGTGGTTTTTGCGCATAACCGACTATGCTGACGAACTTCTCGACGGTCTCGACGAGTTGGACGGATGGCCGGAGCGCGTCCGCACGATGCAGCGCAACTGGATAGGGCGCAGCGAGGGCCTCGAGATCGACTTTGAGCTCGTCGAGTGCGCCGGAGCCCTCGATGTGTTCACGACCCGCGCAGACACCCTGTTCGGCGCCACCTTCGTCAGTGTGGCCGTCGAACACCCGCGCGCGGCCGGGCTCGGCGAGGCCGGCGGGAAAACGGCCGAGGTGGGGGACTTCATCGAACGCATCCGTCGCCAGGACCGTGAAACGCGCGCGAGCGGAAAGGAGGGGGGCTTCACCGGCTGCCATGCCGTCAACCCCGTCAACGGAGCGCGCTTGCCCGTCTATCTGGCCAACTTCGTGCTCATGGACTACGGCACCGGCGCCATAATGGCGGTGCCGGCGCACGACCAGCGCGACTTCGAGTTCGCCCGCGGTCACGACCTGCCCGTCGTCGAGGTGGTCCGCCGGACCGGCGGTGCGAGCGACGAGCGGCTAGCGGCCGGGCAGGCCGCTTTCGAGGATGACGGGAGCCTCGTTGCCAGCGGCGATTTCGACGGGCTTGCCAGCGCTGAGGCCCGGCATGCGATAGCCGAGCGCCTCGAAGGCGAAGGCAAGGGCCGGCGGGTGACCAACTACCGCTTGCGCGATTGGGGCATATCGCGGCAGCGTTACTGGGGGGCGCCCATTCCGGTGGTCCACTGCGGGGACTGCGGCATCGTGGGGGTGCCGGAAGCGGAACTTCCGGTGCTGCTGCCCACCGACGTTGAACTGCTGGCCGGCGGGGGTTCCCCGCTTCCCGGACTCGACAGTTTCGTCCGCACCTCGTGTCCGCGTTGTGGCGCCGAGGCCAGGCGCGAGACCGACACCATGGACACCTTCGTGGAGTCGTCCTGGTACTTCCTGCGCTTTCTCTCTCCCCAGCGCGACGACAAGCCGTTCGACAGCGACGAGGCCTCCCGCTGGCTGCCGGTCGCCCAATACATAGGCGGTGTCGAGCACGCCGTGCTCCATCTGCTCTACGCGCGTTTTTTTACGCGGGCATTGCGCGACCTGGGTTGGGTCGGTGTTGCCGAGCCCTTCGAGCGTCTGCTCACCCAGGGGATGGTGATCAAGGACGGCGCCAAGATGAGCAAGTCCAAGGGCAACGTCGTCGACCCGGACGAACTCGTCGCCAGCTACGGCGCGGATACGGCCCGTCTGTTCTCCATGTTTGCCGCCCCGCCCGAAAAGGACCTCGAGTGGAGCGAACGCGGCGTCGAGGGCGCCCACCGTTTCCTCGGCCGGGTCTGGCGTCTAACACGTTCGCTGGCCGGCACCGACGGGCTGGCGTGGGAGGACCCCGGCGAAGCGGGTCTCGGGTCCGGCGAGAAACAGCTGCGCCGCGGTGTCCATGAATGCATAGCGCGCGTCACGCGCGACATCGGCGAGCGTATACACCTCAACACGGCGATCGCGGCCATCATGGAACTCGTCAACGCCATCCAGGACCTGCGCACCCAACAGGCGGGCCCGAGTCCGGCCCTGGTGTCCTTTGCGGCGGCCACCACCCTACGGCTTTTGTTCCCCTTCGCCCCTCATATGACCAGCGAACTTTGGAGCTTGTCGGTCCGGGGCCGGGACCTTGACGAGATGCCGTGGCCGTCCATCGACGAGTCTGCGTTGACCAGGGAAACAGCCGAGATCGCGGTCCAGATAAACGGCAAGGTCCGTTCGCGCATAACCGTGGCCGCCGGTTCTTCCAAGGACGATATCGAACAGGCCGCGCTCGCGGACGAACGTATCGCCAAGCTCATCGAGGGACGCTCGCTGGCGCGCACGGTGGTAGTGCCCAACCGTCTGGTCAACATAGTCCTGTCGTGAAAGCTGTCTCTGCCGGCAGGTCCGGCCCTTTTCTCCCGCTTCTTGTTTGCGTGTTGATGGTGGACGCCTGCGGATACAGTCTCGTCCATCCCCGCGCGCCGGTGGCCGACGAGGTGACCAGGCTGCATGTCGCCGAGGTCGAGGCGGGCAGCGGGGACCCGGTCTTTGCCGACCACCTACGCCGCCGGCTGCGGATCCTGATCCGCCGGCAGGGACGCTTCACGGTCATGCCCGAGGCCGGCGCCGCCGAGGTCATACTCAGGGTCGAGTTGGATGAGCCGTACACACGCGCCGTTTCCTTCGACGAGTACGATGAGGTGCTCGACTACGAGACGACCGTGGTGGCTACGGCCCGGCTCGAGGCCCGCGGCGGTGAAGAACTATGGAGGTCCGAGCGGGTCTCTTCTACACGAGGGCATGCGGCGGTGGCCGGTGCTGTGGTGGCCAGCAGTTCGGATTTCGTGGCCGGCGAGCTTTCGGCCGCCGGCGATCTGGCCCAGATGGATTCAGTGCAACTGGGTGAGGCCCGCCGCTCACGCGCACAGGACGCCCTGGCCGAGGACCTGGCCCGGGCAATACACCAGCGTCTTATGGGGGGGCCGTAGCCGGGCTAGCCGAGCTTGGCGACCTTGCGAGCGAGCCGCGAGGTGCGCCTGGCGGCATTGGCCGGGTGGACGATGCCCTTGGCCGCACCTTTGGCCAGCGCCCGTGTTGCGCTGCCCAGTGCCGTGCGGGCGGTCTCACCGTCGCCGCTGTCGATGGCTTCGTTGACCTTGCGGACAAGCGTACGGATGGTCGTTCGCACGCTGCGGTTGGCCACGCGCGCTTTCTCTGAGCGGCGGTGACGCTTCTTTGCCGACGGATGGTTTGCCATCTGCTAAGCTCGTAAGCCGTGGAAACTAGCAACGCGGGGGGCGACGGTCAAACCGTAGCGGCCGGCGCGGCGCGGCGCGCTATAGCGCAAGCGGCGGGTTCGCTCGGGGGGCTGACCCTGCTGAGCCGCATCACCGGGCTCGCCAGGGATATGGCGATCGCGGCCTTCTTCGGTGCGGGCAGCGGCGCCGACGCGTTCTTCGTCGCCTTTCGCATACCGAACCTCTTCCGCCGCATCGTGGCCGAAGGCGCGGCCAGCACCGCTTTTGTGCCGGTGTTCACCGAGCGTCTCCTGCAAGGGGGCAAGCAGGCCGCCTTGCGTGCGGCCGGCGCCGTCGGCGCGGTTTCCTTAGTCGTGCTGCTTGCGATCGCGGCGGCGGGAATGTGGTGGGCGCATGAGCTTGTCGGCCTGCTTTCTCCGGGGTTCGCGTCCGAGTCCGGCAAACTGGCCCTTGCCGGCCGGCTGACAATGCTGATGTTCCCCTACCTCGTGCTGGTGGGTTCGGCCGCCTGGGCCATGGGTACGCTGCATACCTTCAACAGGTTCACCGCGCCGGCCCTCGGCCCCATCTTGCTCAACCTCTCGATAATATGCGCGGCAGGATTGCTGGCCCCGCGTCTGAAGGTGCCGGTCTACGGTCTGGCGGTTGGTGTTCTGGTCGGCGGTATCCTGCAGGTCGCCGTCCAAACGCCCTCGCTTGCCGCCGAAGGGCTGCGCCCGCGAATGCTGCTCGGCCGTGGTGACGGCGCCGTCGGCCGGGTCGGGCGATTGTTGGTACCGACGCTGTTCGGCGGAGCGGTCTACCAGCTCAGCGTCCTGGTCGCCACGCTGCTGGCCTCCCTGCTGCCGTCGGGCAGCGTGTCGTGGCTGTGGTATGCCGACCGCCTCTTCGAGTTTCCCCTGGGGATAGTCGCGGTCGCCGTGGGCACCGCGGCGCTTCCGACGCTGGCCCGCCAGGCAAAGGGCGGACGCGTCGAGGAGATGGCCGACAGCCTCGGTTACTCACTGCGATTGGTATGGTCGCTTGCCATACCGGCCGCCGTCGGACTGTGGATGCTGGCCCCGCTGCTGGTGTCGGCTCTGTTCGAGCGCGGCAGTTTCGGTCCGGCCGATACCGCCATGACGACCATGGCCTTGCGTGCCTACACCCCGGGACTCTTGGCCGTGGCATCGGCACGGGTTCTGGTGGCGCCGTTTTACGCCTTCCAACGGCCGCGTATCCCGGTCCTGGTCGCCAGCGGGGCGCTCGCCGCCAACCTGCTCTTCGATCTTGCGCTCATGGGGCCGACCGACCCCGGGGCGCCGTGGTGGGGAGCGGCCCTGGTGGCCTCTGCCGGTGACGCGTTGCGGATCGCCGACATGGGGCATGCCGGGTTGGCCGCCGGAACGGCGCTGGCCTCGACGCTCAACGCTGTTTGCCTGTACCTGCTGCTCGCACGACGGCTACCGCTCGGCCGAACGGTCCGGCTCCTGCGCTGTTTCGCTCACCACGCTTCGGCGGCTGCGGCCATGGCCGCGGCCCTGTGGTGCTGGCGCGCCTTCACCGCGGCCGGGCTCATATCCATCCCGATATACGCCGATCTCGCGGCCTCGGTGGCCATAGGCGGGCTTTCCTATATCGGCGTGGCCTGGGCGGTAGGTAGCCGCGAGATCCGCGATCTCGTGGCCATGGCAGGCAAGACGGGGCGGGCTTAAGGCTCGGCGTCCTTGGCCGAGTCCCACAGCCGGTCGAGCTCGCCGGCATCGAGATCGTGAATGTCCCGGCCCGAACCCTCGATGGCCTTCTCCATGGCCTCGAACCGCAGCCGGAAACGCTCCAAGGCTCTTTGCAGGAGGCCTTCGGCATTGAAGCCCGACAGACGCGCGTAGCTGGTCACGGCGAAGAGCAGGTCGCCGATCTCATCCTCGACCGAGCCCGAGCCGGCGGCGGCGCTGTCGAGTTCGGCCAACTCCTCGGAGATCTTCCGGCGGGCCCCGCCGGCATCGCTCCAGTCGAAGCCGGCCCCGGAGGCCTTCTCACCGATGCGGTGGGCCCTTAGCAGGGCGGGCAGGGCTTTTGGCACGCCGGCGAGCTCCGAGGCCGCGGCGCCGTCCACGGTTCGTTCCTCGCGTTTTATACGCGACCAATTGCTGACGACCTCGCTTGTAGACCCGACCACCACGTCTTCGAACACGTGCGGGTGGCGCCGGACAAGCTTGTCCGTGAGCTGTCGTACGACGTCGTCGATCGTAAAGGCGTTACGTTCCGCGCCCAGTTCGCTGTGGAAGACGACCTGCAAGAGCACGTCGCCGAGTTCCTCGCAAAGTTCGGGGTCGCCGCGCTGTTCGAGCGCCTCGATGACCTCGTAGCATTCTTCTATGAGGTAGGGGGCCAGCGATTCATGCGTCTGTTCGGCGTCCCAGGGGCAGCCCCCCGGTGAGCGCAGCCGGTGCATGATCTCGACGAGCCGGCCGAAGTTATGCGACCCGTCCATGGCGGCCAGACTATGGGGCCGTCGAGGGCCGCTATCAAATCCGGCGCTAAACGAACGTTTGGCTGTCGAATGAACTTGACCCCCGAAAGGCAGCGGCCGTATGCTCGCATGCACCAACGGAGGTCTCAGACTAAGATGTCGGCCAATGCACACAGACTCCCTGTCGTCGATGACGAACTTCTTCCCCGCCGCTCCGAGTTCGAACTTGAGAACCGCGAACTCATGCTCGCCGTTCTCGAAGAGGCCCTCCTCGAATACGAGAAGGGGGTGGCCTCGCCACGGGTCGAGGACCGCATGCGCTTCCATGAGGTCGACCGTTGGGTGAGCAGCCGGGACACCGATTGGCCCTTCGCTTTCGAGAACGTGTGTTACCTGCTCGAGCTCGATGCCGGCTATATCCGCCGGCAGCTCGCCGACATGAAGCGGCGCGCCTTGGGCAACGGCCAACGTCCGCCGGGCGCCAGCCGCCGAAGGCGCAGGATCCACCGCAGGGCCAGCCGCACCAAGGCCCTTTAACCCAGCAAACCCGGCCTTGCTGCCGGGTGTCAGTCGTTATTCCGACCCTCGAGGAGGCCGGCACGGTCGCGGCCGCGGTCGAGTCGGCGCGCGAAGCCGACGAGGTCATCGTTATCGACGGAGGCAGCCGTGACGGTACGGTCACAAGGGCCCGGGATGCGGGTGCCACCGTTGTGAGCGCCCGCCGCGGGCGGGCGCTGCAGATGAACGAGGGGGCCCGCCTGGCCCGTTCCGAGCTTCTGGTCTTCCTGCACGCCGACAGCCGGCTGCCGGCCGGTTTCGCCGCCGACCTCCTACGGCTTACCCGTGACGGCACTCACGGGTGGGGACGCTTCGACCTCGAATTCGACGACCGCAGCCGCCTGCTCGGCCTGGTCGCCGCCATGATCTCCCTGCGCTCGCGTTTGACGCGGACGGGGACCGGGGACCAGGCGATCTTCGTGAGCCGGGATCTGTTCGCGCGCGCCGGTGGATATCCCGAGCAAGTGTTGTTCGAGGACATCGAGCTTGCCCGTAGGCTGAGGCGTCTGGCGCCGATGGCGGTGCCGGCACGACCCGTGCTCAACTCGGCGAGGCGCTGGCGGGTGGCGGGCGCCTGGCGAACCATCGTGCGTATGTGGCTACTGCGGCTGCTGTATCTGGCCGGGTGTCCGGCCGGGCGCCTGGCGCGGTTCTATCCGGACATACGCGAGCAGCGGACCTAAGAGGCGCTGCCGACGAGCTTGCGCGTGGTCTTGAAGTGCAGCTTGGCGATCGTGCCGAGAGCGTCGGCTCCGTGGCGCTTGATGAAGCTGCGGCCCGATACGATGACGGGATCACCGGCTCCCGCGGCCAGCCCGATACCGCAGCCGCTGGAAAGTTTCTCCAACTCGGCGAGGAACCTCGCGCGTGCCAGCAACGAGGCCGCGGCCACGGCCATGTCGCTTTCCGCGCGCACCCGCTCCTGGACTTCGACCGCCGAGCCTTTCTCCATGAGCGCGGAAGCGAGGACGCCGTCCTTGGCGAAGCGGTCGACCACCACGCGCCCGCATTCCTGTTCGGCCAGCAGGTCTTCGATGGCGCGGGCATGGGCCCAGGCCAGCAAATGGTTGAGGTTGGCGATCTTGCGGTAGAGTTCGTTGTAGCGCGGGGGTCCGATGACGACGATGCTGTGCGGGTGCTCGGCGCTGATCATCTCGGCCAAGCGGGTGGCCTGGCCCCTGCTCGTACGTTTGGAATCGCGCACCCCGGCCGCGGCCAGCCGCGCGGCCGAAGCCTCGTCGACGTGCACCGCGGCCACTACGAGAGGCCCGAAGTAATCGCCCTTGCCCGATTCGTCGCTGCCTATCCAGCCCTGGCCGCTGTTTTGCAAAATACCCCTGTGGCCGGGTCAGGAGCCTTCGATGGGAGGGCTGACCAAGGCCGCGCCGGCGGGCGCTGCGGCACCGTCGATGCTGACCATGCGGCCCGCGACCCTTATACGGCCCTCGGCGAACAACTGAATGGCCCAGGGGTAGATGCGGTGCTCCTGGGCCAGGATGCGTTCGCGCAGCAGTTCGGGGTCCTCGCCGGGCAGGGCCGGCACGGCGACCTGCACGATGATGGGGCCGTGGTCGACCTCCTCGTCGACGAGGTGCACCGTGGCCCCCGACAACCGCACGCCGTGGTCGGAGGCCTGCCGCTGCGCGTCCTCCCCTCGGAAGGCCGGCAGGAGGGCCGGGTGGATGTTGATCAACCGGTCCTTGAAGGCCGAGATCAGCACGGGCGTTATGACGCGGTCGAAGCCGGCCATGGCCACCAGCTCGACCCCTGCTCCCTCGAACAGGTCGACCAGTTCCCGCTCGAAGGACCCACGGTCGGCGAAGCGGCCGTGTTCGACGGTAACGCTTTCGATGCCGCGGCTGGCCGCCCGGGCCAGGACCGGCGCCTGCGGCCGGTTGCATACCAGCAGACGTATCTCGGCCGCCAGCCGGCCCTCCTCTATGGCTTCGGCGATGGCGTCGAAGTTGCTCCCCGTGCCGGAAGCCAGAATGCCTATGGGCAACCTGTCGGTTGAGACGCGGGCCATCGGATTTATGCGTACCGCACTCGCCTCGGGCCGGCCACTATCCGTCCGATCACCGAGGCCGGGACCCGGCGGCGCCGCATGAAGGTGCACAGGTCGCCGGCCTGGCCGGCGGGTACGACGATCGTGTAGCCGATGCCGCAGTTGAAGGTGCGGTCCATCTCCCCTTGCGTGACCCGGCCCTCGGTCTGAACAAGCTCGAGCACGGCAAGCTTGGGCAGGCTGTCTCGTTCGATGACGGCGCCGACGCCTTTTGGCAGGACGCGCGGCAGATTGCCCGGCAGGCCGCCACCGGTGATGTGGGCCATGGCCTTGATGCGGAAGCGGTCGAGGGCGGCCAGCACGGGGCGCACATAGATCCTGGTCGGACTCATCAGTTCCTCTCCCAGGCTGCGGCCGAGCCCCGCCGGCCTACGCTTGAGAGAGGCGCGCGTGCTTGCGCCAAGGGCCTTTCGCGCAAGACTGAAGCCGTTGCTGTGCAGGCCGCTTGCGTGCAACCCGACCACGGCATCGCCCGCCCTCACGCGCCGTCCGTCGATAAGGCGTCTGCGCTCGGCCACACCGACCGAGAACCCGGCAAGGTCATAGACGCCCGCGGGATAGAAGCCGGGCATCTCGGCCGTTTCCCCGCCGACCAGGCTCGCGCCAGCCTGGCGACAGCCCTCGGCCATGCCTTCGACGAGGGCGACGGCGTCTATGTCGGCGAGCTTGCCGGTCGATAGGTAGTCGAGGAAGAACAGCGGGCGCGCGCCGCAGGTAAGCAGGTCGTTGACGTTCATGGCGACCAGATCGATGCCTACCGTTTCGTGCTGGCCGGCCAGGCGCGCGATATCGAGCTTGGTGCCGACCCCGTCGGCGGAGGCCACAAGTACTGGGGTCTTGAAGGAGGGCGGGATGCGGATGGCCGCCGCGAAAGGGCCGACCCCGCTAAGAACCTCCGGGCCGTGCGTGGCCCGTGCTATTCGGGATATACGGCCGACGAGCCGGTCGGCGGCATCGATATCGACGCCAGCGCCCTTGTAGCTCAACCCACGCCGACGCTTAGCGGCCACGGGCTGCGCGTAACCCAGCACTTACCGGATGTCAATGTGGCGCTACTTTGAGCAACACCAAGCCGCAGATGCCTTCGATGCCCGTGGCGGCCAGGGCCGCGGCGGCTGCCTGGATCGTTGCCCCGGTGGTGACGACATCATCAACAAGCAGCACGCGGGTCCGAACCGGCAGTGGACGCCGGGCGGCGAAGGCGCCGGCGGCGTTGTCGTGACGCTCGTTCTTGCCCAACCCGGCCTGGGGCAAGGTCGCGCGTGTGCGCTCGAGCCGGTCGAGAAGGCAGGGAAGACCGAGGCGGCGGGCCACGGCCCGGGCCAACCAGCCCGCCTGGTCATATCCACGCGCGATGAGGCGCTCCCTGTGCAGGGGAACGGGGATGACGGTATCGAAACGTTGCGGGAGCTGTGCGGCCTGGCGCGCCATGAAGGCCCCCACCCGGCGTCCGCTCCAACGTTGGTCGCGGTATTTGAAGCCGAGCATGGCGGCGGCCAAAGGCGTCGTTCCTTGTCCGGGGGGGCCGTGGTAATCGGCCACATACCAGAGCCGGCCCAGCGGGGCGGGCGGCCTGAACAGGGGCCGGGGCGGCCCGGAGGCGCCGCTTAGCGCCAGACAGACCGTGCACAGTTCGGTCCGAGCCGCCCTCTGGCAGCAGGGGCAGCGGTTTCGACAAAGCCACCCCGCGGCCTGTTGTAAGGGCCCGAGGGCGCCGGGCAGGGCTCTTCGCACCCGCCGGGCTTACTTTGGTTATTAGCGTTCAGACAAGAACTCTCTTGTTATGAAAGCGCCGGCTAATGGGCACGGCAGAAAGTTGACGGCGAATCGGGTTTGTATTACGAGTTTTTTGCTCGTTTCGAGGGCGAAGCGCCGTGTCCGACGACAGAGAGGGGGGGGGCGAAGAAGGCGGTAGGCAGGAGGAGGCGGTTACGAGGGAGGCCGAGGCCGGGCTTGAAAGCTTGGCCGACGAGATGGCCGCCCGGATCGACGCCAGTCCCGCTGCAGACCGCGAAGCCCTTCACGATTACGCTGTCAGCTTGGTTCGCGAGCGGCTGCCGGTGGCCGGGGAGCACGAGACCTCCGAGCGGATGTCCGAGGACGGCGAGCCGTCCGGCGCCGCCAAGAGCGGGGGGTCGGGAGGCGCGGGCGCGCTGGGGTTCGGGCTGCTTCTGTCCCTGGTGGGCTTTTTGTTGGTGCCGGTGTTCGCTCCCGTCGGGCTTCTCCTTTTGGCGACGGCGGCGGCGCTGGTGTTTTGGGGGCTTGTGGCAGCCCTGCTGACCAAGGTGAAGGGCGGGCTCGAGGAGCACGCGGCGGACGGTAAGGATGGCTGACGAAGTTCTGACAGCGAGCGTCTGGTCTCGTCGCGACTTTTTTGGCCGGCTCGGCTGGGCCGGTTTCGGCTTGGTGTCCTTGGCCACACTGCTGGCGGGCATGCGTTCGGCCTTTCCGCGGGTGCTCTTTACGCCCGACCTGACATTCAAGGCCGGCCGCCTCGATGACTTTACGATCGGCGAGGTCAGCGAGAAATACAAGAAAGAGTTCCGGGTGTGGATAATCCGCGAGGCCAACGGCGTTTATGCGCTGTTCGCCAAGTGCACGCACCTCGGTTGTACCCCGCGCTGGCTCACAGCCGAGAACAAGTTCAAATGCCCCTGCCACGGCAGCGGCTTCTACAAATCCGGTATCCACTTCGAGGGTCCGGCGCCGCGCCCCTTGGAACGCGTGCGTGTCGCAATGACCGATGACGGCCAGTTGCTCATCGATATGAGCGTCAAATACCGTCAGGAACGGGGCGACTGGGAAAGACCGGGAGCCTTCTTGCGCGCCTAGGCGCACCCTTGCGACAGCTGGGCGTTAACAATCCATGAGCAAGTTCGACGAAGTCAAAGAACAGATCGTCGAGAGCCAGATCTGGCGCTCGATGTTCCGTCACGGCTACGAGGACACGCCGCGCAACCGGGTGATGATGGTCTCGGGCAACATCTGGCTGCACCTGCATCCTTCAAAGGTGAGAAAGCACGGCATGCGGCTGAAGTTCACCTGGTGCATGGGTGGCATCACCTTCCTGATGTACCTGATCACGATCGTTACCGGCGTTTACCTGATGTTCTACTACCGCCCGGTCGCCGAGTACGCCTACGCCGACATGAAGTATCTCGAGTTCGACATGCCCTTCGGCATGCTCATGCGCAACATGCATCGCTGGGCCGCGCACGCGATGGTCATTGCGGTGTGGCTGCACATGTTCCGGGTCTTCATGACCGGCTCCTACAAGCCGCCGCGCGAGTTCAACTGGGTGGTCGGCGTGCTGCTGCTGGTCCTGACCCTCCTGCTGAGCTTCACGGGCTACCTGTTGCCCTGGGACCAGCTGTCCATCTGGGCCGTTACGGTCGGCTCCAACATGGGACGCGCCGCCCCGGTTGTCGGCCACGAAGGGCCCTTCGCCGAGTTCCTCGGGGTAAACGCCGTCTATGACGCCCGCGCGCTTCTGTTCGGGGGCGGCGAGATCGGGCCGCACACCTTGCTGCGGTTCTATATCCTACACTGCATCTTCATTCCCTTGGTGACGACCATCCTGCTGGCCGTGCATTTTTGGCGCATCAGGCGAGACGGGCTCTCGGGCCCGCCCCTGTAGGAGCGGCGATGGCTCAGGCGCAAGCCCCAGTACCGGCCAGAGGGCCGGGCGACGACAAGATCCACACCTGGCCGCACCTAGTCAGGAGCGAGTTCCTGTGCCTGTTGCTTGTCATGGTCGGTATGCTGCTGTGGTCCCTGCTCGTCGATGCTCCCCTGGAGGAACCGGCTGCACCGACGCGCACCCCGAACCCCTCGAAAGCCCCCTGGTACTTCCTCGGGCTCCAGGAGATCCTCGTCTTCTTCGACCCCTGGCACGCCGGCGTGGTGCTGCCGAGCCTCATCATCGTCGGCCTGATGGCGCTCCCCTACATAGACACCAACCCCAAGGGCAACGGCTATTACACCTTCGCCGAGCGCAAGTACGAGATCCTGACCTTCTTCCTCGGTTTCCACGTTCTGTGGATCGTCCTGATCGTGGTCGGGACGTTCTTGCGAGGGCCCGGGTGGAACTGGTTCTGGCCCTGGGAGGTCTGGGACAGCCACAAGGTGGTGGCCATGTCGAACGTCGATTTGCCCTATATGTTCGGATTCCGGGCTTACTGGCCCTCTGCGTTCTTCGGTCTGGCCGTCAGCGTGGGCTACTTCGCCGTCGGCACGGCACTGATGTACTGGTGGATCGTCCGCAAGAAGGGCCGTGCCTTCATGGATGAATGGGGGGCGGCGCGTTTCGGCGTGACCTCGTTCTTGTTCCTCAACATGGTCGCGGTCGCCATCAAGCTGCTGCTGCGCCACGGGCTCAACGTCAAGTACATAATGGTCACCCCCTGGATCAACATATAGGGGATGGCGTTCTACGTCGGGAAGGGACTTCAGGGCGCCGGTCTCCTGGGGGTTGCGTGGGCTCTATACCTCGGTCTGACACGCGCCGACGCGATCACGGACGAACTCGTGACCGCGGCCGCGAGCGCGGCGCTGTTCTACACGGGTCGTTTCATCGAGTCCCGGGGCGGCCGGTGATGGAGCGGGCGGGCGCATGACGGATCCCCAGGGACCGCTGCGAGAGGACGAGCGTCGTTCCTACGCGGCGCTCTTTCTGTTCACCGTGGCCATGCTGCTGGCGTGCACGGTTTGGGCGATATGGCAGGACTCCTTCTCGCGGCATCTCTGGAAGCGCTACAAGGCCGACTTCTACCGGCTCGCTATCGCCAAGTATGAAGATGGTCTCGCCCTGGACGCCGAACGTCTCGGCGCCACCCCGGAATACGCTAAACTTACCGCCGATCTCGAGGCAACACGCAACGCGATGGCCGGCGACGGCGAGGTGCGCGCCAAGCTCGACGAGTTCGCCGACCGCATGGCCGGGGCCAAGAACCACGAACTCGAGACCGATCTCGAGTTGCGCTTCCTGCGTAGCGAGATCGAAGAGGTTTGGTATCTGATAGAGAGCGGCGGGCACGCGGGCGAAGGCGTCAGCGGGCATCGTGCGCACCTGGCCGAACCCGAGGGGGACGGCACCCGGGCTAGTG